>NZ_AOIG01000024.1:0-121248 GCF_000346635.1 Paenibacillus shenyangensis
CTACAAAATAGGGGCTTGACCAGTATAAAGCAGGGGGTTTTTTGTTATCTGATTAAAAAACAACAAATCTATCCTTGCCAAAAAGCAATATACTCTATAAAATATAAGAACATACGTTCTTTTTTGGTGTGAAATATTGAATACTAGAGGAGTGGGAAATATGCTGGACGATCAGGAGAGGAAGCTGCTGCGTGTTCTATACAACTTTTTTGCCCGTCATCGCCGGATGCCTGGCTGGCGTGAACTATCCGCCATAACTTATCGATCCATCGATGAACTGATACATACATTGACTGTACTGGAGAACAAGCGCTACATATATTGGGACAACAAAGAAGACCTGGAGACTCTTATTATGATCGACGGCTGGGAGCGTGAGACCAGACGACCACGAACACCGACACCACGATCAGAAGATGCTTCATATTGGACCCAATATTAGAAGAGGATAGAGAATTATATCGCGACATGGAATGAACCCGTATGCTAGGATCTATCGCTGCCTTGTACATATCATGCTGCTGTTTGTACCTGCGTCTTATTGTCATCCCAAGCAGATAATCCGGCTGTACAGGCAAGCGAGTTAGATATTGACAGTCTTGATGTGATTTGGTATATTACTTCTTGTGATTGTTATACGACCTGTTAGCTCAGCGGGAGAGCACTATCTTGACAGGGTAGGGGTCAGTGGTTCGATCCCACTACAGGTCATACCGAGAGAGTCCTTGAATATCAAGGGCTTTTTTTATTGCTGTTTTATATCCAGTTGCCAGATAGAATTGTGACGTGGAGTCTATTTGTTCCCGGAATAGCTTCTGACCATGACTTTCTCTCCATTAATATCCAACTCTCCATTAAATCGAAAGCCAAATTTCTCATATAAATAAAGCGCTCCCTGATTATCCTCAAACAGGCTAAGATAAATATCAGCAGGACCATATACATGATGAAGATGATCAATTAAGGCAGTCAGCATGATCGTACCAAGTCCTTGTCCCTGATGGTGTTCATCAATGAGAAAACGGTCCAGCCATACCCGTCCTGCATTTCCTTCACCCGGGAACCAGCCATACATAGCAAAGCCAACAAGTGTATGATCAGCATACAAGCCTGCCGGTTGGTAAAAAGAACACTCTTCTGCTTCTTCCAGACACTGGGCTGTATTCTCAATATAAGAAACTTGATTTGGCGCTACATGCAGTGCCAGAACAGCCTGAAGATTATCTGCTGTTACATTTAGAATTTCTATTTTCATACCAGTCACCTGAATTTCTGGAGATCACGGATGGTATCTCCTCATTTTGGTCATTATGTTTTAGAATAAAGTATACCGTAACCGGATAGTCAAGGAGGCAATATGAAGACAACTCCAAACGAAGTATACCTAACAACAGGTGAGTTTGCACGTTTGTGCAAAGTAAATAAACGAACACTTTTTCACTATGATGAGATTGATCTGCTTAAGCCTGTATACACTAATGAAAAAGGATATCGTTATTATTCTCATCGTCAGCTGGATGTCTTTCTAATTATTCATATTTTAAAAGAACTGAAGATGCCGCTCAAAGACATCCGTTATTATCTGGATCATCGCACTGCAGAACAATTGATTGAGATCGCAGATAAAGAAATGCTGCATATTGAGCAGGAAATTACCAAGCTGCGACAGATCCAGCGTGTGCTGCAGGAAACTGTGGATTTTACGGCGAAAGGACTCAGTGCCAAATACAGCGAGATTCGCATAGAAGAACAGCCTGAAGAGAAGCTGATTCGCAGTGAGATGTTGATAGATGATAATCAGCATAACAGTTATCTGGAATGGACGAATCGGTTTCGGGAATTCGATCATTTTACTCAATCGGTAGCTTCTTCATTCGTAGGTACAATGATGGACACGAGAGAGCTGCTATCCGGAGAACAACAGACGGCTTATTTTTTCGTGAAAACAGACTCTATTCATACGGATCTGCAGACATTCACTAAGCCGAGAGGCCGGTATGCTGTTGCTTTTCATCATGGTACTTATGATACGCTTGATACTACATATACACGCCTGCAGGATTTTATAAAACAGCAGGATTTGCAGCCCGGTGAGTATGTGTATGAAGAGTATTTGATCGATGAAGTGGCTGTGACGAGTGAAGAGGATTATGTTACAAGAATAACCGTCGAAGTTATCAATCATGGATAGATATAGCAGCAAAGGAGATATAACGTATGAATGAAACAGCGTATGCTTACATTGATCGTACAGCCGAAGAGGTATTTCACGTACTGGATGATTATAAAGTAGCCTGCAAAGAAGCAAAAGGATCAGTCATCGAATATCGTGGTGAGCATGCTGGCGGTTATCCAGTCGTTAATCAACAGCAGCTGATCATATACGCCGGACGACGAATCGAAAAGGAGAACCAACCGATTCCGGCTTATATCCAGGCAGCTATTGATGCACTCCTCTGAATTTCTCTTCATGCAATTTTGCAGCTTCCGGTAGCGGGAGCTTTTTGCTTTGTGTATAATGGAATTTTGAAATAACCGCATTTTATATAAAGGAGATAACATCATATGGGTCAACGTTACCGAATTACCCGGGAAATGCAGCAGGAGAACGATGCAAAACAGCCGATTACTCTTGAAGAATGCAAAGCTTATTTTGAATTGCAGCCCGATATCGTATATACACCGGTCTTCACAGTCAAAGGTGAAGCCACCATGTCAATCGAAGGGGACTTTTTCCTTTGGGAGATCGAAGGAGCAACAATTCCTTTCCGTCATTTTGATGGAGATCTGTATGTATCGGGCATGAATGAAGCTGTCATTCCCAAAATGATTGAAATTGCCAGTGCTCTGCGTGCAGATATTGCCGAAGATTAATACAGTATAAGAATCTAATGATATTAGTTTATAGCATACACGCTGCGATGAACCCTATCTTGACAGGGTAGAGCTCGTCAAGGCCGTTCCTATACAAGAACGAACAGCATAAAACCATAGTAAGCTGCTAATATCCGAGATTGAATAGATTTACCGATTTTCTGCAAAAAAGTCCAGGCGCTGAATAGCCCGGGCTTTTTGATTATGATTGCCTTATTCAAAGAAGCTAGTGAATTATTTCTGAAAACAAATAAAAAATATACAAATTGCTGTTTTAAAATGATAGCCAGGGGGTGATATTAGATAGACAACGAATTTACAATTTTGGAGGCATGAGAAACGTGGAAAACAGAAACGAACAGTATGGATTTGACATAGAGAACGAAATGGATTCCTTTATGATGCAGGTGAGCCAAATCGTTAAAAACCGTGATAACTCGGATCTGGCCGTACGAGGTAAAGTGACTCAGCTCCTCAGCCAGTATATGGAAGCTAACTAAAACAATCACTCAATATAGCATATACCCTCAAGAATCTTACTCTTGTACAGGTCATGCATATAACCTACAGCGTGCAGCTCTGGATATCCATCGATATCCTGCTGCACGTTTTTAATTTGATGGGTAATCTGATTTTTCTGTTTATTTAATAGGAGCAAATACGGATCGCACTTAAAATTTATTGCTTTTTTTGTTATGATACATAGATTATGAACACACCTGCCGTACTATGCCTGCTTAACTGTATATAATTGCCGTTTGGCGACTGATGATACATAAAGGATTGCGCTATACATTTCATACAGGGAAGGAGAACAATTATAATGAAGAGAAAACATCCGGCTGTGTCTACTTCCAAGTACTGGACAGTGCAGTCTTTGTCTGCTTGGGAGCAAGCCCAGCAACACGGCTTTTTGGAAGGGCATATCGATCATATTTCTTATCCGGAAGCCTATCGCTGGATGATGGACCAAATGATAGAGCGTCTGCCTTTTTACGATGGTAGCTACCCGGTGTGGGTATGGAAAGAAAAACCGGATCTCCTGCAATTGAATCATTTTACCGGTCGGGAGCAGTGTGTCTGTCTTACCCTGTCTTTACATCCATTAAATGTACTGCTATCCGACTTTCAGGAATGGCATGCGGTATTAAATAATACATTTAATGCTGCAGACCAGGGAGAATGGGAGGAGTTCCAGGCTGGAAACTCTCTACTAAGCAAAGAACAGAGCTGGCTGCGCATATTCGATCTTAAACGCCAACTTGATGCCGACTGGCCTGGTACACAGGAGAGGCGCCTGCAGGGTGTCACTGGTCGTGTACGTCTGCAGCAGGTTCTAAAAGTAGAGTATCTGGATGAACCGAGTCTGGCGAAAAAATACTATTATTGTTAACCAGATTATATAGTAACACGTAAGAATCGGATCATTACATAGATAGGGACTGTCATAGAACAGGAGCTGTATAGGTAGGATGCAGACAACAATTTAGCCTGCATCTTATCTGACGCTCGATCAAAGCACCTATTGCATCTGGTTGTTGTTTTACATACTTATCTGTATCTGTATCTGTATCTGTATCTGTATCTGTATCTGTATCTGTATCTGTGTCATTCGTAGCTTACTCGACTAATTATTAAGAAAGGTTGTCAAAGTATATTCATATTTATAGTATTCAATATACCATACAGGGGTATAGTATATAAATAGATAGAATGAAGGAAATGGATTTCAAAAAGTAAATGATAAGAAGGGAGCAAACGATGATGAAAAAAGCTCTAATCTCTGCAGGAATCGGTACGCTGCTCATCCTCAATGGCTGCAGCAATACGCCCAATTCTGCAGCTACGGATCATCCGGTATCAACTACCTCATCAAGTGAGACAGCGGATCATGATTCTATGTCTATGGGAAACGAGGCATCTGGTGGAGCGATGCATCATTTCAGCTCAGCTGAAGTGCCAGCGGGGCTGCAAACTGCGCAGCATCCTCAATTTCCAGTAGGTACTATAGTTATAATGAATATGGATCATATGAAGGGCATGAAAGGTGCGGAGGCTACCATTACAGGTGCGTATGATACAACTGTCTATAGTGTGTCCTATACACCCGTCACAGGTGGAGAGCCGGTCAAAGACCATAAATGGGTGATTCATGAAGAAATTCAGAATGCTGGTCAATCTCCGCTCAAGCCAGGTAGCAAGATCATACTGAATGCTGATCATATGCCAGGCATGCAGGGCGCACAGGCAACAATCGATTCTGCGCAACAGACAACAGTCTATATGGTTGACTATATGCCTACTACGGGCGGGGAACCTGTCAAAAATCATAAATGGGTCACAGGCGATGAATTGTCTGCCAAATAAACAGGATAGCCATTGAACTGATTCAATTGTATGAACAACGGCTATACAATAGAGGCAAGCATTCTGTGCTTTTTCTTATGAAGAGGCAGCTATTGTTTATTTCGGGGACTGTATATTAATATGAATATAGCGTCATGATTTACAAAGCAAGCCTTTTACGAGAGGCTTGCTTTATTTGGGCCGAATATTCGGAATAAACAGTGCCCGGTGGATCGAACAGCAACCCATTACATTTACTCAGGAGGTCTCATGGCTCAGTTTACATATACAGGATTACTTAATCGGACGATGGAAATCTATGAACAGCATGGAAGTGCGGAGGCGTATCATTTTATAACGGAACATCAGGCAGATGGAATCGGCAATCCGGCACAGGTATACAATCTGCGCTATAGTCTGGCTGCTGCAGCAGATATGAATGACGAGGCACTGCAGCTGCTACGCGAAGCTATAGAGCAGCATGAATATTGGTATTCTGCCGAGTATCTGTTAGAAGAGGAGACCTTGGAGCCTTTGCGGCATGATCCCGAATTTCAGCGGTTGATCGGAATCTGCCGGGCACGTGAGACGCAGGCGATGAGCGAAAGCAGTGCCAAGCTCAATATTGTGCTTCCTGATCAGGAGAAGCCGGCAGCTACATTCCATACGATCTTTGTTCTGCACGGGGAACAGGAGAATATGGATATCGTGCAGCCTTACTGGAGTTCACTGCTTGATCGGGAATATAAGCTGGCTTTACTGCAGTCTTCCCAGATTCAGTTCACGGGAGCTTATGATTGGATAGATATCGATACAGGAATGGATGAGCTCAAGCAGTCCATGGAAGAACTGGCTCGTATCGATAATCCACAAATGGAGATCCGGGATTGCCTGCTGCCGGAGAATGCACTGCCTTCGGGTAAAAGACCTATTCTGGCGGGATTTTCCGCAGGGGCCAGAGTTGCCATGAATACAGCAGCTGAATATTCATCCGGTGTACGTGGTATGATCCTCGTGGCTCCCTGGATGCCTGATCGAGAAGAATGGGAACTGGGATTAAATGCCTGGAAAGAGCATGGCGTAAAAATGTATATTATTTGCGGCGAGAGTGATGAAGAGTGTATGCCTGGAGCACAGGAGCTGGTGGAAGCACTTGATTTCAAAGGTATTCCATATGTATTCAAAAATGTAACGGGTCTGGGCCATGATTATCCGGCTCATTTTAACCAAATGCTGCAGGAAGCTGTAGCATTTATAGAGGGATGATGCAGTCATCCCCCTTTTATTTTCAAATGGAATCGAAAAAGTTATAATTAGGTATAGATAACACGAATTATTAGACAAGACATATCGTGAATGGACAGAGGGAAGAGTGAACGGAGTGAAGATAGGAATTTTTGATTCCGGTGTTGGTGGTTTGACGGTAATGCATGAAGCACTAAAGCTGATGCCAAATGAAGATTATGTATTTTATGCGGACACCCGGCATGTACCTTACGGAGAAAAGTCCAAGGATGAAGTCCGACAGTATGTAATCGAAGCTGCAGATTATCTGGCTGCCCAGAATATCAAAGCACTCGTGATTGCATGCAATACAGCAACCAGTATCGCTGTAACGGATCTGCGGCAACGATACGATTTTCCGGTAATCGGCATTGAACCGGCAGTCAAACCTGCCGTACAGAACAGTATTATTAAGCATAAAAAAGTACTGGTGCTGGCGACAAGACTGACGTTGAATGAAGAGAAGTTCCATAATCTGGTCAAAAGTATTGATACTGAAGATATTGTGGAAAGTGTACCGATGCCTGGCCTGGTACAGCTGGCTGAGGAGCGCAAGTTTGGGGATGAGGATGTACTTCCTTATTTAGAACAGGCGCTGGGAGATCTGGATTTGCGACAGTACGGTACAGTAGTGCTGGGCTGTACGCATTTTCCTTATTTCCGCAGTAATCTATGCCGCTTTTTCCCCGAAGAAGTGGATATTATTGATGGAAGCAATGGTACGGCCAGACATCTGCAACATGTTCTGGAAGAACGTGGACAAATCGGAGATGGCACTGGACAGATGAATTTTGTCAAATCCGGTGTAACTGCAGAAAGCCCGGAAGAAATGATGGATTATCGGCATCTGATGGGCTTGTTATCCTGAGTAGACACAGTTACTGAACAAACGACTATTATGTTAATAGCAGCTACCTTTGAACAGAGGTAGCTGCTATTTTTTTATTTGTTTAACAATATCGATGGATAATTTATTAAATCGGCTGGCCGTTTAATCGTATTGAGGGATTGCAGTAACTATAGATAGCAGCAGAATATAGAGGACAGATTAGAATAGATTACGATACGTGAGAAGCCGCTTGGACACGTGATTTTTTCGAGGTATACGAAGTGTATTTGCGATACGATTGGGACGAATTCGAAGATTTTCTGGATGCTGCTGAAGTAGAAGTAGATGAACCGGTAGAAGTGGCAGACTTTGGAATAGTAGTGGAGGAAGACGAAGGAGAAGAACTGGTAGCAACGGCAGTTGCTGAAGCAGCCAACTGCTTGACGGAAATCGTCGGTCTGATCGCTTTGGAAGGTTGCCATGCCAAAATATTCTCTTCACGAAAAGTGCGCGGTTCTCCCGAACGCAGGCAATCTGCATATACCAGACCATTGCGAATTCGCTTGATCTCAATCCTCCGTTGGGTCAATTTGCCGGACTGATCCATATATACAATTTCGAGTAATTCTCCGATATGTTTGGCTAGCATAATCATCCCTCTTATCAGAACATTTGTTCTCTTATTTATTCTTATTATATACGAACAAATGTTCTTTTTCAATCTAATTTTCGATTAAATATTGGAAGGGGAAATATGATTTTGATTCATTAATATATTTGATTTGGTTGCTGTTATTTTGATTATTTTTGCGATGTGTACCAATTTACTGCGAATTTTACCATACAACGATATTCGTTCGGCATATGATGATATGGGGTAAGTGAATAGAGAGTAACCAGAATAAATGTAAAGACAAGAAAGTTGCAGATCTCATCAGTTAATCCAATCCGATTATGCAGGAGGTACTTATGAACACACCATATTCGATCAAAGAACTGATTTCCAACCTGACGCTGGAAGAGAAAGCAAGCTTGTGTTCAGGTCTTGATTTCTGGCATACACAGCCGATAGAACGTCTGAATATTCCATCTGTTATGATGACCGATGGTCCTCATGGGCTGCGCAAGCAGGATGCAGAAGGGGATCATTTGGGGCTCAACGATAGTGTACCGGCAACATGTTTTCCAACAGCAGCAGGCATGGCGGCTTCATGGAACAGGGAATTGATGCACCATGTTGGTACAGCACTTGGGCAGGAATCGCAGGCAGAAGAGGTAGCGGTCATTCTGGGACCGGGCGTAAATATCAAGCGTTCTCCGCTATGTGGACGTAATTTTGAGTACTTTTCCGAAGATCCGTATTTGTCCTCGGAGCTTGCTGCAGGTCATATTCAGGGTGTACAGAGCCAGGGTGTAGGCACATCGCTGAAGCATTTTGCCGCCAACAATCAGGAGACCCGGCGGATGTCGGTAGATACGATCGTGGATGAACGTACACTTCGCGAAATTTATCTGGCCAGCTTTGAGGGAGCCGTGAAACAGTCACAGCCATGGAGTGTAATGTGCTCCTACAATAAAATCAACGGTGTATATGCCGGGGAAAATCATGAATTGCTCACACGTATTTTGCGAGAGGAATGGGGATTCGAAGGATTCGTTGTATCCGACTGGGGGGCGGTGAATGAACGTGTAGCTGCACTGCAGGCAGGCATGGAGCTGGAAATGCCGACAAGTGCGGGGATCGGAGATGCCAAGATTGTAGCTGCTGTTCAGCAGGGAACGCTGGATGAATCTGTACTCGATACAGCGGTGGAGCGTCTGCTGAATTTTGTATTCAAGGCTGCAGCAGCGCAGAAGACAGAAGCTTCCTTCGATTCCCGTCAACATCATCAGCTGGCTCGTGAGGTTGCCCGTGAAAGTATGGTGCTGCTCAAAAATGAAGATCATCTGCTGCCGCTTCGCAAAGAAGGGAAAATTGCGGTAATCGGTGAGTTCGCCGTCAAGCCGCGTTATCAGGGCAGTGGCAGCTCTCATATTAATCCGACTCATCTGGATCAGGCGCTGGATGAAATTCGTATACTTGCAGGGGATCAGGCTGAAGTTACGTATGCAGCTGGCTATGATCTGGACAGTGATGAAGTAAAAGAAGAACTTGTACAGGAAGCGGTCCGGATCGCTTCCGAAGCCGATGTAGTCATTCTGTTCACCGGTCTGCCGGATCGTTATGAATCCGAGGGATATGATCGTGAACATCTGGATCTGCCGGATAATCACCAGCGTCTGATTACATCGCTCTCGGATGTACAGGACAACCTGGTGGTCGTTCTCAGTAACGGTTCGCCGGTAACAATGCCGTGGCTTAACCAGGTGAAATCAGTATTGGAAGGTTATCTGGGTGGACAAGCCGGAGGCGGTGCAGCTGCCGATCTGTTGTTTGGAGAGGTGAGTCCCAGCGGCAAGCTGCCGGAGACATTCCCGGTGAAGCTGAGCGATAATCCGTCATTCCTGAACTTCCCGGGTGAAGGTGATCGTGTCGAGTACCGTGAAGGCTTATTCGTGGGCTATCGCTATTATGACCAAAAGCAGATTGAACCGCTGTTTCCTTTCGGGTATGGACTGAGTTATACGACTTTCGAATACAGCGATCTCACGGTAAATACGTCCAGCTGCACAGACGAAGATACCGTGAAGGTAGAAGTGACGGTTACGAATACTGGTCCGGTTCGGGGTCAAGAAATTGTACAGCTCTATGTGCATGATGTAGAGAGTACGGTTATTCGGCCGCAGCAGGAACTGAAAGGATTCGCCAAAGTCGATCTGCAGCCGGGAGAGAGCCGTAAGGTTATATTCGAACTGGGTAAGCGTGCTTTTGCCTATTACAATGTGAATATTGGAGACTGGCATGTAGAGACAGGTACTTTTGCGATCCGTATCGGAGCTTCTTCTCGTGACATTCGTCTGGAAAGTACAATTGAAGTGAAATCAACAGTCAGCCTGCCGGTTACATTTCACCGCAATACGATGATCGGCGATGTAGCAGCCAATCCGGCAACCGCTGACATGGCCAAGCAGTTTGCCGAGCGCTCCGGATTAAATGAGATGATGGGAGACAGTCAGGATCTGCTGCTGGCGATGATTAAATACATGCCGCTGCGTGCGATGATCGGATTCGGACAGGGCAACTATACCGAAGAAATGCTTAGTCGTGATATCGCGGAACTTAACCGTCTTCATGCCGAGTATAACCACTAATAGTTTGGTTTGGCGGCTTCTTTCCATTTTGGGGAAGAAGCCGTTTGGTTGTGTACCAACGATTCATACAGTAGTCAGTCTACTCAATAAAAGGTACAATAATGACGGAAATCAGAACAATGGATCGACCGCTTGTTGGTTTGACCGGGTGGAGGAGAAGACAGAGGTGACAAGAGAAGTGATAGAGGTTCAGAACCAGCAGCAGCTGGATGCATGTTTTGCTATTCGGCGTAAAGTGTTTATTGAAGAACAGAATGTACCCGAACATATCGAAATAGACGATTATGATCGTCTGGACAGCAGTGCTTATCATGTTCTGTTACTGGACAAGGGACAGCCGGTAGCGACCGGACGAATCACGACCTACACGGACGGTTCTGCCAAAATGCAGCGTGTAGCCGTATTGCCGGATTATCGCAAAGGGGGTTACGGTTCATCCCTGATGAACGGAATGGAAGATTGTGCGCGCAGTCATGGATATATCCGGGCAATCCTGGATGCGCAGTGTCATGCTGAAGGATTCTATGATCGCCTTGGTTACCGTACGATTTCTGCCGAGCCTTTTGATGATGCGGGTATTCCCCATGTTCGTATGATCAAGGATCTGTAAACCAGCAGATTATTGTCTTTCTTGTACAACCGTGGTATCGGTAATCATACAATCAGAAATAGATATATGTAAAAAGCTGCTTTCCCGGTTACGTCTATGGACCGGAGAAGCAGCTTTTTTGGTTAATGCACTGCATATCGTTATCTAGCCTTACATAAATGAGTTGCTATTCCGGAAGGCGATAGATACGATGCTGCTCCAGAAATTCCATGCCTGCTGTTTTACCTTCGAAGTCATCCTTGTCATCATTATAATGCATCAGCTTGACCCGAGAACGTACCGCTTCGGGCAGTGACATGAGTTCATCCAGTGTAGCATGCACAATACCAGGCGGGTGCAGCTGGCAGTCGTGCAGAATCTGTCTGACGCCGCGATCATGCACGAGTTGTTCCAGCAGATCAGATTGGAACTTCATATCTGCACTGTAGAAAATCTCATTGTTGATCAGCACGGAGTAGCTGTTTTTGCCATCAATATGTGGGGTCTGGATTAGCTCAATGGTCAGTCCTTCGGCAAGCTGCACCGATTGATCGGCTACGAGTGGTTTAACATCAAACACATCTTCCAGCTGCTCAATGCCTTCCTGGCTCATCCCGCCATACAGTGTATGCTCCCATAATGGACGAATCAGCGTACTGGCAATATACAGTACCGGTTTGCGGTTATGCACAAATTTGCCACGAAAGCCCAGCTCTTCGAGCCCGCCTACATGATCACCATGAATATGCGTAATCAGAATGGCATCAATATCATTCAGATCTTTGCCCAGCTCATGCAGAGCAGCAGGAGCCGTGATTCCGCAGTCGATCATCAGTGTATAATCACCGGCATGTACGAGTGCATTGTTGTTGTAATATTTTTTGGCAAAGGCATTGCCAGTACCCAGCATCTGTAGTTCAATTGACATATATATCCTCCTGTCCCGGTATCAAGGTATGGATCTGAAGTCAGCTGTTCCATCTGTTGCTGACTCCTATGACTATATTCTCTTATCACTTTACCATGAGCAGTGTAAGGAATGGAAATGCTCCTATGGAGTATAGATTTCGCTGTACGATACCGTCATGCTAAAGATCAAAAGGTTACAATATTTTTACCGCAACTGAAACAGAGTTGAGGAGTATACATGTATGGAAGATGAGTATGTTACTGAATGTTTAGTATACATTTTAAAGGAGGGGCAACGTATGATGTGGAAAAGGGTAGCTGCCTTTACGCTAGCTTTCTTTTTGATGGGAAGCTCGGTTCTGTTTGCAGATTCCGCTTATCAGCAGGTGCGGGTCTGGATTAACGGAAATGAAGTGGATGGCGGTTCGTATGTAATCAATGGCAAAACCTATGTGCCTCTGCGTGAAATGGACGGATTGGTAGATTATGATAATGATGCCAAAACCGTAAAGTTGTATAAACCGAATGTACATATCTTTTTGTTCAAAGGGGATACTGCCTTCGGCAATGTTAGCAAAGGCAAACTCAAGTTTAACGTATTCACCCAGGTCGATCATCTGGAGACTGATATTGCTGCAGTCAAGGTAGCGATTACCGATCCTTCCGGCAGCCAAAAAGATATTCAGAGTCAGGATATTACCCAGCAAAAAGATAACTTCTGGTTCCGTACGTATGACTTCACTTATAACTTTGCAACATCAGGCGAATACAAGGTTGGCTTCTATATGAAGAAGTCCAAATCAAGTGATTATGTACTGGTCTCCGAAAAGGTGATTACGGCGCTGAATCAGTAGTCCATATCACGAGATTGGGGTGTACATGGTTCAATTGACCTGTACGGTGTAAAGTGGTACGATACACAAGTGTTATTTTTAATATGGAGCTACTGTCCGGATTTGGCAGGTCCATCAAACGTAAAGATATCATCCAAATTTATACCGAAAGTGGGTTATCCTATGAGCGATAAACATGTACACGACGAGAACAGCAACCACGATCATGACCATGATCACGAACATGATGAGTTTGTACTTAGTCTGACAGACGAAGAAGGCAACGATGTAGAAATGGTACTCGTTGAGACTTTTGATGTAGGCGAGAAACTGTATGCGCTGCTGCTGGAGCGTGGCAATCCGGAAGCGGATGGTTATATCATGCGTCTGGAAGAAGAAGACGATGGCATGGTACTGGAAAATATCGAAGATGAAGCAGAATGGAAAGCAGTTGAGCAGGCGTACGCCGAGCTGGTTGCAGAATCCGAAGAGTAATCTTCCATAGCGGACAGACTCTTACAGCTGCCTGCTTATTGATATTCCATCAAAAAGAGTCTTGTTCCGATGAGGAACAGGGCTTTTTTTTGTTTGTCCCTATGCGAATAAAAAAGAAATGAATGCACCAAAAAAAGACGATCTGCACAAGCAGATCGTCTTTTCGCTATACAAGCAGTAGATACTTCGTGATATTTGCATGCCTTATGGATTGGAATTTTTAGAAAATAGCATCCGTTTCTACAATGACTTTGACATTGCGTACACTGCGATCTTCCGGACCTTTGACAGGAAGACCCACTTTGACATGGTCAGTAATGTAGTCGATGTTCTCCTGGGAGATGACTTCTCCCGGCAGCAGAATCGGAATACCCGGCGGATAAACATAGATGAATTCGGCAATAATCCGTCCTGCCGATTCTTCGAAAGCAATCGTCTCAGTATCTCCATAAAACGCTTCGCGTGGCGTCAGGGACAGCTGCGGAATCTCGGGGATCTTGACCATCAATTCTTTGATCTCGCGGCCGCTGCCGTAGAACTCAGCAGCCATATCGGTCAGGGCGCGAATCAGAATATCCACGCTGTCCTGTGTATCACCCGGAGTCACCAGACAGAGGATATTGTACATATCACTCAGCTCGATCTCCAGATTGTAATGATCGCGCAACCAGTTCTCTGCGTCGTAACCGGTAATGCCCAGGTGACGGATATGAATCGTCAGCTTGGTCGGATCATAATTGAAAGTCGCTTCACCGCCAAGCAGCTCTTCGCCAAAGCAGTACAATCCTTCAATTTCATTGATTTTGCGGCGTGACTCTTGAGCCAGTCCGATCGTACGCTCTGCCATTTCATGTCCGTTCAGTGCCAGATTCCGGCGGGATGTATCCAGCGAAGCCAGCAGAATATAGGAGGTCGAGGTTGTAGTCAACATACTGATGATCGTCTGAACCCGCTGCGGGTTCACATGGCCATTTTTCACATTGACATTCAGTACGGAACTCTGGGTCATGGAGCCGCCCAGTTTGTGTACGCTGGTAGCAGCCATATCGGCACCAGCAGCCATAGCCGATACCGGCAGCTTTTCATTAAAATGAATCAGTACGCCATGCGCTTCATCGACCAGTACCGGAACGCCGCGGCTGTGAGCCAGATCGACGATCTCCTTGAGATCGGCGCATACGCCGAAATACGTCGGATTAATCACGAGTACCCCTTTGGCATCCGGATGGCGATCTAGCGCTCGGCGTACCGAAGAGGTGGTAATACCATGATCGATCCCCAGGTTCTCATCACGTACCGGAGAGACGAATACCGGCTTGGCTCCTGCAAAGATAATCGCTGACATAATCGATTTGTGTACATTGCGCGGAACAATCAGTTTATCGCCGGGCGAGCAGACGGTCATAATCATCGTCATGATCGCACCGCTGGTACCCTGTACGGAGAAATACGTGTAGTCTGCGCCGAACGCATCGGCAGCCAGCTTTTGTGCCTGTTCGATCACACCCATTGGTTGATGAAGATCATCGAGTGGTGCGATATTGATCAGATCTATAGAAAGGGCGTTATCCCCAATAAACTCTCGGAATTCCTGATCACTGCCGAGTCCTTTTTTGTGTCCCGGAATGTGAAATTGCACGGGATTGCTTGCCGCATGCTGCTTAAGGGCAGTGAAAAGCGGAGTTTGCGTATGATCCATCGAAGCTGTCACAACCTTTCTAAAGGTGGAATATGGGTAAACATTTTAAAACCAAACAAAAATGAGTATAGCAAAATGAGGGGGGAATGCAATAGTTATCTTGGGAGAGAGTTGCAGACCGCTGATTATCTCATGCTACAATACATATGGTTATTCCCACAAAAATGAATTCTTTTTCCAGATTCGTTTCCATAAAATGACTGCTTTGTCGACCTGCTGTTCAGCTCAGCGGCAGATGGGCAAAGCAGTATATACAGTGTATACATTATGCGAGTCTGCTATAAGCTAGCCCGAGAGGAGTCCCTTATGCCCGTTACTGCCAATTATTCGTCGCCACGTCATTCGTCCAGGCGGAGACACCAATTTAACTTTATCTGTCTATGGCTGCTCATTTTCCTTGTTGAATTTGTAAAAGGCGGACTGCTGGTCACACTGTTGCCGCTATATATGGGACATATGCTCGGATTGCCTGCTTTTACAATCGGACTGGCATTCGCTCTTCAATATGTAGGGGATAATGCACTGCGCAGTCCGGCGGGCTGGTTGGCTGAACGACTAGGGTTCTGGATTGGTAATCGGTCCGCTTGTCCCTGGCACATTATGGGATAAGATTAGTCCGCAAGCTCCCTTTTTTGTCAGTGCCACAGCGATGGTATGCTTGTTTGTTATTCATTGGGTAATGGTCAGACAGCGGCCGGATCTGAAATAAAACCATCAATAGTTATCATTCGCAGCGAATCAGTTAGCCAACGATCAGCTCGCTGCATAAATAACAAAAAAAGAATATAAACATTCAACAATGAATCGGTAATAAAAAAACCCACTTTCCTGCAGCGTTGCCATGCTGGAAAGTGGGCTTTTGGTAATGAACTATTTGTGTTCATGGATAGTGTGAGGTTAGCATCATTTTAGATTCATTGCTTAGTCATGTGTAAGAATAAATATCCAAAGCACATCCACTCGATAACGTTTATGATGCTATTTCATGCGGGTTCAGGCAAAAGCCATTTTATACAGTGGCAGTAGCTGCTCAAAGGTCTGTTCCACCTTCTGAACGAATGCCTCACCGTTACTTAGCAGAGGATCGTCTTTGGCAATGCGCAGTCCGCAGACCACCTCGGACTTTTTGATATTTTGCAGTTTGGTACCGATTGCCATCAGCTGCTGCTCATCCATATCGGATTGCAGGGTGCCCTGTGGAGACATATGATCAGTGGACCAATAGAAATGATCCGGTACGGTTTTTTGGATTTCCTGCAGCCGGGAGGCGATTGCTTTGCCAAAATCCACCTTGCGTGGACTCTCATAAATGATGGCAAATACAACAAATACATGACTGCCGAACATACCTACTTCAAAATGGGGCAGAGCCTTGTAACCACGCTTGTTGGCTGCCCATGCCACCCAGGTATCCTTGGGAGGATTAACAGTACGGCGTGCATGCTTGGCGACATGCACATACATTTCTTCGCCGCTCAGAGCGGACAGATGCGGCTGGATCATCTCACCCAGCATGGTGAGCTTGGGACGGACCCGTTCAATCAGCGCTTCCATGCGTGGTTCCAGTCCATCGATGGAGAATACTTCAAAATCACGGGTATCAAACCCCGGAAAAACAGTCGAATTCATTTTCAAAAGCCTCTCTTTCTGACAGTTGCCACTTCTAGCCGAATTATAGCATAGGATTCACGATATATTTCATGAAGATTACATGTGTCTGAGTTGTTAACTGCTTAGATGATCCGGCAAACGGGTAAAAATAAACAAGTCAAACCAGCAATTATTCTCATATTCGATCTTTATCTTACTACAATTTATACCTGCACAACATCCAGAGTGGATCATTTATACATGAGTAGTTATACCAATAAATAATATAAGGAAAAGGAGGGACTACTATGAACAAGAGCTATGAAGTGGAATACTGCAATCTGGAACTTCGTTTTGAACGCCGGGATATTCAGAATCTGATACGGGATTTGATCAAAGAGGGCTATTCGCTGTACTGGCGCGAGACGGAGGACTCCTTTATCGTATCGATTCGGACGGATGATCATATGACCAAGCTTCGTTTCCAGCAGACTCAGGAAGGCTACAAGTTGATTGGTGATTATCGTATCCATGATGCACGTCTGGCTGAATGGATGGAAAAGCTGATCGGTGATACCAAAGGTCATGCGATTGTAAAACGGTTTCGGGATCAGCAGATTCTGGTAGAAAATATACTGTTTGGCGAAGTGATCCGTATGGTGGAGATTTCCGGATTCGAACAACGTATTCTATATCAAAAAGAATCGACACCGACCCGTGAATCGCTCAATGCTCTGTACATGTCGACCGAAGGCGAGCAACGCATCGAATCGACCGAGCGCAAGATTGATGAATCGCTCGATCTGCTGAATGAAGCGATCAAAGCAGGCGATACCAAGCGTGTTGAAGAGTGCAAAAAAGTGTTGGAAAATCTTCGTTTTGAACTTGTACGCTTGGAAAAGTAAAGTTTAAGGCGTGATATGCATGGGGTTCATAAAAATAGTTTGAATTTTACGTAAAAAATTCAACATTTTTATGAACTTTCATGGGATCACGCCTTTAGACTTTCTTTATATCCATAAAACATGTAAAATGTTGAATTGACTCAACTGAGATTATACAGATTATTGAATAAAAAATACTGTAGTAAAGGATGGAGAACCAGAAATGTCTAAACAACAAATTGGTGTAGTTGGTCTTGCCGTTATGGGTAAGAACCTGGCTCTGAACATCGAAAGCAAAGGGTTCAGCGTATCTGTATTCAACCGCTCCCCGCAAAAAACGCATGATCTGATGGAAGAAGCCAAAGGCAAAAATATGGTTGGTACGTTCTCAATCGAGGAATTTGTCCAGTCTCTGGAAGTTCCACGCAAAATTCTGATCATGGTTCAGGCGGGTCCTGCTACAGACGCTACCATTGAACAGCTGGTTCCACATCTGGATCAAGGCGATATTATTATTGATGGCGGTAACGCCCATTTCCCTGATACACAGCGCCGCAGCAAAGAACTGGAAGACAAAGGTTTCCGCTTTATCGGAGCGGGCGTATCCGGCGGTGAAGAAGGCGCACTGAAAGGTCCTGCAATCATGCCGGGCGGACAGGAAAGTGCCTACAAGCTGGTTGAACCGATCCTGACTTCTATCTCTGCACATGTTAACGGCGATCCTTGCTGTACATATATCGGACCGGACGGTGCAGGCCACTATGTGAAAATGGTCCACAACGGTATCGAGTATGGCGACATGCAGCTGATCGGTGAAGCGTATAACCTGCTTACTTCTGTACTTGGTGCAGACACCAAAGAACTGCATTCCATTTTCGATGAATGGAATAAAGGCGAGCTGGATAGCTACCTGATCGAAATTACAACAGATATCTTTACCAAATATGACGAAGAAACCGGCAAACCGATGGTAGATGTAATCCTCGATGCTGCCGGCCAAAAAGGTACAGGTAAATGGACGAGCCAAAGCGCACTGGATCTCGGCGTGCCATTGTCCATGATTACCGAATCCGTATTCGCACGCTTCCTGTCTGCAATCAAGGAAGAACGCGTAGCCGCAAGCAAAATCCTGAGCGGACCAAAAACAGAAGCGTTCTCCGGTGACAAAGCCGAATTTATCGAAGCGATCCGTAAAGCACTGTACGCTTCCAAAATCGTATCCTACGCTCAAGGTTTCGCACAAATGCGTGCGGCTTCCGACGAGTATGGCTGGGATCTGAAATACGGTAACATCGCCATGATCTTCCGCGGCGGCTGTATCATTCGTTCCCGCTTCCTGCAAAACATCAAGGATGCATACGACAAAGACGGCGGCCTGAAAAACCTGCTGCTTGACGACTACTTCAAAAATATCGTTGAAAACTATCAAGACGCTTGGCGTGAAGTGGTAGCTACAGCAGTGAAATATGGTATTCCGGTTCCTGGTTTCTCCAGCGCACTGGCTTACTTCGATAGCTACCGCACTGAGCGTCTGCCAGCCAACCTGCTGCAGGCACAACGTGACTACTTCGGCGCTCACACGTTTAAACGTGTAGACAAAGAAGGCACATTCCACTACGAGTGGATGAAAGAACAATAATGTATTGACCAACTATACATTTCCCAAAGATCTGTCCAGTCACAAATGAATAATTAATAAATATCAGTACTTTAACGTATTTAGTAATAATAAACCCCTCTTTCTATCAAACAGAAGAGGGGTTTTCTTTATTAAATTGCCCACTCTCCATTTGCGAGGGACTTGATATTTGCAAATCGCACGGAACAAAGGGGAGGAAAAATGCCATAAGGCAGACATTGAAGAGGGGAGTTTTTACCACCATCCCTACCTATTCGGTCAAAACTCCCCTCTTCACCGGAGGCCGCTGGCATTTTCCTCCCCGGAGTGGTCCATCTGCGATCTGCAACGATCCATCCCTCACCTCCCACCTTCTAAAGGATTGTCTAAACTTTCCCGCGTATGTTATGATGTGTGGAATAAAACAGATGCTGAAAGAGGTGTGTATATTGCATCAGGAAAGTGAAATTCAGCATTCCAATATCATTCTCGTCGGTATGATGGGGACAGGCAAAACGACTGTAGGTACGCTGCTGGCTGAACAGCTATCTTATCCGCTCGTGGATATGGATACGATCATTGCCGAGAGAGAAGGAATATCGGTACAGGAGATTTTTCGTACCAAAGGTGAAGCCTATTTCCGTGATTTGGAGAGTCGGGTGCTGGAAGAGATGCTTCAATCGACCGGTCAGGTGATTTCTACCGGAGGCGGATGCGTACTGCGTGAGCTGAATCGTGCCATTATGCTGGATAAAGGACTGGTTGTAGCGCTGACAGCCGATGTCGATCATATTGTGGGTCGTGTGGCAGGCGACAATAATCGTCCGCTGCTTGCTGGTGACACGAGAGAACGAGTACAGACCATTATGGAGGAACGCAAAGATGCTTATCACTTTGCTCACGTAACAGTGGATACATCGCTGTTAACCCCGGAAGAAGTCGTTTCTTGCGTTTTAGCACGTTACCGCGTCTAAGCTTTTTAGGTTTTAGGCAGAGAAGTAAAGGGGATATGTTATAGAGAATGATGGAGCAGCAAATCGAAGACTGACATAAAAAAAGGAAGGCTTATTCGCCTTCCATCCAGTCAATCATACCGCCCGACATGTTGAGGCAGTTATCATAGCCATTCTGGATTAGATACTCACGTACACGTTCACTGCGCGCACCGCTGCGGCAGATTAGAACGGTCTGAACATCTGGATCGATCTCTTCCATTCGTACCGGAATCTGATTCATGGGAATATGTCGTGCCCCTTCGATCATGCCATAAATGACTTCGTCATGCTCGCGTACATCGATCAGCTGCAGCTTTTCACCATCCGCTAACCGCTGACGCAGTTCGTCTGTTGTAATTTGTGTTTCGTTAGCCATAATATGTTTTACCCCTATTCGTTGAGTTTTGGAATAATTATCAAGAGCAGATAGTAATACTGCTTAAAAATTAAAATGATCTGTGTTCATCATACCGAGCATCATATGCACTGTCAATTTGACAGCTGTTCCGGCGTAATTTGAGTTCTATCATGCGATTATTATTTTGTCTAAATAAGGAGAATGAATCATGGATGTTATCGTTACCCCTACCCCCGTATTAAAAGGAGAGATTGGAGCTTTATCCTCCAAAAACTATACGACTCGTTACCTGCTGGTTGCCGCTCTGGCAGAAGGTACCAGTACAATCCATTTCCCGGCACACAGTGAAGACAGTGATGCCATGCGCCGCTGTATCCGCGATCTGGGAGCAATACTGGAAGAAGATGAAGAAAAGATTGTTATTACCGGTTTTGGCAGCAAGCCACGTGATGTAAAAGAACTGAATGTAGGCAACGCCGGTGCGGTACTACGCTTCTTGATGGCGATTGCAGCGCTGTGCCCGGAGGTTACCTTTGTCAATACATATCCGGATTCACTGGGTAAACGTCCGCATGATGATCTGATTGAATCGCTCGGTCAGCTGGGGGTACAGGTAGAGCATCAGCAGGGACGTCTTCCGATTACCATTCGCGGTGGACAACCCAAAGGTGGCAAAATTACTGTCTCCGGTAGTGTCAGCTCCCAGTATCTGAGTGCGTTGTTGTTCCTGACTCCGCTGCTGGAAGAAGACAGCGAGATTACAGTGCTGCATGATCTGAAATCCAAAGTGGTCGTTGGACAAACGCTTGAAGTATTGTCCCAGGCAGGTATCGTTATCGAAGCGAGTGAAGATCTGATGCACTATCGTGTACCGGGCCGACAACAGTACAAGGCGCAGGAATATACCGTGCAGGGAGACTATCCTGGTTCGGCAGCCGTATTGGCCGCTGCAGCCGTAACCCGGTCCGATGTAACGATTCACCGTCTGCCGGTAGAGAGCAAACAGGGAGAAAAAGCAGTCGTCGATGTGCTTCAGATGATGCAGGTACCTCTTACTCATGAAAACGGAATTGTACATGTACAGGGTAATGGTCATCTCAAAGCAGTAGAGTTTGATGGCGATGCTGCCACCGATGCTGTACTGGCCATGGTAGCTGCTGCTGTATTTGCCGAGGGCACTTCACGTTTCTATAATGTAGAGAATCTGCGCTACAAGGAATGTGACCGGATTACTGATTATTTGAATGAACTGCGCAAAGCCGGGGCTAATGTAGAAGAGAAGCAGGCAGAAATTATCGTACATGGCCGTCCGGAAGGCGTTGAAGGTGGCGTTACGATCGATGCGCATTATGATCATCGCGTTATCATGGCCCTGTCGATTGTTGGACTGCGTGCCAAAGCCCCGATCCGTATTCAGGATGCTCATCATGTAGCAAAGTCCTACCCGCAGTACTTTGATCATATTCAGGCGCTTGGTGCCAAGGTAGAATGGGTATAAAGTTGAATATCCCATGTAATAAAGGAGGCGGACAGGATGGCTTTTGAGAATCCTTCCAGAGAAGAAATTAAGAAATTACTTGAAGAGGTAGGTACGATCGCTGTAGTAGGGCTGTCGGACAAGCCTGATCGTACTTCATATATGGTAGCAGGCGCTATGCAAAGCCGCGGCTACCGCATTATCCCGGTTAATCCAATGGCAGCCGGTCAACAGATTCTTGGCGAGACCTGTTATGCTAGTCTTCGAGATATTCCGGAGCCAGTCGATATGGTCAATGTATTCCGCCGTAGTGAGTTCTGTGCCGAAGTGGCACAGGAAGCGGCAGATGTTCATGCCCGTACGCTGTGGCTGCAGCTGGGTGTATTCAGTGAGGAAGCGGCAGAGATTGCCCGTCAGCATGAGATGAATATCATTATGGACCGCTGTATCAAAGTCGAAGAAGCTATTTTGCGTCCGGTTCGGAGCTAGAAAGCATGGAGCCAGCTACAAATCTGAACGGTTTGGCTGAATGTGATGTTCGGGTACTTTCATGCTCAACCTGTAAAGATCGCCGATGGTTGTTTAAATAATATGTTGTTTAAATAATATTCGAAATCCAGCTAATCGCATATCATTTTTAAAATGCACCCTTTAAAATGAACAGGGGACTCCTTTTGAGGTGATCCAATGAACATTTGGGGTGCATTTTTGCTGCAATGATTGCGGGTATATATCGATAGCAAAATAGTATAAAATCAGCGTATATAAGGTTCTTTTGATGAAGTATTCCGATCCGCTGAAAACCGGCGTTACAAAATGCATAAACTGCTTTGACAAATGCATATCAACAGCGTACCATCAGGTATAGGAAGGGGGAAGGCGCGTTGAACTGGCTAGGTTCCCTGCAGCAGTTCGGAAGGGCAATTATGCTGCCAACGATGGTACTTCCAGCTGCAGCCATACTGCTCAGTGTTGGCGGACTACCGTGGGATACATGGGGTGCACCTGTGATCTCGGAAGTCGCTACTGTAGCAGGACAGAGTATCTTTCACTATTTACCTTTCATTTTTGCGATAGGCGTCGCGTTGGGACTTGCCAATCAGGAAGGCCCCGCCGGTCTGGCTGCATTTGCCGGTATGGCGTTATACGACTATGTCATTCGGCATTTTAGCAGTGAATTAATCCAGCCTTCCACATTAATCGGCATCATTATAGGTGTTATTGCCGGGGCGGCCTACAGGCGGTTCAAAAATGTGCGGCTTCCTGAAGCGATCCAGTTTTTTGGCGGATCGCGTTTTGTTCTTTTATTTATGGGATTATTCTCATCCTTGTTTGCCTGTCTGATGCTGTGGATGGCTCCATTGCTTCAGAATGTACTAAATGGGCTGACCTGGGTGTTATCTACGATGGGCGGTCTGGGATTGTTCCTGTACGGAGCATTATACCGTGTACTGTCGGCTTTTGGGCTGCATCATCTGCTCAATAATATTTTCTGGTTTCAGATTGGATCGTATGAAGCACATGGAGATATAGTGCAGGGTGATCTTCCGCGCTTTTTCAGTGGTGATCCGACGGCGGGCATCTATATGGCAGGACTATATCCGGTTATGATGTTTGCATTGCCTGCGGCTGCGCTGGCTATTATTCATGAAGCAAGAGAAGATCTCAAACCCAAAGTCCGTAAAACGTTTATGCGGGCAGCGCTTGTCTGCTTTTTGACTGGTGTATCCGAGCAGATTGAGTTTGCGTTTCTGTTTGCTTCGCCGGGCTTGTTCATGATTCATATTTTTCTGTCCGGACTGGCGATGTGGATTACGTATGCGCTGGATATCCACCATGGATTCTCTTATTCTGCCGGTGTGATTGATTATGTGCTTAATTATCATTTGTCTACCAACGCCTGGCTGCTTATACCGATTGGTATCGCCTATGCGCTGGTCTATTATGCCATTTTCCGGTTTGCTATTCGAAGGTTCCGGATTCCGACACCCGGACGCGAAGAAGCCTCGACACTGGGAGATTGGGTCGGGAATATTCCGTATCAGGCGCCGCTAATTTTGCAGGCACTGGGTGGCAAGGACAACGTTATACAGGTGGAAGCATGTATTACTCGTCTACGTCTCACGGTAGTGAATGATCGTCTACTGGATAACCGGGCGCTCAAGGAATTGGGCTCGGCCGGGCTGATCAAGCTTGGTGGAGGCAATGTACAGATTGTATTCGGTACATACTCCGAACTGATTCGCGAAGAAATTCGCAAACTCATGGATCACGATCTGTCTCATGTGAAATTCTGTGCTCCGGTACAGGGTCGTATGATTCCGCTCGCGGAAGTGCCGGATCAGATTTTTGCCGGCAAACTGGTTGGTGAGGGAGTTGCCTTTGTTCCCGAGAGCGGTGAACTGGTAGCACCTGTAGCGGGTACGATTATTCATATGTACCCAACTATGCATGCACTGGGTATACGAACAGTAGAAGGGGTGGAAATTCTGCTTCATATCGGAATTGATACATCCCAGCAAAAGGGATGTTTTGAAGCTTTTGTTGCTGCCGGAGATGTTATCGAACCCGGTCAGCTGTTAATCAAGTTTGATCTCGATACCTTGCAAAAAAACGCACCGTCTCTTGCGACACCTATGGTAATTACGAACCCTGACCGTGTACGATCCTGGAGCTATGCTCCATTCAAACAGGTGAAAAAAGGACAGGGTACAGTAATGTCGGTCGTACTGCATGATAAGAACGGTGGGGAGGAAAAAGCATGATTCAGGGAATTGCGGCTGCTGCTGGAGTAGCCATTGGAAAAGCATTTGTACTGCCTACCTGGGAATGGGATGTACCCGATCAGAAGCTGGATACTGTCGATTTGACCCAGGAGTTTGAACGTTTATACGAAGGAATCCGTACATCCAAGCACGAGATCGAGTCGATGAAAAATGAGTTCGAGGAAATTGCGGGTCCGGAAGAATCCAGCATTTTCGATGCACATATTGCTATTCTGGAAGATCCCGAGTTTATGAATGAGATCCGGGGGCTGATCGAGCGTCAGTACAAGGCAGCTGAAGTTGCCGTACAGGAAGCCACGGACCATTTTGTGACGATGTTCGATCTGCTGGATGATGAATATATGAAGGAACGTGCAGCCGATATCAAGGATGTAGGCAATCGCCTGCTCAAGCATCTGCTGGGCGCACCGGAAGTGACACTTCCAACCGATACACAGCCCTATGTTCTGGTCGCCAAGGAACTGCCACCTTCGCAGTTGGTGCATTTGAATCCACAGCATGTACTGGGCATCGTAACGATGATGGGCGGCAAAACATCCCATTCAGCCATTATGGCCCGTGCACTCGGTATTCCACTCGTATCCGGTCTGGAGAATGAGCTGGAGTCTCTGATCCAGACAGGTGAAATGGTCGTGGTCGACGGTGACCAGGGCAGAGTATATGTGGAGCCCGATGCACAGATCATAGAATCCTATCAGCGTCTGCGTACCGAGCAGCAGCAGCGCAAGCGTCAACTGGCACTGCTCACGTCAGTAGAGCCGGTTACATCAGATGGCATGAAGATGCGTCTGTCTGCCAATATCAGCTCTATCAAGGAACTGGATATTGCACTGAATCATGGAGCCGAAGGTGTGGGACTATTCCGCACCGAATTTATGTATATGGACCGGAAATCATTGCCGGAAGAGCAGGAACAGTTTGAGATTTACCGACTGGTAGTAGAGAAGTCCAAAAGTCAGCCAGTTGTCATTCGTACACTGGACATTGGCGGCGACAAGGAACTTGATTATTTCGAGCTGCCCGAAGAAGAAAATCCATTCCTTGGTTACCGGGCTATTCGTATCTGTCTGGATCATCCGGAGATGTTCAGAACCCAGCTACGTGCTATTTTGCGTGCAAGTGCCTACGGCAAAGTTAAAATCATGTATCCGATGATCTCTTCCCTGGAAGAATTGCGCCGGGCGAACGCGGCATTGAAGCAAGCCAAGCAGGAACTGGATCAACGTAAAGAACACTATGATCCCGATATCGAAGTAGGAATTATGATTGAAGTTCCGGCTGCTGTTGCTATTGCAGATCTACTGGCCGATGAATGCGATTTTTTCAGTATCGGCAGTAATGATCTGGTACAGTATGTGCTTGCGGTAGACCGGATGAACGAGCATATCGCGCATATGTATAATCCGTATCATCCTGCTGTGCTGCGTATGCTGCGAGCGACGGTGGAAGCAGCCCGTGCCAGTGGCATTCCGGTAAGTATCTGCGGAGAGATGGCAGGAGACGAGCGTTCTCTGCCATTTTGGATGCATCTCGGTGTACAGCAGTTGAGTATGTCGCCGCAATCACTGCTGCGCATCAAGCAATCCATTTTGCACACTTCATCAACCGAAGCAGCACAGCAAGCTGCCCGCTGGATGAAGCTCAAGACGGCTGCCGAGATCGAGCAGGAGATGAGCCGTTATAACACAGCACTGCACGAATTGATTGCTGCTGACGAACAGCTCGCCTGCTCGCCAATATCCTGAGAGAATCGTCATAATCTATAACAACAATAACCGCTCCCTATATTAATGGGAGCGGTTATTGTTGTTTAAATACGCTTATTCACCTGCAAGTGCATCGCAGAATGCTTTACCATAAGGAGGCAGATCAGGTGGACGACGTGCTGAGATAATATGTCCATCAACCACAACCGCTTCGTCTTTCCAGATAGCCCCGGCGTTTTCCATATCGTCACGGATGCCTGGAGTGGAAGTGACGGTTACGCCCTTCAAAATATGAGCAGAAATCAAAACCCAGCCTGCATGACAGATCTGACCGATCGGCTTGCGTGCTTCGTTCATCTCGCGTACCAGTTCCAGCACTTTCGGATAACGACGCAATTTGTCCGGCGCCCATCCGCCAGGAACGAGTATGCCATCATAATCGGCACTATCGAGTTCGTCAAAGCTGTACTCGGCTTCGGCAGGTACACCATATTTGCCGATATACTTTTTGCCTTTTTCGGCGCCGGCAAGATGGACTTCAGCCCCTTCTTCGCGTACGCGATATACCGGAACCCATAATTCCAGATCCTCGAATTCCTCATCAACCAGAGCAATAACCTTTTTCCCTGCTAATCTCATTATGAACTTCCTTTCTTTACCAATCAGTATTGGGATAAAAATAATAGCTTGATTCAGTCATATGGCCTGCGGCTATGGGCTATATTGTAACAAAATAACAAAAATCAATCAAAATTGAAGTGATTTTGTTGTTTCATTAACCTCATGATAAGGATAATTAGATATAATTGCTGCTAATTGTATACTCTATGAAATATAAATGAGAATGTTCATGAAAGTGACTTTCAAGCGTAGAACCCGAAAAAAGCGGTAACAATGACAAAAAAATAGATTTTTCGGCCGTTTTTTGGTAAGATACTTATGATAGTTAATCATGAAAACGTTCTTACATTCTGGATAGCAAAAAAGGGGATGTGTGGATAATGGCAAATGTAAATCAACTGACAACGATCGATCAATTACAGGAAGCTCTCGACCACACTACAGAGAGACCACTTCTTGTCTTTAAACATAGTACCCGTTGTCCGATTAGTGCAGGCGCATATAGTGAATTTCAATCTTACCTCGGTGGCAGTCCCAGCGAAGAGGTGGATTACGGATTGATTTATGTGGTGGAGAATCGTGATGTTTCCAACGCGGCAGCAGAGAAGCTGGAACTTAAGCATGAGTCACCACAGGCTATATTGATCAAAAACGGAGAACCGGTATGGAATACATCGCATTCCCGTATTACTTCAGGCGCGTTACGTGAGGCACTATCCTAAGCATCATTTCATATGATTGCATACCATAGTGTTTTATCGTATCATGAACGTAATTGAAAAATTAAGAAAAATGTTGAAAATGTAACGAAAATTTATTGGTAATGGAGAGAAGGCACGTGACAGTAACTATTTACGATGTAGCACGCGAAGCTGGCGTATCCATGGCTACCGTATCCCGGGTAGTAAATAATAACCCTAACGTCAAACCACAGACCCGCAAAAAGGTCTATGAAGCGATTGAACGTCTGGGTTATCGCCCGAATGCCGTAGCACGTGGACTGGCAAGCAAGAAGACAACAACCGTAGGTGTTGTTATTCCCGATATTTCAAATTCAATCTTTGCCGAAATCGCTCGTGGTATCGAGGATATTGCAAATATGTACCATTATAATATTATCCTGTGTAATGCCGACAAGAAAAAGGAAAAAGAGATTCGCGTTGTGAATACCCTGCTGGAGAAACAGGTAGATGGCCTGTTATTCATGGGTGGAACCGTAACCGAAGATCATCTGCAAGCGTTTCAGACGGCTGCAGTACCTATCGTATTGTGCGCGACACGTGACGAAGAAGGCATCATTCCTTCTGTAGACATCGATCATGAGCAGGCTGCATTCGATGCAGTAAATACACTTATTCGTCATGGACACCGTGAAATTGCGATGATTAGTGGTACGCTGCAGGATCCGGCGAATGGTTATTCCCGTTTCCAGGGTTACAAAAAGGCACTGGAAGCCGCTAATATCGAATACAAAGAAGACTGGGTACGTATCGGTAATTATCGTTACGAGTCCGGCGTGGAAGCGATGAAGTACTTTATCGGCCTCAAAAAACGTCCGACAGCTATTTTCGCGGCAACCGATGAAATGGCAATTGGTGCTATTCACAGCATTCAGGATGAAGGACTGAAAGTGCCAGATGACTTCTCTGTTATTTCTGTCGATAACATTCGTATGGCATCCATGGTACGTCCACAACTAACGACTGTTGCACAGCCAATGTATGATTTGGGTGCAGTAGCTATGCGTCTGCTGACCAAGCTGATGAAAAAGGAAAACGTAGATAATCCTCGCGTGATTCTGCCTCACGAGACAATCTTGCGTCTATCCGTTAATCAGCGTTAATTTCAAATAATAGATATAATTAGAATGCAAAAAACCTCCTAATTCTATATAGAATAGGAGGTTTTTTTGCGTGAACAAGGCAAAATAAACGAGCTGATTTGATCATCCATATGAAAGTCTGATATCTTGCTTCGCTAGACGTAGATAATATACAAAATATGTACAGATACAGATCTAGACTTAGATACAAAACTTAAGTTGTAATGTATCTATATCGCATCTGTACTGACATTACCAAAGAAGCGATATAGCAGAAATGTATTTGTAAAATGAGATATTCATCAACTCAACAATCATCAAAAAGCGCATGCTCCTGAAATCAGTAGATTTCGGAACATGCGCTTTGGATGGTGAAGAGACTTGGTTCAATGGTTTAGTGGAGTGACAAGTTTTGTAGCTGTGATTTAACCAAGGATTATAGGGCTGTCAGATCATAAGTTTATTCTTTGTATGCTACAGCGGAAGACGGCGCAGAGGACTGATCGCCATTTACAGCAACAACATAAAAGAATCCTTTGATCTTAGTGCCTGTGTTGTACTGGTAAGCAGGATCTTTGACATCCCCGACCAGGCTGTAGGGACCGCCACTGGAGTGACTGAAATACACCTTGTAGCTGGTGGTTGTCTTGGATGATGCTTTCCAGGTCAGATTGGCAATACCCGAGCCTCCTGATTGAACACTGAGCGAAGAAGGTGTCTCCGGTGCACCGCCATCATCTGACGGTTTATCACTTTGTTCACCATCATTCTCATCGGCTGAACCATCACCAAGCTCACTGCCTTCCATTGGTTGATCATCCGGAACAACTTCTTCCTCTACAGGTACAGGACTGTAGCTCACCGCACCACTGGAAGCTGATTCATGACCGCCAACATCCACGGCAGTCACGTAGAAGGATGAAGCACCATCGCCCGGTACGCTGGAGCTAAAGTAATTGCTGCCCAGCTGAATCGATTTCTGATACTGATACGATCCGCCGCCAGTAGAACGATAGAGACGATATCCGACTACATCCGCGGAACCACTGGAGTTAAAGGTAATGCTGGCACTACCACCACTGATCGAGATACGTACATTGCTTGGAGCAGCTGGTGCACTGCCATCATCCCTGCGCGGGTCAACAGCTGTCGGTGCATCTGCACCTGCATCTTCCGGCAGATAATGACTAAGTGAATATCTGGCACCAGAAGACCTGGACAATGCTTTTTGCAGATCTTTGATCAGTTGTGAAATAGGCATTTCACGTTTGACAACTGTACGCTGATTGACCATATCATCCGGCGTACTGTCCTGCGGAATATAGTTTACACCGTTATAGGTAATATATTTGGCATAGGATACACCATCATCAAAGTCTTTGGGTACAAACTTGGCATTAAAAATATCGGTAACCAGCTTGCCGGATCGCCGTGTAGCGCTGGTCGGCAGCTTGCCGCTATAACCCGATACAGTCTGGGTTACAATGCCGTCCGGTTTGGTAAAGGAATCGGTCTTGAACAGCTCCGGATCACTGTCCGTCACTCTGTTCATAATCGTTGCCCAGAGTGTACGGGCACGCTTTTTGCCATCCTCGGACAGCGTATTAACAGGTTCACGATAACCTGCCCATACGCCAAGCGTTACATCCGGTGTAAAGCCCATAAACCATACATCTGCATAGTTCTGGGTAGATCCTGTTTTACCGGCAATCGGAATTTTGCCGTATTTGTTAAACAGGCTTTGCAGGGAACGTCCTGTTCCATCAGAACCCGAGATAACCGTACGCAGCATATCGGTCATCAGATACGCTGTCTGCTTGGAGTAGACACGTGTAGGCTCTGCTTTGTGTTGATAGACTACATTACCATATGGATCCACAATTTTGCTGATCATATAGGAATCATTGAATACACCCTGGTTTGGAATAGAGCCGTATGCATTGGTGAGTTCTTCAACAGTTACCCCATATTTTAAACCTCCGAGTACGCCGGTCTGAGCGGAATAATCATCCTGGGTAATCGTAGTAATGCCGAGTTTTTTGGCAAATGCCCATGCTTTGGCAATGCCGACTTTCTGGTTGAATACTTTTAGGGCAGGCAGGTTGAGAGATTCATTCAGCGCTGTACGTGCAGTAACCAGACCCTGGTAACGCCCATTGGCATTACCAGGAATATGATATCCTCTGCTGCCATTTTCCATAATGAGCGGTGCATCATCCAGAATGCTCGCCGGCTGTACTGCTCCGGAATCGAGTCCCGGCAGGTAGGCGGCAATAGGCTTCATTGTTGAGCCGGGCTGCCTTGTCATCTGGGTCGCATAGTTCATCTGTTCTTCCTGGAAGCTGCGACCTTCAATCATACCGAGAATTGCCCCGGTCTTGTGATTGATCATCATTGCTGCCGTTTGTTCTTTTCCTTTGCTGCTGCTATCAGGTGAGAAATTGCTGCTGTCCGCTGCAATTTCATGCATGGTGTTATAGACCGTTTTGTTGATCGTCGTATACACACGGTAGCCACCTGTAAGCAGTTTTTGCCGTGATTCTTCCAATAACTCATTATATTCCTGGGAAGAAACTTTGGCTTTATCCAGATCAGGATTATTCAGCTTCAGCAGAATCTGGGCACCCTGACGCTCAGTCTCCATCATCAGATAAGGATACGTAGAGTAGGCTTTGGATGTTGGTTTGGCAAGAGCTCCTTTGATATCAAAAGCAAGAGCTTCGCGATACTGCTGATTTGTAATTTTGCCCAGCTCATTCATACGTTTCAGTACCAGCTGCTGGCGCTCTACAGCACGTTTGAAGCCGGCCTCGTTGAAACTGCCGCCGCTGTTAAACGCAGAATAGGCAGTTGGAAGCTGGGGCAGACCTGCCATATAGGCAGCTTCTGCAATATTGACTTCATTCAGATCATTAATACCGAAAATTCCTTTGGCGGCTGCCTTGATACCAAAAATATTGTATCCACTGGAGCCTTTACCGAAAGGCATTTTATTCAGATACGCTGTTAAAATCTCATCTTTGGTCAGGAAACGCTCGATCCGCATGGATAACAGCATTTCTTTGATTTTGCGGTCGTTGGTCTTATCCGCACTCAGAAATACCCGTCTTGCTAACTGCTGGGTGAGCGTACTACCGCCAGTCTGAACCGATTCATTCAGCACTTTCTGTTTGACGGCGCGAAGTGTACCATTCATATCCACACCCATATGTTCATAAAACCGGTTGTCTTCTATGGATATAATAGCATTGATAACGGATTGCGGAATTTGATCAAAAGTAACAAGTCTCCGGTCTTCCTCTGTTCTGAGCTGACCAATTGGAGAAGCATCACTAAAATAGGCAAAGCCGGTTACTGCATTTTCATCAATCGACTTTACAATTTCTGCACGCGAACGTACGGGTTCATCTTTTACAATGGAAGAGACGTAGCCCAGCAAAATACCACCAGCGAACAGACAGAAGGTAAAGCCTGCGATCAAGATCCACTTGATGGTTGTCCAGATCCTGCGGCCCCGAGAACGGGTACCGGCGGAACGGTCAGGTTTTTTTGTTGGACGAATGTCCTTCTTTTCAGCCATGATTCTTCCCCCTTTTACCAGCCACTATTATAGCATAAAACATGAGTCTACAATCAGTTTCTTACGACCGATAAGCAGCAGATAGGCACAAAGTCGGAAGTCGTAGCGTTGACTTGATTGTATGAGTGTGATATAAACGTAATATCTTTACAGCAAGTTTTCGACAATTGGATATGGCAAAGGCTGAGAAAGACACCCAGTAGAAGTGAAGATCATCCTGAATCAGAGAGCCGGTGGTTGGTGCGAACCGGAGAGGACTTCCTTTGAATTACAGGTCTGGAGCCGTCCGGTGAAAATGCAGACATAACCTTCGTCAGGATATGAAGCACATATAAGCCAGGACCGGAATGAATGTTCCGTTATAAATAATGAAGTGAGAATCCGGAGAAGACGTCTTTGGGATCGGCAGCTGTACTATAGCAGTCGATTGCTGGACGATCGGATCAGGTTCTAATTAGGGTGGTAACGCGAGACCTGCTCGTCCCTTTATAGGGGTGGACAGGTCTTTTTTGCGTTCATAAATAATCTCGCAAGCCTGTCTGTCCTATCAGGAACCGATTTATTCAGGATAAAAGAGTTAATTTAAAGGAGCGATTATGATGGCAAAATGGGAAGAACTAACACCAGATCAGCAAGCTGAAGTGGAACGTCAGTTAAGCGTAATTCGGCGCGGAGTAACCGAGATTGTACCGGAGGATGAGCTGCGCCGCAAGATTATCAAATCGATTACAACCGGCAAACCATTGACCGTCAAGCTGGGTCTTGACCCTTCTGCACCGGATATTCATGTAGGCCATACGGTTGTACTGCAAAAGCTGCGCCAGTTCCAGGAGCTTGGTCATATGGTGCAGCTGATTATTGGTGATTTCACTGGCCGAATCGGTGATCCTACCGGTAAATCCGAAACCCGTAAACAGCTTACCGAAGAACAGGTTAAGCATAATGCAGAGACCTACCAGCAGCAGATTAACAAAATCCTTGACCCTGCCCAGACCAAAGTATATTTCAACTCGGAATGGCTGAGCCCGATGAATTTTGCAGAAGTGGTGAACCTGGCTGCCAAAGTAACGGTAGCACGCATGATGGAACGGGATGACTTTACCAAACGTTTCCAGGGTGGATTGCCGATCAGCATTCATGAATTTTTCTACCCGCTGATGCAGGGGATGGACTCGGTTGCACTCGAAAGTGATATCGAGCTGGGGGGTACGGATCAGAAGTTCAACTTGCTGATGGGTCGTACCTTGCAAAAAGAGTACGGCAAAGAGCAGCAGGTAGCGATCATGCTGCCATTGATTGAAGGCTTGGACGGCGTACAGAAGATGAGTAAAAGTCTGGGCAACTACATCGGTATTGATGAAGAGCCGAATGAGATCTACGGTAAAGCGATGAGTATCCCGGATGAGCTGATGGCGAAATACTACGAGCTGACTACAGACATTTCCAATGAAGATCTGGCTGCACTGCGCAAAGGCCTGGAAGATGGCAGTGTACACCCTCGTGATGCCAAAATGAATCTGGCTCATACTTATGTTCGCATGTACCATAACCAGGAAGCTGCAGAAGCTGCGAAAAACCATTTTGTTACCGTATTCCAGCAGCGTGCACTGCCGGATGATATTCAGGAAGTGACTCTGGAACAAAGTATACTCACAGACGGCAGTATCGGTCTGATCGACCTGATTAGCCATTTGGGCTTTGCTTCTTCGAAGAGTGAAGCAAGACGCAGCGTTCAGCAGGGTGCTGTCAAAATTAATGAACAGAAAATTGATGATGTGAACGCGATGATTACACCTGCAGACGGAGATATCGTACAGGTCGGCAAACGTAAATTTGCCAAACTGAAAACCAGCTAATAGTATAGAAGCATCTAATTGGGCCATCATTACCCAGGGCCAAATGGCATATAAGGCACACGCTTTTTTCACGGACCAACCGGTGAAAAGAGCGTGTGTTTTTGTATATAGAGATGAATAAAATCAATAGAAATCATCGCTATGGAAACGCATAAAGGAATATAAACTGCAATTTTTGTTCAAATACAATGGATGAGTATATTTTTTTCTTGGGTAAGTAGCTTGTAGAATTAGACACATCCTTAACACAAATATTGCTTGAACAATATTTGTGTGAATATAGTTCTAAAGTTATAGAAGCCTTCAGCCGATATATATAGATTGTGGGGTTTATTTGAATACATAATAGAGGAGACAGGATTATCGTGGGACGTTTTCAATTTAAAAGTATCCAGGCACGCACACTGGCAACATTATTGCCGATTGTGTTGATCGTACTGGTACTTATTAGTGTGCTTTCTTACCAATTTGCGAAGCAAAAGCTCAATGAAGAAATGAACAATACGGCGACCAGCAGTCTTAATGGAGTGACTGCCAGTATCAAGGAACAGATTACTAACAATTCGACGGTAGCTTCTTCACTGGCTGCTGCCGCCGGACAGACTCATGAAATAATGAATATGGACGATTATGCCCAGCTCACCGAACGCTGGACAATGCTGAGTGCCATGACCTACGGCAGCGGTATCTATTTTGCAGCAGATGCTTTTGATGATGGGGCCAAATACCACTCTGTCTATGCAGCACGCAAAGGAGACAATATTTCGTCTACTTTTGAATATGACGATCCGGCATATGATTATTTGAGTAAGCCATGGTACACAGGCACATTGGGTAATTTTGACCGGATCTATTACACCGAACCTTTTACCGATGAGAAAACAGGCACGACGATGATTACGGCGGGCAAAACGATTCGTAGTGCTACAGGTCAGGCTCTGGGAGTAGCAACATCCGATCTGAATATCAATAGTATCCGTGATTACATTAATAATATGGATATTGGAGCGGTTGGACATGCTTTACTGCTGGATCATAATGGAAATGTACTGGCCAGCAGCGAGACAGGGATTAAGGCAGGCGGTGCGTTTACCGGAGCAGAGAACGTTAATAAAGCAGCATTGGCTGCGGTGATGGCGCAAAATAAAGGGCAAGCTTCGATTCAGCTGGCAGGCCAGAGTTACACAATGTATTTCCAGACGCTGGAAGGAACCGGATGGAAGACAGGGATTATTTTATCCCAAGCTGAAATCCAGCAGCCTGCACGCGAGATGCTGAATACTCTGCTCATTATCGGCGGTATCAGTCTAATTGTACTGGCAGGAGCTATACTGTGGAATAATCTGGGCATGATTCGGGAGATCCGAAAAATGATGAATCTGAGCCGTAAAATGGCAGCTGGTGATTACTCTGAACGTCTGGAAGTCAATCGTCGCGATGAGTTTGGACAAATGGCTGTAGAATTCAATCATATTCTGGAATCTACAGGTACAGTTATTCGGCGATTGGATGAACAGTCTTCCCTGATCCAGAACACTGCAGCACATATGGTCGAGGATTCCAGACAGACTGCAGCAGATGCGCGGCATAATGTGGATGAGCTGGTAGATATGGAGCAGGGTTCTCTGACACAGCTGCAAGCTACGGATGAAAGTACTACAGCCATGGAAGAAATGGCAGCAGGTGTACAGCGGATTGCTGAGTCGGTACAAGAAGTAGCCAGTGCTGCACAGCAAATGGAACAGAAGACCGGAGAAGGCAATCATCAGCTGCATAAAGTGGTCAAGCAAATGGATTCGGCCAAGCTGGTAATGGATGAAGCCGGTAAAATGGCTGGCTCGCTCAATGAACGGGCCCAGCAAATCAGCAGTATTATCGATATGATCCAGGGCATTAACAAGCAGACAACACTGTTGGCTCTCAATGCTTCGATTGAAGCTGCACGTGCAGGAGAAGCAGGGCGCGGATTTGGGGTGGTCGCTTCCGAGATCAGTAATCTGGCAACCAGTGTAGGCGAGTCCACCAAAATGATTACCGCACAGATCGTAGCTATGCAGGAAGAAACGGCAGCTGTACTGATGGGAATGGAAAGTGGGGCTGTACGGGTAACTCGTGGACTCAGCTCGCTGGAAGATACCCGCCGAATGTTCGATTCGATCAAAGGAGATGTAGAGCAGATGTCTGCCGAGATCCAGGAAGTCTCTTCTGCTTCCGAAGAGATGTCTGCAGGTGCACAGCAGATTACAGCTTCACTCGAAAACCTGGCGGATATTGCCAAAAATACATCATCCAAAGCAGGTCAGGCTAACAAACGTTCTGTCGAGCAGCTATCTGCGCTTGATCGTCTCGAAGCTTCTGCACAGTCGCTTCATAGTATCTCGGATACCCTGAATGAGCTGATTGCACAATTTCAGACAGAACCTGTAGCTGAAATGACTCCGAAATCGGATGCCGGTCCATCTGATGAGCACGAACTTATCCATGTACATGATCTGCAGGAACATAAAGAAAGTACAGATTCTCAAACAGAAACAGATCCAAAAGAGAGTGAAGAAAGTAACGAGACCAGACAGGCAGAACAATCTACCACTGATACATCCAGCCCCCGGTCTGCTTAATATACTAAAGATAGCATTTCATTTATCCATACATGCAGGGAATAGAACATTGTTCTATTCCCTTTTTGTTATAGGGAAAATGGTATAGCTATGTATATTTAATGACCTTATGAGTTTGCTATATACAATTTATCCAAAAATGTCGATAAAAGGAGTTAGATAACCAACCTACCATGGAAAGGAAGAAGGATTTGACCAGATACCGATTCAAAAGCATCCAGGCAAGAATGATGTGGACTGTGATGCCTATTATATTCGTTGTCCTTTTGCTGATCAGTACAATCTCCTATGAGTTTGCCAAGCAAAAGCTGAACGAACAGATTAATAACAGTGTGAGTCACTCTTTGACCAATGTAGCCGACAATATTACAAATCAGCTATCCAGTCATTCGCTGCTTGTATCTTCATTTGCAAGTACAGCAGGGCAGCTTGGCTCGGACATTAATATTGCCAAATATACAGAAATTATTGAAAAAGACGTTAAGCAAAGTAGTATTACCTATGGAATGGGGATATTTTTTGCGGAAAATGCGTATGCGCCGGGTGTGAAATACCGCTCTACCTATGCACATCATGATGGACAGCAAATTACTTCTACGTCTGAATATGATGATCCGGCTTACGATTATCTGAATCAGGCTTGGTATACCGGTAGTGTGGCGGCCAAGCAGAATATGTATTATTCCGATCCTTATCTGGATACCAAACTCAATGTATCCATGATTACAGCAGGTCAGGCTATCTATAATGCCAATAATCAAATCATCGGTGTAGCTACGGGAGATCTGGATATGAGCAATATTCAGAATATCGTCAGCAAACTGAATGTGGGTATGGGCGGAGCCGCTGTTCTGATCGATCGCCAGGGGAATATTCTGGCAAGTGGCAGCACGACGATGAAAGCAGGAACTTCTATTTCTGATGCCGCTGGTAGTGCATTTGAACAGCAGATTCAGAGCAATGCTTCCGGCCAGATGAATCTTTCTCTTGGCGACGAAGATCAACAATTCCTGTTTGATACTATTGAACAGACAGGTTGGAAAATAGGTATTATGCTGCCTGAAGCACAGGTACAAAAACCGACCAATGATCTGCTGCTCCTACTCAGTATTATCAGCTTGATCGGGATTGTGATTATCCTTAGTACACTGTGGATGAATAACCGCAGCATGGTCAAAGAAGTCCGTAAAATTCGTCAGCTAAGTGATCAGATGGCACAGGGAGACTATTCGAACGAACTGACCAGTGATCGGCAGGATGAGTTCGGGCAAATGTCCGATGGGTTCCAGCGTGTATTACAATCGACATCTTCTGTGATCAGCCAACTGCGTCAAGAATCCAACACGGTACAGGAGACCGCTGGGCATCTGTCGGATGGAATGTCCCAGGCTGCTCGTGAAGCCCAGCAAAATGTGGAACAGATGGAGAAGGTAAAACATGGAGCGGAAGTCCAGATGGTTGCTGCATCGGAGAGTACTACAGCTATGGAAGAGATGGCTATCGGTATTCAGCGTGTTGCAGAATCGGTGCAGCAGGTATCCGAAGCTACCCAGGGGATTGATCACAAGACCCGTCAGGGTAATGCCAAGCTGGCTGAACTGAACCAGCAGATTCATACAGCCAAAAGTGCTTTGGATCAGGCAGGCGAGGTCGTAAACTCTCTGGATGAGCGGTCGATCCAGATCGGCGGTATTATTGATATTATCCAGGAGATTAGTGGACAGACCAAGCTGCTGGCACTTAATGCTTCGATTGAAGCTGCACGTGCAGGCGAGCATGGTAAAGGATTTGCTGTCGTGGCTTCCGAGATCAGTAAGCTGGCCGAAAATGTAAGTTCGTCTGCCGGACAGATTACTACTCAGGTAAGTGCTATGCAGACCGAGACACGTGCAGCGCTGCAAGGCATGCAGGAAGGCAGTATGCAGGTGAATGAAGGACTGCATGTTTTGGAGGAGATCGAAACAAGATTTATCGCCATCAGCCGTGATATTGAGCGTGTAGCGGATGAAGTACAGGAGGTATCGTCGGCTTCTGAACAAATGTCTGCCGGTTCGGAGGAAGTAAGCGCCTCGATTAGCCAGCTGGCTGATATCGCCAGAACCTCTTCGGCAGGTGCCACGAATGCATTGGAACGTTCTCGACTACAGCTCACTTCACTGGAAGAGCTTAATCAGTCTGCAGAATCACTGAATCAGGTATCCGATGGGCTGAACTCGGTTGTTTCCCAGTTCAAAGTACAGTAATATGAGGACGGTGCAGGTCACGCCTTTAGCTATGAGAAGGACTATGCATCAAGTAGCAATCAGGCAAAATGGATCTATAAAATACGATTTTCTTATTCGATACAATTGAAAAAAAGCATAAAAAAAACCGCCGGAGATTCCGGCGGTTTTTCGTCGTTAAGATTAACGGTTGTACCACTCAACGATTTGTCTTTCATCGATGTCTTGAGTCAGTTCAGAACGCTCAGGCAGACGGATGAATTTACCTTCTACTGCGCCTTCGTTGAACTCAACGTAAGCTACCAGATGAGTGCGATTTTCCAGAGCTTCTTTAACAGAAGTCAGGCCACGGCTTTTTTCACGAAGACCGATTACATCGCCTGGTTTTACGGAGTAAGAAGCGATATCTACTTTTTTACCGTTTACAGTCACGTGACCGTGAGCTACCAGCTGACGAGCACCTGGACGGCTGTTTGCGAAGCCGATACGGTAAACGAGGTTGTCCAGACGGCTTTCCAGCAGGAACATGAAGTTCTCACCAGCGATGCCTGGCAGTTTTTGTGCTCTTTCGAACAATGTAGCGAATTGTTTTTCACCCAGACCGTACATGAAACGCAGTTTTTGTTTTTCTTGCAACTGCATACCGTAGTTGCTCATTTTTCTGCGTTGGTTAGGACCGTGTTGTCCCGGAGGGAAAGGGCGTTTCAATTCTTTACCAGTGCCGCTCAGGGAAATACCTACGCGACGGCTTAATTTAAATTTAGGACCAGTGTAACGTGCCATTTATAGCAAGCTCCTTCGTAATTAAAGTATAGTTTTTGATAAAAATACGGGGCTTTGGGTCTTTGATTCAAGTTGCCGCTTATGATTTGTCGTGAGGCAGGATAGAAAACCACACTACTGACAGGAATGTTCAGCCGCAGTCTTGTCAGCAACCATAAGCGTGAGGGTGAAACAACGTTACGCCCAAATCAGAATCTATCCATTCTTCATCAAGAATAAATTATATCTTGAATATAAACATAAAGTCAATCATTTTCACGCAATAATCAGCGAGAATTTTTCTGTGTTAAGTGTTTGGAATTATACGTGCAATCCAGAGGGTCTGCTTGTAAAATGAAAATGATTCATAGTCTAAATTTACCGGCTGAATACGCCGAATTCATGAGGAGGATTTTATGCCAGATCATCTATGGAATTCGTCAGCACAGAGCTGGCGCGCTGAAGCCGGGCATACCTCCTACCCTGTGGTGCCTGTCACTGATGACGCGTTCTGGCTGCAAAAGGCAGATATCGGCGAATCCGATTTTTTGCATATTGAAGCATTACTTGAAGAATCTCTCAAAGACTGGTATGAGCAGAATCGGACGATTGACAAAGTCTGTCGTTCTGCCTGGTTCCTGCTGAACCATAAGCGTAAATATATAGGAGGAGTCGGCCTGAAGCCCGGTCAGGAGCTGCTAATCCAGCAGTCTATCAAGGATTGGCAGCGTTCTGCGACAACGGAAGAGTTATCTGTAGAAATGGCAGGGGTAATGACTATGCCGCTGTACACACGTACAAACGATACCTTGTTTGTGCTGCTTGGCTGCATTTCTTTAGAGGATCATCCGGTATCGGTCAGTGATCTGGAGATGCTGGGGATGCATTACCGGTCACTATTTTACAAGCGGTTTGAATATACGTTTGTTGCAGATATGCTGAGTTCCCAGACGGTAATTGAACGGGAGGCACAGCGCCGAACTGTATTGTTTCATATTATCCAGCGAATGTATGACAAGTTCGAGGTAGATGCGATCATTACCGAGATGTTCGCTATTGTAGATCAGATGTATCCGCTTGTTCAATTCGAGTTGCTGGTGTCCCAGGGAGATCAGAATCTGAATCCACGCGTTAAGCCGCTAGTCATGCAGTCTTCGCTGGATGATATGTGTTTACGCACATTTTCGACAGGAGAATTATCGGTGGCTGTTCATCCAGGCACAGACGGTGATTCCGATAGAATGGAAGCGGCGATTCCACTTATGGGCAAACAGGGCATTTATGGGGTCTTTCATATTATGTCGGATTACCCGCTGGAGGAAGAAGATCTGGAGCTGCTGGTGATTATCGCCGAAGCGGCAGGACGAACTTTTGAAAATGCAAGGCTGTATGAACAGTCCCAGCTGCTCAATGAGGATCTGCGGCTGATCAATAATATTACCCATCGGCTGAATCAGAGCCTGAAGCTGGAAGAAATATTTGAATTTGCTGTAGGCGAACTGCTGAAAGTATTCAAAGCCGAGCATGTGATTGTATTATATCTGAATCCAAAGTCAGATCGATTTGAAGTCGTTTCAGGTAATGTACCAGCTCTGGTAGGTGGATCGGTAGACAAAAATGAGGGCTATACCGGACTAATTTACCGGAATAGAGAGCCTATCATTATGTCCGATTACTGCAGTGTACCGGGAACGGAATCGATTTTCATGAGAGAGACGGGTTCCTGTTCGATGATTGCCTCACCACTGATGAGCAGCGGGGAAGTCATAGGTGCCATTTACCTGGGGCATCCGAAAAGTCATTATTTTTCCTATGACAATTTTAAATTGCTACAGGTCATTACTACACATATCGGATTGTCAGTAGCCAACGCTGCTCTTCATTCGGAGGTTCAGCGCATGGCCAGTCGAGATGCACTGACAGGATTGTATCAGCGCCGGTATCTGGATGATTCGATCAGCAATTATCAGAATGCGACCTATAGCGGATCACTGTTGATGGTAGACATTGATAAATTCAAAGTAGTAAATGATACGTATGGTCATCAGGTAGGTGATGAGATTCTCAAGCAGGTGAGTCGGATCATTCAGCGGCTGATTCGTGATGGAGATATTGCTGCCCGGTGGGGAGGCGAAGAATTGGCTGTTTATTTCCCGCAGGTCGATAAGAGCCGTGCTTATCACATTGCGGAACAGATCAGAGAGAGAGTGAGCACAGAGACAGAGCCCAAAGTCACTGTGTCCGGCGGAGTCTCCGACTGGAACTGGAAAGACAAAGATGTCAGCGTAGAGTCATTGTTCTACCGTGCAGATATGGCACTGTATCAGGCCAAAAATAGCGGACGCAATCAGATTCGAATGGATGCCGAAATGCGATCCTGATTACATTTGGATACAAAAGCAGCACAACAGGCGTACTCCTGTCCGGGGGCATTGTTGTGCTTTTTTGGTGACGACAAAAAACAGGTACGCATGGTACACTATTTTTTGAATAATTAACCGTTGTTCAAAAACATCACGAAAAGGGGACGATACAATGCAGGATCCTAGAATAAAAGTACTCGCCAGAAACCTCGTACAGTATTCCATCGACGTACAGCCAGGCGAAAATGTGCTAGTTGAAATGATTGGTACAGAGCGCGATCTGTTAAATGCAGTTATTCATGAAGTAGGTGCCAGAGGCGGTAATGTATTTGTACAGCTGACAGACCGCAAGGTACAGCGCGCCATGCTGATCAATGCAACCGAAGAGAGCCTGGCTGCATGGGCAGCACTGGATCTGGAACGGATGAAACAGATGCAGGGATACATCGGTATTCGTGCCGGCGACAATATCAACGATCTGGCTGATGTACCGGAAGAGAAAATCAAAATGTACAACCGTCTCTATCAGCATGTTGTACATAGTGAACAGCGCGTCAAGCATACCAAGTGGGTTGTGCTGCGTTATCCAAATGCAAGCATGGCTCAGCTGGCTGGTATGAGTACGGAAGCTTTTGAAGATTTCTACTTTGATGTATGTAACCTGGATTATGCCAAAATGGATAAAGCACAGGATGCGTTGCAGGCTCTTATGGAACGTACGGATAAAGTACGTCTGGTCGGCAAAGATACCGATCTTGCCTTTTCGATCAAAGATATCGGTGCCAAAAAATGCTCCGGTCAGCGTAATATTCCAGATGGTGAAGTATTCAGCGCACCTGTACGTGACTCGGTCAATGGTACGATCACTTACAATACGCCGACCGTATATAATGGCATTAGCTTTGAGCGTGTCACATTCCGTTTTGAAAACGGCAAAATTGTAGAAGCATCGAGCAATGATACCGAGAAGCTGAATAATATTCTGGATTCGGATGAAGGTGCACGTTATATCGGTGAATTCGCAATTGGCTTCAATCCGCATATCCTGCATCCGATGAATGATATCCTGTTCGACGAGAAAATCGCCGGTAGCTTCCACTTCACTCCTGGACAAGCGTATGAAGAGACCGATAATGGCAATCGCTCATCGATTCACTGGGATCTGGTATTTATCCAGCGTCCCGAATATGGCGGCGGCGAAATTTACTTTGACGATGTGCTAATTCGCAAAGATGGTATTTTTGTACTGCCAGAGCTGGAATCACTGAATCCCGAGAACCTGAAATAAGGCATATTGGTGGCTATTACAGTCTGTTCGCAAAATACTGTTATTCATAGCTTGATCAAATAGGCAAAAAGAGGTTATATATGGATAGGGCGCCTGATGGGCGACTTCACGATATAACCTCTTTTTCTCTGAAAACGGCCCTAAGAAAGAAGTTGCATAAGAAAGCGTATTCATTTATGATGTAAGGGAAAACGAGGTTTAGTGAAATTCAAAGCAAAATAGGAGGGTTTCTCATGGCAACCAGTAACACGAATAACGCAGCAGTAGTAGAGATTGCACAAACTGCCGGTCAGTACACTTCTTCAATCGTACTGCAGTATGAGACCAAGTTCATCGATGTCAAAAGTATCCTGGGACTGTTCACTACGCTGGTAGCCAACCACAACTACGAGCTTCACGTACACGGACCAGACGAAGAAGCAGCCAAGGCTGCGGTTATCGCTGCTTTTGAAAAGCATGGTCTGAGCGTCAAAGTTGCAGATAATTAAACCATTCAGAAATGCTGCCATCCTCGTGATGGCAGCATTTTTGTTGCTATAGTGTATATGTGCTGCTTTTTTACTGCCTGCACAGCATTAACATGCAGAAAATGGAAGGATTAATGAGCAGCAAGGATAGATATTTTAAATATAAGATATTTCCGCCCGATTTACAGGGAGGTTCTTGTATTGCCCTTCAATTTCGTCTAATATTAAGAATAGTAATGGCCGAGAGTTCTTGAACATGGGGGGGAAGAACATGACTTCATCTGATTTGCAAGAGCAGTTGAATATAAAAGCATTAAATCTTCTTCAGGAAGATGCACATAAAATTGAAAAGTTGATTGAAATCCAGATGGAGAATTTGGATACCCGTTACTGTCCTCTCTATGAGGAAGTGCTGGATACCCAGGTATACGGCTTTTCCAAAGAAGTGGATTTTGCTGTACGTGCTGGTCTGGTGTCGGATCCTGTAGGCAAGCAGCTCATCAGTAACTTGGAGCGCAACTTGTCCGTATTGTATGAAGCAATGAACAATAAGACACAGTCTGCAGAGTAGCAGACTTGAATGACATAGAAATGCCTGTACCTTGTAATTGAGGTACAGGCATTTTTTGCTGTAGAGCAAAGTGCATTTGCCAAACCGGAAGATCGAATGCCAATGGGGCGGTTGATTAGCAAAAGACCCTGTCCATAAACTGCACAAAGCAGCGGACAGGGTCGATAGGAGCATTCATTTATGAACAGAAGCGATATCTATAGCATAAATGGGGCTCTATTGTGTTGTCTAAACGAGATAGAAGGAAACGCCGAGAATAATATAAACAACCAGCAGTAGCGTACCTTCATACCAGTTGGTTGAACCATCCTGTATGATGGACTTGGCGATAAAGACAGACACCATAATAGCTACCAATTCCAGTGTAGTGAAGACGATATCCATAGTGTTGCCAAGGAAAAAGCTGACAAAGATCAATACGGGAGCCACAAATAGAGCAATTTGCAGGCTGCTGCCGACTGCGATTTCGACAGAAGCACCGATTTTGTTTTTCATGGCAAGCATAATCGCTGCACTGTGCTCGGCAGCATTACCGATAATTGCGACTACAAAGGCACCCACGAACAATTCACTGAATCCAAAGTCTTTGGTAAAAGTCTCAAGTGTACCGACCAGCCATTCACTGACAAAGGCCGTCATCACTGTAGCGATTACCAGATAGAGAATAGCTCTGCCTTTGCTCCAATCCGGTGATTCGTGCTCATTATCGCCTTCATTGGTGACATCCGCCAGATAAGTCTTGTGCGTGAACATCGAGAAGACCAACCAGGCGATATAAGCCAGAATAAGCAGTCCGGCGACGATCAGACTGAGCGTATCCACTTCGGTACTCGTAATGGAGTGAGTATTCAGGAATAGTGCCGGCACGAACAGTGCAATCACCGCAACGATCATTAGTGAGCCGTTCATCCCTGCGAGAGAAACGTTGAAGTTCTGTACTTTGAACTTGACCCCGCCGGCGAAAATACTCAGGCCGAGTACCAGCAGCAGGTTCCCGATAATGGAACCGGTCAGACTGGCTTTGACCATATCATACAGCCCTTCACGCAGCAGCATGATTGCGATGATCAGTTCTGCCGCATTACCGAAGGTTGCATTCAGGAATCCGCCCAGCCGCTGTCCGGCATAATGTGCTACATTCTCTGTCGCACGTCCGAGGAATCCTGCTACCAGTATGACGGCGATAGCCGATACGACAAACTGGAGAATCGGATTCAGATGGGCATAATGAGCGATTGCACTGAATACGAAGAAAATAACAAGCAGAATAGTAGAAAGATTCTTTTTCATTGCGCCACCTCACTTTTGAATAAATATATGTTTGATATTCTACATATGGTTGATGCTTCCGCACAGAATCAATGACAGGATGAAGAGTACGGCAGCAGTCTGCGAATGTACCGTACAGCGTGATCTTCCTATTCATTAACCAATCATCTGCCGCATTTGACCGGATCCTGTTATATTCGCACAGGTCAGGACATGGGAATCGCATCATACTAACTATGTAAATTCTTTAACAATATACCCAAATCTAATGAAAATGTAAACGACACAGCATAAACGTTTCATAAGCAGAAATAGCGGGTATAAATATTGTTTTTGAATATCTGCGCAATATGCAATAAAATAGAGAAGTAAACATTATGGTTAGTTGCATCCAGGCTGTAATATGCCAACAGGGGTGCAAGCTTTGGAGGAGGATGGACATGACCGAATCATTACAATTGGAGATGGGCACAATCAAGATTGCCGATGACGTCGTAGCAAAAGTGGCGGGCATGGCCGCACTGGAGACACCGGGGATTGCTGCTATGTCCGGCGGATTATCCGAAGGATTCGCCAAACGTCTAAGTGGTAAAAATGTACAAAAAGGGGTAACTGTCGAAGTCGGACAACGCGAGGCAGCCATTGATCTGCGTATCATTGTACTGTACGAGACACCGATTCACGAAGTATGCCGTATGCTCCAGCAAAATGTGCGTGAAGCAGTAGAGACCTTGACCGGTCTCAAAGTTGTTGAAGTGAATGTCAAAGTAGAAGGTGTAGCCTTCAAGGATGACATGATCGACTTCGAGCCACCAGTTCGTTCCAGATCCTAATCAGCCCATACAACAGCATACCAGAACTGCACATACAAAAACGGCGGGGAATTCCCCGCCGTTTTTTATATTACGATTTGGTTGGATAGCTTATTTCATTCGCATGGAGACGGATTGACGACGTGTATATCCGTTGCCAGTCTCCTGCTTTTCCGCCAGAGCACGATTGGTCTCTCTGGAGATACTGAGCATAATGCCCATACTGAGCATCATAATGACGAGTGAAGTACCACCATAACTGATAAAGGGAAGTGGAACCCCGGTTAGAGGAATCGTCTTGGTCACCCCGCCGATATTGATAAAGGCCTGGATCGCAAACAAGCCCATAATACCTACGCCCGCCAGTGTACCAAAAATATCCGGACATCGGAGCGCAATAATAATGCCTCGCCAGATAAAGTAGGCATAGACCAGTAGGAACAGTACCGTTCCAATCAAGCCGAATTCTTCGGCGATAATAGCGAAAATAAAGTCATTATACGGATTGGGTAGATAGTGGAGTTTCTGAATACTTTTACCGAACCCTGCTCCTGTAACGCCGCCTTCGCCAATGGCTATAAGCGACTGAAGCATATTATAAGTGCCACCTGTCGGATCGGCAAATGGGTTAAGATAGGCTTCAATCCGATCAGCCCTGTAGTTTCCGCTGGCAGGCTCATCTTTAGTGAACAGCGAACTGATACCAAACACAATGGCTGCCCCAAGTACAAGTAGCATGACAGAAGCCATAATATGCTTCATACTGGCACCACCCACGTAAATAATCAGTCCCGCAGTTGCTACCAGAATCATACAGGAACCAAGGTCAGGCTGCAGCATGATCAGTCCGGCAACGAGCCCGACGATTAACATGACCGGAATGTATCCGGTGCGCAGGTCTCGCAGTCGATCGCCTTTTTTGGCAATCAGGGCCGAGAGATACAGGATGACCGCGAGCTTGGCAAATTCCGCCGGCTGCAATGAAGCACCACCTGGCAGACGAATCCAGCTTCGCGCACCATTCAGATGCACACCGACCACAAGCACGGCCAGTAGCAGAACCAGCGTGATCAGGAAAAAGGGGGCAAACCACTTTTTATATTTACTGTAATGGGCCTTCATCGCGAAGAACATGGCGATTGTACCGATGATCGCATACATAATATGTCGCTTTGTAAAATACAGCGCATCATTGTTATAGCTGGCACTGGTCAACGCCAGACTGGAGCTGGCACTGAACACCATTAGAATACCAAAGCCGATCAGGACAAAGGTGAGGACGAGTAGCTGAAAATCCGGTGCGCCTTTTTTGATGGTTTTGGGAGTCGCTTGGGCAGGCTTTGGCATGTTGCGTACATTGGAACTTTTGGTACGATAACGATCCGCAATACTCTGGTTGGAAGATCTCGATGTAGTTTGTCTTATTTTATTCATTCATGTATCCCCGGTAATGGAACGGATATGTACAAATGTGCAGCACGGTTGTCTATGTTCAGACGAATTTTCATCATGCACAAATCCTCCTTTGAAATAAAAATACTCAATTATGTTAAGTTTATCTTTCATGATAGTACGTTTTAAAAGCAGGTGCAAGCTTTTGCTCGCTTTTGGATACCTATGTACAAAGGCATTTTACAAACAACTGTTTTTGCTTCAAAATAATGCCTAACAGTTTATTTAACCTTGATTAAGCAGCTGAAACATAAAGTGGAGTGAAAAAAACGAATTTACCTATAAAGCGAAGGGATGGAGTGCAGATGGGAGATTACAACTGGCAAGCATTATATCCGGATATGGTACAGTGGCGGCGTCATCTCCACCAGCACCCCGAGCTGTCTTATCAGGAGCATCAGACCATGGCGTTTGTGGCAGAGCGCTTGCGCTCTTTTGGGGTAGAGACACAGGATGGTGTAGGAGATACAGGAGTGATTGGAATCATCAAGGGCAGCCTGCCCGGCAAAACGGTAGCATTGCGAGCAGATATGGATGCTTTGCCTATACAGGACGAAAAGGATTGCGAATACGCCTCACAGGTGCCTGGAGTGATGCATGCTTGCGGTCACGACGGACATACTTCCGGTCTGCTGGCAGTTGCGCGATACTTTAGTGAGAACAGGGAAAAGCTTCGTGGTGAAGTGCGTCTTATTTTCCAGCCGGGAGAAGAGGTTTGTCCGGGCGGAGCACTCAAGATGATCGAAGCAGGTGCGCTCAATGGGGTGGATGCGATCTATGGTGTCCATCTGTGGACTCCCTTTGCAGCAGGAACACTGGCTAGCGCACCGGGACCGGTAATGGCATCAACCGATGAGTTCTTTATTAACATTACGGGAAAAGGTGGACACGGCGGTATCCCGCATGTGACGGTGGATAGTCTGCTGATCGGCGCGCAGCTGGTCGTGCAGCTGCAATCGATTATCAGCCGCAATGTGAACCCGCTGAATCCGGCTGTGCTGACCGTAGGCACGTTCCAGAGTGGTACAGCACAGAATATTATTGCAGAGAACTGCCGTATTACCGGAACTGTACGTACCTTTGATGAAGAGACACGCACGCTGATCCGAAAGCGTATTGAAGAAGTCAGTCAACAATTATGTGCGCTTAACGGGGCTGAAGTAGACATCGAATATATGATGGGTTATCCGACGCTCGTGAACCATGCTGGCGAGACGGAACGGTTTTTCCAGGTAGCCAAAGAGATGTTTGGCCAAGAGCAGGTGTTTCAGACACCGCCGATGATGCCTGCCGAAGATTTTGCTTATTATGTGCAAAAGGTTCCCGGCTGCTTTATTTTTGTAGGGGCAGGTAATCAGGAGCTCGGAGCCGTTTACCCGCACCATCATGCCAGATTTGATATTGATGAGTCTGCCATGCTGAGCGCAGCCCGCATTCTGGCAGCGATGGCGGAAGATTTTCTGAATCAACCCGAAACAGAATAGTGCTAACTTGCTTATGGCAGAATCCGTAACATGCTGTCTATTGTTTTTGGAAAAAGACTTCTAATCTGCCAATTCCTTATGCTATGATGGAAGAGACAGCACGTGTAATTCACACGTACCATAGCTGTCCATTATATACAGGAATGGGATGAACTTCATGAGCGTAACCGAGACCAGAACGGTTGATATGGCCGAAGTCTTGACATGCGCCTATGATTTGGGCGATATGATCAACAATTCTATCGAAGTCGCGAATTATCTATATTGGAAAGAACGGATGCAAATTCATCCGGAAGTACAACGCTTGGTTATCAAGCTGGATAGCAAGAAGGAGCTTTTCGAGGAAACCCAGCGTTTTGGTCATTTCCATCCCAACTATCACGCTGCGATGCAAGAAGTCGAGGCTGTACAGGAGGAAATGCAGCGCATTGAGGAAGTTCGCAGATTTACAGAAGCTGAGAGCAACCTGGATCGCATGCTGTATGAGATGTCTGAGATGATCGCACATTCGGTCTCCGAGACAATCAAGGTTCCAAGTAATGATCCTTTACCAAAAGGAGGCGGATGCGGCAGTGGAGGCTCATGTGGATGCGGCGGATAACAATCCGCGTCAAGAACAGGAACAGGCCGTTTTTCCAGAACGAATCGGATATATTATCTGGGTGAGTGATGTAAAAGCAGCACGTAATCTTGAAAAATACGGATGTGTACATTATATTTCACGCCGTATGCAGTACGTCGTTATGTATATGAATTCCGAGAAAACGGATGATATACTCAAAAATATGCGGAGACTTCCGTATGTACGGAAGATCGAGCGTTCGTATCGTAATGAAATCAAGACAGAATACAGCAAAAATGTACCGGATCAGACACAGTTCTACGGTATTTAAATTTTACAGTTTATAAATAATGGGATTGCAGGCAGCACTCATTGTCAGAGTGCTGCAGCAGGCCCGGATGAAATATAGCAGCGACCTTTGGGTCGCTTTTTTTATTCTTTTCTGGAAAGCGGTTTCATAAAAGGGTGGAAATTGGTATAAAATAGTAAAATATATGATATAATTTTTAACTTTTTGACTTTATGGGTTAAAAGAGAGTAAGGAACTGTCGATATACTTTGTAGTGGGACTCAAGAACTGTAGTAATAGTACAGTAGTTTAATTAATATGATAAAAATGACACCGTAACGTAGTCTGGGCCGTAAAACAATATATCAATTGGTAGCTTTCTCGCCCTATTGTAGGTCTTTAGAATTATTAAATGATAATCAATAGGCAATAATACTTAGGCGGAAAGACCTGCGAAGATGGGGAGTGAATAATTATAATGAGAGACAAAGTAATGGAGCGCTGGAGTACTTATGAACCATTCCATGTTGCACTGGGTGAGAAGAAAGTGGCAGATGTAGTTATTACCAATCATGCTATCAGTCGTTTTAATGATCGAATCGCCAAAGCAGATACCCCTACAGAAGATATCGCTTCCTTTATGTGGGATAGCCTAAAGCAGGATCGCATCATTTCCTATTATCGCAAAGAAGAAGATGTATATCTGATTGATGAAGACGTAGTCGTTGTTGCTGAATTCGCTGAACTGCCCGGTGAGTTTGATCTTGCAGGTAATCCGCTTCACAAAATGATCGTAGTTACCTTCCTCGGAAAAATGTCCGAAACGATCGAGCTCCGTGATCTGAAATCTTATTATTCATGGTTGAGACACTCTCGCCGCATGACATTGATCAAAAATAGCCGTAAACGTAAATAATACGTGAATAGAGTGGATTCATGAACGGGCCTAGCTTGCATTCGTAATGGATGAGCAGTCTGCTTTATCATCATATGAACCCTCGGGAGCCTGCATATGCAGGCTCTTTTGTTATGTGCTTTTTTTGGGGTACAATAAAGTACGACCAAGGAGGGAAACGGCATTGGCTTTTAACTTTCATCAGTTACATATCTTTTATACTGTTGCCGAGCGGGGCAGTTTCTCTGCAGCAGCCCAGGCGCTTCATATGACCCAGCCTGCAGTGACCATGCAGGTACAATCGCTGGAGGAACATTTTGGTACCAAATTACTGATTCGTACGACCAAACGGATCGAGCTATCGGAAGCAGGACATGCGCTTATGCCTTTTGCGCGTCGGGGGATTGAGCTGATGCGTGAAACAGATGCAGCCATGTCACGGTTTACCGATAATATGGCTGGACGTCTCATGCTGGGTGCAAGCAATACGATTGGCGAATACGTACTCCCCCGGCTGCTTGTTCCACTGGGGCAGCGTTATCCGGATATGAAAATCATGCTTAAGGTGATGAATACAACACAGATTCTAGAAGAAATTAGCCGCAATCAACTGGACTTTGGTCTGATTGAAGCATGGGTAGAGCATCCCGATATGACGATCAAGCCGGTAATGCAGGATGAATTGAAACTGATTATACCTGCGGGGCATCCCTTGGACGAACTGCCAAGAATCACATTGGAAGACGTGCTGAAGTATTCCTTTGTGCTGCGAGAGAAGGGATCGGGTACAAGACAAGTGATGGAAGAAGAATTTATCCGGCATCATATGGATCTGGAACGTATCGATACCATTATGGAACTGGGCAGCACGGGAGCAGTCAAGTCAGCGGTAGAAGCCGGACTCGGAATTACGATCCTGTCTCCGTCTTCGGTCAAGCATGAAGTTGCACTCGGCCTGCTCAAAGTGCTGGATATCGAGGGTGTTTCTTTTCAAAGGCAGTTCTATTCGATCCATCTCAAATCTACACTGCTCAGCATTCCATCGATTTCTTTTTTACAATTTTTGCAGGAATATTCATTGACTTAAAATGTGTTGGCTGATTTGAATATGGTTTGGATATCGGCTGATTGTATTCGTTTTTCTGCCAAAAATCGAATAAATATATTAACAATGAGCGTGATTTTAAAAATAGTCAGGAGTGAGATCATTTGAATCCTACAGACTCTATGTATACAGGATATGCAGATATGCATACCCATACCCAGGCTTCGGACGGAATGAATACACCAACCGAAAATGTACAGCTGGCTGTAGCAGCCGGACTGAGTGCTCTTGCTATTACGGATCATGATACGGTAGCTGGCGTAGCAGAAGCACTGGCAGCAGGTGAACAGTATGGAGTGACCATCATACCGGGAGTAGAGATCAGCACTATGGAAGAAGACAAGGATATTCATATTCTCGGCTATTATATGAATATCGAAGATCCTGTTTTTCTGGAGAGACTCGCCGGACTTCGCCAGATCAGGGATACGCGTAACGAGATGATTCTGGCAAAGCTGCGTGAGCTTGGTGTTGAGATTACAATGGAAGATGTATTGAAGCAGCTCGGGCGCGAATTAATGCCGGACGAGAGTATTGGACGACCGCATATGGCAGATACACTTGTAGCCAAAGGGTATGCCGAAGATATGCGTGATGCTTTTAACAAATATCTGGCTCAGGATGCCGCTGCTTATGTATCCTCGCCGCGTATTCGTCCACACGAAGCGGCGCAGTGGATTATAGAGGCAGGTGGTGTACCTGTTATGGCACATCCAGGTATCTATGGAGACGACGATCTGGTCGCCCGTATACTCGATCAGAGTGAACTGGCAGGACTGGAAGTGTATCATTCCGATCATTCACCGGCGGATGAACAGCGCTATCTGCAATTTGCAAGTCAAAGAGGACTGATTGTCACTGGCGGATCCGATTATCATGGCGCGCGGCAAGGCAAAGCATTTCATGGTCCAATCGGTGGTAAAAGGGTACCGACAAGTGTACTCACTCAACTGCTTGAACGGACTTCAGGTTGAGTCTAAAGTGTAAATATAAAAAGTAATGAATTAGAAGTATATTCTGTCCTCTACCGCTCTGAAAATATACTTCACAAAGGAGCAGCATATGCGCATATTAATTACGGGTTCTTCCGGCAAAATAGGTACGGTACTTACCACGTATCTCGTAAGCAAATATGATTTGCTGCTGGCAGATCTTCACTTTGATCGACTGGCTTCGGAGATTCGGCAGCAAACCGAGTAGCAGATCAATAATCTAGCGGATCCCGAGGCCTGTCTGCAATTAACATCCGGTATAGACCTTGTGATCCATCTGGCAGGCAATCCTTCACCAGACGCAGACTTTTATGAAGATTTGCTAGATAACAATATCAAAGGCAGCTATAATCTGTTCCATGCTTGTCAGCAAAATGGAGTAAAACGTATCGTATTCGCAAGCAGTGCACAGACGATGGAAGCATATCCTGTAGATGTCCAGACCACCACTGCCATGCAGATGCGTCCCAAAAATATGTACGGAGTCAGCAAAGCATTTCTGGAATCGCTTGCCAGCTATTATGCCTATGAACATGGTCTGGAGAGTATAGGCCTACGAATCGGTGCATTTGATGATTTCCATCCGGGAGAGCCGATGACTACACGTGATATGAGTGCGTATCTGAGTCCACGGGATCTATGTCATTTGGTGGAAAAAGGATTGACTGCTCCGCTGAAGGAGCCTTTTCTGCTTGTTAATGCTATTTCAAATAATCGCTTTAAACGGCTGAATATCGAAGATGCGATTCGTGAATTGGGATATGAGCCGCAGGATAACGCTTTTGCTTTGCAGCAGATTTTCAAAGATGAGGAATAATGATCGCAGGTCTGTAAGGCAAAAAAGGTACATCTATACGACAAGTGTAAGCAGATGCTACGCAAAAAAAGCGTTCCGGTACGTCGAAATAGACGTTCGGAACGCTTTTTTGCGCAGTAGAGAACTATACTACCGTACAGAACAGCCACAAGTACCTAAATAAGCTGCTGGGCTATTCGCTATTACATTTTGATCGTGCTGCTCAGACGCTTGATCATATCTTCTTCCGGCGTAATAAACAGGGTAGTCTGATGATCGTAAATGACAAAGCCCGGTTTGGAGCCGCTCGGTTTGTGTACATGACGGATCTGGGTATAATCGACCGGCACGCTGCTTGATTCTTTGGCCTGGCTAAAGTAGGCAGCGAGCTGTGCAGCTTCAGCTAGGGTTGCATCGCCAAATTCACTGCTGCGAATAACAACATGGGAGCCTGGAATATCCTTGGTGTGCAGCCAGGTATCATTATTGTTTGCCATTTTATTGGTAATATATTCGTTTTGCAGATTATTTTTGCCGACATACATCTCGATACCTTCACTGGAAGTATAGATGTGCAGAGTAGGACGGTTATCTTTCTTTTTCTTTTTGTTCTTTTTGTTACGATTGCGGACGTAGCCCTGTTCGGCCAGCTCTTCCCGAATCTCGTCGATATCCTGGAGTGCCGCACTTTGCAGCTGCTGCAGCAGAGAATCGAGATAAGCAATTTCCTCATGCGTACGGGTTAGCTGTTCTTCAATCACTGCCAGGCTATTTTTGTATTTATTGTACTTTTTAAAATAACGCTGGGCATTGTCGGAAGGAGACAATTGCGGATCAAGCTGAACTTTGATCGGGCGCTGCTCTTCATCGTAGAAATTGATAAGCTCAATCTCTTTGTCTCCTTTGGTAATCTGATGCAGTGAAGCGAATAGCAGCTCGCCCTGAATACGATATTTCTCGGCATCATCGGCTTCCAGCTGATCCTTGCGCAGATTATCTAGCTTTTTGATATTTTTGCTTCGTTCATTTTGCAAAAAACGCAGCAGATCACTGGTTTTCTGCTTAACGGTATCGCGCTCGGCCTTGCTGCCATAATAAGCTTCGATACATTCGCTCATGGAAGAGTAATGCTTCTCTTCCTCTTGAATCTGTATCAGTGGTACAGCCGAGAAGATAAGCTTGCTTTTGGCATTTAATCCGCTCACCGGATCATACTGCCCTTGACGAATCGGTTCCATGAAGGACTCGAAAGAAGTCCACAGTGCATCTGCATCTACTTTGTCCGGCGACTGTGATTGTTGTTGATCGGAATTAGACTCCGTTGATAAATTCTGTGTATCCGCAGATTCTTGCACTGGAGTAGCCTGAAGCGCACGCTGTACCACTTCACTGGCAATCAATGGACTGATCCCTGTAAAAGTATCCAGAATAAAACGGGCAGACGTATCCGCATAATCGGCATAGCTGCTCAAGAACTGCTCCCGACCTGTCTCCAGCGGGTTCAGCTTGTTCTGCTGTGGGGGTTCCTGATAACTGAAGCCCGGCATAATAATCCGGTAACTACTGATCGCCGGAGTAACATGATGAATACCGTCTATAATCGTATTTGCTATCGGATCAACCAGAATCAGATTACTATGTCGTCCCATCAGTTCCACGATAATCCGCTTAACCGATACATCGCCTAATTCATCCCGCTGACGAATCTGGAAATGAATAATACGCTCCATACCTACCTGCTCAATCGCTTCGATAATCCCGCTCTCGCAGTGCTTGCGCAACAGCATGCAGAACATTGGAGCTTCCTGCGGATTCATAAATGATTGTTCGGTAAACTGCACACGGGGGTACGTCGGATTCGCACTCAGCAATAACTTGCGATTCTCCCGCTGCGCACGAATTTGAAAAACAATATCACTATCTGTAGGCTGATAAATCTTATTAATACGCGACCCCACCAGAACCTGCAGGTCCTGCACAATCGCGCGAGTTACAATACCATCAAGTGCCATGTCATTTTCTCCTTATTCTAGCGTTTAACTTGTTAAACGCGATGTTCAATAAAAAAGCAATTTTTGCAAAGCAAAATATTGCACGAACTCCATCCTATTCCACCTATTCTATCATGCCACAAAGCATTCGCAATTTATAGTCGTATCATGTATGCTTACCCAGTAGGAAGTGATTAAACAGCATATTCAGGGGAGAGAGCAGCGATGGAATTTACCAAAATGAACGGACTTGGCAATGATTTTATCGTGGTGTATGGCGAGCCATCTCTGCCTGCTAACGCGGCGGAACTGGCGATCCAGCACTGCAATCGGTACTTTGGGATCGGTGCGGATGGGCTGGTCTTTATTTTGCCTTCCGCCCGAGCAGATTATATGATGCGGATTATTAATGCAGATGGATCGGAAGCAGAGCAGTGTGGCAATGCAATCCGTTGCGTAGCCAAATATGTGTTTGACCGTGGTTTTGCAGCAGGCACAGAGATTCAGATCGAGACGATCGGTGCCGGCGTTCAGGCAGTTACGGTGCAAGAAGAGAATGGCAAAGCGGTTACGGTACGTGTGGATATGGGTGAGCCTGTCCTCGAAGCAGGTCTGATCCCGGTTGCTCTAGAAGGCAATCCGGTCCTGAACCAGCCGGTAGAAGTAGAAGGGCGGCATTTTCATTTTACAGCTGTATCAATGGGGAACCCGCACTGCGTAATTTATGTGGAGGATGCAGTGAATTTTGATCTGCATCAATGGGGACCGCTGCTGGAGACTCATCCGCTATTTCCACGCAAGGTCAATGTAGAGTTTACCACGGTACAGAGCCGTGACCGGATCGATATGAGAGTCTGGGAACGGGGAGCGGGACCGACACTTGCCTGTGGTACGGGAGCTTGTGCGACACTCGTGGCTTCAGTGCTGAATGGTTATTCCGACCGTAATGCCCATGTCTCGCTCAAGGGCGGAGACCTGTATATTGAGTGGGATGAGAGCAGTAATCATGTCTATATGACCGGTCCGGCAGCAACGGTATATACCGGACAGACGCTGGATTAAGCTCCGGTTATACCTTTTAGCTATATCAGCTATTTCTGCCTCGATTTGCTTGGGATTTATGATACATTTAAGCATAAATCGATACAGCGAGGTGTAGCAGATGAAGCCGGATTTGCGATCAAGATGGACAGAAGGTGTTATTGTAGGCGACGGAGCAATGGGAACCTATTTATATCAGCTGGGATTCCCGGTAGGCATCTCCTATGAGGAGCTGAACCTGCTGAGTCCGCATATTATTGAAGATGTGCATCGACAGTATGTGACTGCAGGGGCAGAAATGCTGGAGACGAATACCTTTTCCGCCAATCATGAAAAGCTGGCCAAATATGGGCTTGAACATAAAGTAGAAGAGATTAACCGGGCCGGTGTACGTATTGCCAGGCAGGCAGCCGGGGATCAGGCTTATGTGGTTGGATCGGTCGGTGCGATCCGGGAAGGCAAACGTTCGAATACGCCGCTTCCGCAGCTGCGCAAATATTTCAGACAGCAGCTGAATGCGATATTGGAAGAAGGGGTCGATGGCATTCTGCTGGAGACATTCTTCGAGCTGGAGGAGCTGGCTGTTGCTCTCAAGCAAGTGCGCAAGCTGACCGATATTCCGGTTATCTGCCAATTAACGGTGGAGGATGCAGTGCGTACACTGGATGGGTACAGTCTGCCGGATGCTTTTGCCATTCTGACAGAAGCTGGAGCAGACATGGTAGGACTGAACTGCCGCGTCGGTCCAAATGGAACGATGCGGGCATTGGAATATGTACGTGGCAAAGTATCACTGCCGCTATCAGTGTATCCGGATGCCGGTGTAGCCAGCTATGTGGATGGTGAGTACCGCTACAAGGCGAAGCCTTCATATTTTGGACAAAGTTCGGTTCGCTTGGCAGAGCTGGGTGCCAGAGTAATCGGCGGCTGCTGTGGAACGACGCCAAAGCATATTGCTGCGATTGCTCGTGCACTGGCTGATTATGTGCCGGCACCACTCGACTTTTCGAATGTGCGCGTTCCTTCACCGCAGGTTAGTATTACGATGGAAAAGGATATTCTAGGCGGCTGGGGCTCCGATCGGGAGGATGTACCGCCTACACTGGTTGAATTGGTCAAAGAACGACCGACGGTTATCGTGGAACTTGATCCGCCGCGTGATCTGGATATTACAGGCTTTATGGCTGGAGCCGAAGCGCTCAAAAAGGCCGGTGCCGATGCTGTAACCATGGCGGATAATTCACTTGCTGTTACGCGGATGAGCAATATGGCACTGGCTCATCTGGTTCAGCGGGAGACCGGACTTCGTCCGCTCGTGCATGTAACATGCCGGGATCGCAATATGATCGGTAATCAGTCACATATGATGGGGCTGAATGCACTGGGCGTGGATCATATCCTCGCGGTCACAGGCGATCCATCCAAGTTCGGTGATCTGCCTGGCGCAAGCTCGGTCTACGATATGACTTCATTTGACATGATCCGTATGATCAAGCAACTGAATGAGGGAATAGCCTTCTCGGGCAAAGTACTCAAGCATCGAGCACGTTTTGTAGTCGGGGCTGCTTTTAACCCGAATGTGAAGCATCTGGACAAAGCGGTACAGCGTCTGGAGAAGAAAATCGCTGCAGGTGCCGACTATATCATGACCCAGCCGGTCTATGATGAACAGCTGATTCGTGATATGTATGAAGCAACCAAACATCTGAGCGTTCCTATTTTTATCGGTATTATGCCGCTGGCCAGTGGACGCAATGCGGAATACCTGCATAATGAGGTACCTGGGATTCAGCTGCCTGATCATATTCGTGGCCGTATGGCAGGGCTCGAAGGACCGGATGCCAGACAAACGGGTGTCGCTATCGCCCGTGAGCTGGTGGATGTGGCCTTGGAGTATTTTAATGGAATTTATATCATGACTCCATTTATGTTGTACGATATGAGTGCACAGCTTACTGAATATGTATGGGCAAAAGCAAAGCAGCGTCCAAACCCCTTGTTTCATGGTAAATAATCAATTACAATAGAATAACGGATGTGATGCCGATGTCATTCAGTATGACCGGATACGGTCAGTCCGCCGTGCAATATGGCGGCTACAAAATCCAGATTGAAGTCAAATCCGTCAATCATCGCTACTGCGAAGTGATGCTCCGGCTGCCCCGTGAATGGGCTGGCCTGGAGGATACGCTGCGCAAGCTGGTACAGAGCCAGCTAAAGCGTGGACGGATTGATGTGTTTGTAAATAAGGAGCAGGATGGCGGCGAACAGGCAGCATTGAAGCTGGATCAGGCAGCAGTCCGATCCTATATTCAGGCAGCCCGTGAGCTTCAGCAGTTTGAGGAGCTGGAAGGCCGGCTGGATATTAATCAGCTGCTGGCGCTGCCCGGGGTCATGACCGTTCAGGAGAATGGGAACGATGATGATCCGGAGCAGTGGAGAGAGCTACTGGAGCAAGGTCTAGGCGAAGCGCTGACAGGCCTGCTTGAGATGCGTGCCAGAGAAGGGTGTCATCTGGCAGAAGATCTGCGCGGACGACTCGATCATCTGGAGCAGCTCTATACCGAGATGCGGCGTCTGGCTCCTACAGTCGTAGAAGAACATCGTGTCCGGCTGCGGCAGCGTTTATCCGAACTGCAGGACGGAAGTTTTCACTGGGATGAATCCCGTGTGGGAATGGAAATCGCCATTTTTGCGGATCGTTCCAATATTGACGAAGAATTAACACGTCTGGCGAGTCATTTTGAACAGTTCAGAAATCTGCTGCATACCGATGATCCGATTGGACGTAAAATGGATTTCTTGCTTCAGGAAATGAACCGGGAAGTGAACACGATTGGTTCCAAAGCTAATCATCTGGCTCTAGTTAACCATGTCGTCGAGATGAAAGCGGAGCTGGAAAAAATCCGTGAACAAGCCGCCAATTTGGAATAAAGACCAACAAGCGACCTTATTTCGGCGCGATTGAGTCAAATGTATAGGGGGAAAAACCTGAAGATGGCAATCAAACTTATCAATATTGGCTTTGGTAATATTGTATCAGCGAACCGGATTATCTCCATCGTAAGTCCGGAATCCGCGCCAATCAAACGTATTATTCAGGAAGCGCGTGATCGTCATATGCTGATCGATGCCACCTACGGAAGACGTACCCGTGCGGTTATCATCACAGACAGCGATCATGTTATCCTGTCGGCTGTACAGCCGGAGACTGTAGCACATCGTCTGTCTCTCAAAGACGACGATAACGACGAATAAACAAAAACAGGCTGTCGGCCTCCTTGCTTCGGTAATGACCGTCGGCAGCCCTACATTGGAGTGTACCATGTCTAAGGGATTATTATTTGTATTATCCGGTCCGTCCGGTGTGGGTAAAGGAACCGTAAGCGCAGAACTGCGTATCCGCAAGCCTGAGCTGATCTATTCGGTATCGGCGACGACTCGTCAGCCGCGAACTGGCGAAGTCGATGGAGTGAACTACTTCTTCAAGACACATGATGAGTTCAAAAAGATGATTGATAACGATATGCTGCTGGAATATGCGGAATATGTGGGTAATCATTATGGGACGCCGCGTGATTTTGTGGATAGAACGCTTGAGGCAGGTAATGATATTTTCCTGGAAATTGAAGTACAGGGCGCATTGAAAGTGATGGAGAAGTTTCCGGAAGGCGTATTTATTTTCCTGACCCCTCCATCATTTGAAGAACTGCAGAACCGTCTGCAAAATCGGGGAACCGAGACGCTGGACACCATCAACAACCGTATGACTGTTGCTGCAGATGAACTCGAAATGATGAAGCATTACGATTATGCAGTAGTCAATGATGAGATTGATCTGGCGTGCGAGCGTATCGAGAGCATTATTATTGCCGAGCATTGCAAGATCCGCAAATAAGAGGCTGAAGCCTGAGCTTCCAGCCCGATGAAGAGGTGCTTAATTCATGTTATATCCTTCTATTGATGAAATGATGAACAAAGTAGACAGCAAGTATTCCCTCGTTGTAGCAGCTTCCCGCCGTGCAAGACAACTGCGCGACGGCAGCAAAAGTGAACTTCATGATCCACGTTCCCACAAGTATGTAGGTGTGGCATTGGAAGAAATCTACAATGACAATATCAAAATCGAGCGCAGAACCGAAGCCGAGCTGGAGCAAAGCGATCGCGAAAACAAATAAATCTCACTGCAGCGGCGTTGGCAGTATGGCGCCTGTTACAGAGATGTAGTATCAACAGTCGGCCAATATACTGACTGACAAGGATAACAACCGTGAGGTTGTTATTTTTTGTGTCCATATGTATACACAGATAACCGGAAGAAGGTCTTTCTTCCGGTTACTTTTTTTGCGGAAAAGAGTTATAATTAAGGGATTGAACATGATTTCGTCCAAGGGCTGAATGTTCGATCTTTTTTTGCACAAATGGTTTTATACACAGTCTATAATCCACTATCATATTATATATTTTAACGATATCAGTTATAGGAAAATGAAAGAAACGGACTCTTGTATGACTTTCTTTATTTCCAATTATTCTATAGGAAAGCAGGGGAAATAGATGCTACGAGGTAAAAAGATCGTACTCGGTATTACCGGCGGTATTGCAGCCTACAAAGCGGCTGCGCTGTGTAGTGGCCTGGTGAAGCAGGGAGCAGATGTGCATGTCATCATGACGGAATCGGCATCCAAATTTATTACAGAGCTGACGCTGCAGACACTTTCCCGTAATCCGGTTCATATTGATACATTTGACGAGCGCAATCCGGAAGTCGTTACTCATATCCATCTGGCGGATCTGGCAGATCTGGTACTGATCGCGCCGGCGACAGCTAATACGATTTCCAAAATGACGCTCGGTCTGGCAGACGATATGCTCTCTTCCATGCTATTAGCGACTACTGCACCGATTATGGTCGCACCCGCAATGAATGTGCATATGTACCAGCATCCCGCGATCATCCAGAACATGAATACACTCGTGAATCGTGGTGTACTGATGATTGAGCCAGGGGAAGGCATGCTCGCTTGTGGCTATGTAGGCAAAGGGCGTCTGGAAGAACCGGAGACTATTATTCGTGTAGTGAACGATTTCTTTGCTGCCCAGCAGCAGCGCGAAGAGATGCGACATCTGCTGGCCGGACGCAAAGTAACGGTAACCGCAGGAGGTACCATAGAACGTATTGATCCTGTCCGTTATATCACCAATGATTCTTCAGGCAAAATGGGGATAGCAGTTGCTCGTGCCGCCCACGCGATGGGAGCTGAAGTATGTCTGATCGCTGGTTCCATACAGGTGCCGCTTCCCGAAGGAATCGATACGGTACAGGTGCAATCAGCACAGGATATGTATGAAGCAGTACTCGGAGAATGGAATCATACGGACATCATGGTTCAGACCGCTGCTGTTGCCGATTATCGTCCCAAGACCGTTCATGCTACCAAAATGAAGAAAAAAGATGAAGATTTGGTACTTGAACTGGAAAAAACCGTCGATATTCTGGAAAGTCTCGGTCAGCGCAAACAACAACAGTTCCTGATCGGTTTTGCCGCAGAAACCAATAATGTTGCCGAATATGCAATGGACAAAGTAAAGCGCAAAAACTGCGATCTGCTAGTAGCCAACGATGTCACCAAAGCTGGAGCAGGTTTTGGTACCGATACAAATAAAGTACAGATCTATGATGCCCGAGGACTGGTAGAAGATCTGCCGCTGATGAGCAAAGATGATGTGGCATTTCAATTATTGCAGATTGCTGCAAGCCGGCTGAACGGGGTGTCTGCTTCATGAGCAGGATTGCCCAGGTCATTGTCGATGTACCTAGCCGGGGCACAGATCGACCCTTTGACTATCTGATTCCCGAATCCATGAAAGGATGGCTGGAAATCGGCAGTCGGGTGGGGGTTCCTTTTGGTCCGCGGACACTGCAAGGATTTGTAGTGGGGCTGAGTATGGAATCAGACACTCCTCCGGTCAAGCTCAAGCCGATCAAGGAACTGCTCGATCTGACGCCTCCTTTGTCCGAGGATCTGGTTGAATTATCGGAATGGATGAGTGCTCGGTATGCATGCCACCGGATTACGGCACTTCAAGTGATGCTGCCTGCAGCGCTCAAAGGCAAGGCGGAACGCTATATTCGTGTAACCGACCGTTCGGAATGGGGAGAACGCGGATCTGATTTGCAGCGTGATCCGGATGAGCCGGTCTTGTTTGAAAGTATGGATGAGCTGACGGATACGGAAGCGCAGATTGTAGCCCATATCCAAAAGCAGCAGGAAGTACGGATGGAGCATCTGACCCGCAAATTTGCCAGTCATGCCGATGTGATCAAGCAGCTGCTGCAGCGAGGTGTCTTATCCGAGAGCCGCAGTATTCGTGACAAAGTGCAGAAAAAAACCATCCGAGCCGTGGCGCTGCATTTGCCAGAGGATGAGATTCGTACCATTATTGAAGAATTCCCGGCCAAAGCACGGCGCCAAAAAGAAGTACTTACATTTATTGCAGATACCGGCGGCGAGATTCCGCTCAAGGATATTATGAGTGTACTCGGTGTAACGGCAGGAACCGTCAAATCACTCGCGGATAAAGGGTATATTGTAATTCGCGATATGGAAGTGTTCCGTGATCCTTACAAAAATCATAGTTTTGCTCCGAGTCAGCCGTTTGTACTGACCGATGAACAACAGATGGTCTACAATGCGATCGTACAGCGTCTGGATACACGTACTGAAGGCGAATTTCTCGTTCACGGGATTACAGGAAGCGGCAAGACCGAAGTGTATTTACAATCGATTCAGCGCGTTATCGAGCAGAATCGGCAGGCTATTATGCTGGTGCCGGAGATTGCACTGACTCCCCAGATGGTAGAACGTTTCAAAAGCCGTTTTGGTGATCATGTAGCCGCTATGCACAGCCGTCTATCCAGTGGAGAACGTTATGACGAATGGCGCAAAATCCGCGAGGGCCAGGCACTTGTAGCGATTGGCGCGCGATCGGCCATTTTTGCTCCTTTTGCCAACCTGGGTCTGATTATTATGGACGAGGAGCATGAGACCTCTTACAAGCAGGAAGAGAGTCCTAAGTATCATGCACGTGACGTAGCAGTACGTCGTGCTCATCAGCATGGAGCAGTGGTCATTCTCGGCTCGGCGACGCCGTCACTGGAAAGTTACCATGCAGCCCGTTCCCAGAGCAGCGACGAATTCAATCCAGCACTGCTGGAAATTCACGGACGTGCACTTGGAAGTGATCTGCCGGAAGTGCATATCGTCGATATGCGAGAAGAACTCAAGGAAGGCAATCGCTCCATGTTCAGCCGTCCGCTGCATCAAGCGATCGAAGACCGTTTGGAGAAAAAGCAGCAGATTGTGCTGCTGCTGAACCGGCGGGGTCACTCGACCTTTGTGATGTGCCGTACCTGCGGCTATGTAGCGGAATGTCCGAACTGCGATATTTCACTGACATTCCATCAGCGTTCCAACAATCTGCGCTGTCATTACTGCGGACATGCGCAGCCGGCGCCCGAGATCTGTCCAGAGTGTGGCAGTGAGCACATACGCTACTTTGGTACAGGCACCCAGCGGGTTGAGGAAGAACTTGCCAAGCTGTTTCCGGGCATACGCGTTGTACGTATGGATGTGGATACGACGACGCAAAAAGGTTCGCACGAAAAGCTGCTGAACCAGTTTCGCGATAAACAGGCCGATCTGCTGCTGGGTACACAGATGGTCGCCAAAGGACTGGATTTCCCTGATGTGACGCTGGTTGGTGTTATCGCTGCGGATTCCGCACTGCATTTACCGGATTTCCGTGCAGCCGAGAAAACGTTCCAGCTGCTGACCCAGGTAGCAGGGCGGGCAGGACGACACCATTTGCCAGGTGAAGTTATCGTACAGACGTACAATCCGGATCATTATTCGGTTGTGCATGCCAGTCATCATGATTATGCTTCTTTTGTACGCGAGGAACTCAAGCATCGTCAGGTGCTCAGCTATCCTCCATACTGCCGATTGGCACTCATTACCTTTTCCCATGAAAAGCTGCCGCTGCTCGTGCGCATTGCCGAGAATTATGTGCAGATGGTCAAGGATCAGTCGCATAAGCTTGGCTGGCTCGGTAGTCTGGAGCGTTTCTCAACAGAAGCGCTCGATGTACTCGGACCCGTCGCTTCCCCGATTCCAAGACTGAAAAATAGATACAGATTCCAATGTATGATAAAATGGCGTGGAGATATGGACGTGGCCCGGCTGGCAGAGCAATTATCTGAACAGCTCCAGGACAGCGTACGTGATAAAGATCTTCAGATCAGCATCGACGTAGACCCGCAGGTATTGATGTAATCATCCGTGAAATAATGATCCGGGATATACATTTCCAGTATCATAATGGATCGCGGCCAAGGGGTATAACGGATATGGGATAGCTAGAGTAGAAGGGCAGCAGCTGTTGAAGTGCTGCCCTGTACTCTGCGCACAAACAGAAATACCTGTCAGACAGAGAATGACAGTATGCACTGCATCTATGTGCGATTGAAATCTGTAATGCACAGCAATAAACACTTGTAATGTAGAACAAATAAAGGATGGGATACCCGATGGCAATTCGTATTATTGTAAAAGAACCCGATGAAGTATTGCATAAAAAAGCAAAAGAAGTTACCAAAATCACACCTAATGTACAAAAACTGCTGACCGATATGGCAGACACAATGTATGATGCAGATGGCGTAGGTCTGGCTGCACCACAGGTCGGGATACTAAAACGCGCTATCGTCGTGGACGTAGGAGATGAACACGGTCTGATCGAATTGATCAATCCGGAGATTGTAGACAGCAGCGGAGAACAGCTCGGTTCGGAAGGCTGTCTGAGCATCCCGGCACTGAACGGTGAAGTTCGCCGTGCGATGGAAGTGACCGTCAAAGGCCTGGATCGTAACGGGAAAGAAATCACTATTACCGGAAGCGAACTGCTCGCACGTGCGCTTCAGCATGAGATTGATCATTTGAACGGTGTACTATTTACCGATATTGCCGAGCGTGTCTATGACCGCAGACTGGATGAGGAAGGAGAATAAGCTTTGACTGTTAAAATTGCATTTATGGGAACACCTGATTTTGCCGTGGCCAGCTTGAATGTACTACTGGAAGAAGGAATGAATGTGGTCTGTGTAGTCACGCAGCCGGATCGTCCACAGGGACGCAAAAAAGTATTGACACCTACTCCAGTCAAAGCAGCAGCTATGGAGCATGGACTGCCTGTATTGCAGCCACAGCGTATGCGCAGTCCTGAAGCGGTAGCCGAGCTGGCTGCCTATGAACCGGACCTGATCGTAACAGCTGCCTATGGACAGATTTTGCCAAAAGCGGTACTTGATCTGCCTCGTCTGGGTTGTGTAAATATTCATGGCTCGCTGCTGCCCAAATACCGTGGTGGAGCACCTATTCAGCGCTCTATCATTAATGGCGAGACCGTAACCGGTATTACACTGATGTATATGGCAGAAGGACTGGATACCGGAGATATGATTTCCCGTCTGGAAGTTCCAATTACAGATGAAGATACCTCAGGTACATTATTTGCCAAAATGAGTGAGGCTGGAGCCGTACTGCTGCGTCAGGAGCTGCCGCGTCTACTGCAAGGACCGCTTGAGGCGGAGCCGCAGGATGATGAGCAGGCGACGTACGCGCCCAATCTGACACGTGATGACGAGAAGATCAACTGGTCGAAAGACAGCCGGTCCATTTACAACCAGATTCGTGGACTGGTGCCTTTTGCCGGTGGATTCACAATCTGGAATGATGAAGTATTCAAAGTATGGAAAACCCTTCAGCCTGATCCAGCGGCTGCGTTACCTGCGGGAGTGACTGATGCTGCACCGGGTACTGTCATAGATATGGGAACTGAAGGTATTACCGTCCGTACGGGGGATGGCGTTATTACACTAACCGAAGTACAGCCAGCCGGTAAAAAAGCACTGCGTGCGGCAGACTATGTACGCGGTACATCCCTGACCAAAGGTACGGTGTTCCAGTGAGCGACGACAAGAAAAAAAGAAGCAACGGACAAGAGCGTTCCGCTGGCAGTCAATCAGCTCGTCCAAAGCATAATGTTCAGCATCAACGCAGTGGCGGTGGAGCGAGTCGCAAGCTGTCCGCCCGTGATGTGGCGCTGAATGTACTGACCGACGTAGAGGTGGAGGGTTCCTACAGTAACCTTAAGCTGAATCAGGCATTGATCCAGGCAGATCTGGAACGTTCGGATGCAGGTCTTGCTACAGAACTCGTTTACGGCACCGTAGCTCATCTCAATACAATTGATTATTTTCTTGACCAGCTGGTTGCCAAAGGTACCCAAAAGCTGCAGCCATGGGTACGCAACTTGCTGCGTATGAGCTTTTACCAGATTTATTACCTGGATCGCATTCCGTCTCACGCAGCGGTGAACGAAGCCGTCAATATTGCCAAACGTCGTGGACATCAGGGTGTATCAGGCATGGTAAATGGCGTGCTGCGTAATGTGCTTCGTCAGTTGGATGAACTATCGATTCCGGACGGTCTGCCAACCGCACAGCGTATATCGCTGCAGTACTCTCATCCCCAGTGGATGGTAAAACGTTGGATCAAGCAGTATGGCGCAGAGACGACCGAGCAGATCTGCATGTCCAACAATGAACCGCCTGCGGTCAGCGTACGGGTCAATACGTTCCGGATTTCCCGGGATGAGATGATGCGGACGATGAATGAAGCCGGTTATTATGCTCAGCCTTCGGCAGTAGCACCGGATGGTATTCTGGTAGGTGGCAGTGGCAATATGGCACTGACAGATTGGTATCGCGAAGGTCTGATCTCCATTCAGGATGAAAGTTCCATGCTGGTCGCGGAAGCGGTACAGCCGCAGCCGGGTATGAAAGTGCTGGACTGCTGTGCAGCTCCGGGCGGCAAGACAGCTCATATAGCTGAGAAAATGAATGATCAGGGACAAATTACTGCCAATGATATTCATGATCACAAGCGCAAGCTGATCGATGATCAGGCACAGCGCCTGCATCTGAATATGATCGAGACAGCGATCGGGGATGCACTCACACTGACCGACCGTTATCCGGCAGCTTCCTTTGACCGGATTCTGCTGGATGCACCATGCTCGGGGCTTGGCGTTATCCGTCGCAAACCGGATCTGAAATGGAATAAATCTCCGCAGGATATCCAGGAGATTTCCGAGCTTCAGCAGCAGCTGATCCGCCAGGTATCTACCCTGCTCAAGCCGGGTGGTATTCTGGTCTATAGCACCTGTACAATCGAGTATAGCGAGAATGAATATGTAGTACGCAGTTTCCTGGAAGAGAATCCTTCATTTGAAGCAGCAGACACACCACTGGCACCTTTACAGGAAGCAGCTGCCAAACAGCGCGGCTCGTCAGGCAAAAAAAGTAACGAATCCAGTATCGGTCTGCAAATATTGCCGCAGGATTATCATTCGGACGGATTTTATATTGCGGCTTTGCGCAGAATGAGTTAGTATAGGGTCTTAGCACAACTACGGATACACAATAACGGCCTACAGCGGGTACGTCAGGCAATGCTTTCGCTTTAAAATAGCAGAAGCTGGCGGGCACCTCTTTAGGCTTTCTTTTTTTTGTGCTAAAATAGTAAAGATGCAAACCCGATGTAACCTGTATTGTAAATGTACAAAAATGACTTACAAAAATAAGAGATGAAGAATAGGTGTGATAAATTCAATGAAACCCTTTATATATGATTATTCACTGGAAGATCTCCAGGCATGGGTGCAAGAAAATAGCGAGCCTGCTTTCCGGGCAGGACAAATTTTTGACTGGCTGTATGTGAAGCGTGTATCTTCTTTTGAGGAAATGACGAACCTTTCCAAAGGACTGCGCGCCAAGCTGAACGACCAGTTTTCTTTTGTGACACTGAGCGAAATCACCAAGCTGCAATCCAAGGATGGCACGGTGAAATTCCTGTTTGGTCTGCATGATGATCATGCGATTGAGACAGTTATTATGCGTCACAACTATGGTAACAGTATCTGTGTAACGACACAGGTAGGCTGCCGCATCGGTTGCACATTCTGTGCGTCGACACTGGGCGGTCTGAAGCGTAACCTGACAGCAGGCGAGATTGTAGCTCAGGTCGTTCAGGCACAGAAAATCCTGGATGAGACCAATGAGCGTGTCAGCAGTATCGTAATCATGGGTTCGGGTGAGCCTTTCGAGAACTACGAAGCAACCATGAAATTCCTGCGCATCATGATTCACGAAAAAGGTCTGAATATCGGCCAGCGTCATATCACTGTATCTACAAGTGGTATCGTACCGAATATCTATAAATTTGCAGACGAAGAAACCCAGATCAATCTGGCGATCTCCATTCATGCACCAAATGACAAGCTGCGTTCCAAGCTGATGCCGGTTAACCGTCGCTTCCCGTTTGATGATGTAATGAAATCCCTGCATTATTATATGGAAAAAACAGGACGTCGTATTACATTTGAATATGCACTGATCGGCGGCGTGAATGACCGTCCGGAGCATGCCGAAGAATTGGCAAATGTTCTTAAGGATATGATGTGTCACGTCAACCTGATCCCTGTCAACTATGTACCTGAACGTAACTATGTGCGTACACCACGCAAAGATATTTTTGAATTCCAGCGTATTCTGGCGGATAAAGGTGTTAATGTAACGATCCGTCGCGAACAGGGTCATGATATCGCTGCGGCCTGCGGACAGTTGCGGGCGAAGCACATGGAATCGACAGCGAGGTGATCAGAGTTGATTAGAGCAGCGCAGCTGAGTGATAAGGGACGCGTTCGACAGGTGAATGAGGATTCGGTGTGGATCGGTAGTATACAGGAAGAATATATACTTGGTATTGTGGCAGACGGAATGGGCGGCCATCGGGCAGGCGATACAGCCAGCGAGCTGGCCGTCCAGACTGTAGTAAGCGATCTGCAGGGGCTGGAGGCCGGATTATCGACCGAAGCCTGCCGTGCAGCGCTTCATGACGCGATTTTGCATGCCAATGACATTGTTTTTCATATGGCAAAGACGAACAGCGATTACTACAACATGGGAACGACGATCGTAGCGGCACTTCTGCGAGGCAATCAAGGCATTATCGGACATATTGGAGACAGCCGTGCCTATCTGGTCGGAGAGGACGAACTGCGTTTGTTAACGCAGGATCATAGCCTCGTCAATGAGCTGCTCAAGACCGGACAGATCAGTCAGGAAGAAGCTGCTGCCCATCCGCGCCGTAATGTACTGACACGTGCGCTGGGAACAGATTCCGAAGTGAGTGTAGAGCTGGATGATATTCAATTATCCTCGGGAGAAGTGCTGCTGCTCTGCAGCGATGGATTGACCAATATGGTTACCGGTGATCAGATCGAGACCGTTGCACTGGCAGGTATTCCACTGGAAGACCGTGCCAAGCATCTGGTTGCTCTTGCACTGGAAGCCGGTGGCGAAGATAATATCACGGTTGCCTTGTTCGAGGTCAATGACTCTGCACCCAGGTCGGATACAAAGGGGTGGACATCGTGATAGGACGTATTCTGGGCGGCCGTTATGAAGTATTGGAAGAAATCGGCGGCGGCGGCATGGCACTCGTTTATCGTGCCAAGGACGTACTGCTAAACCGCCATGTAGCGATCAAGGTACTGCGTCAGCAATTTGTATATGATGAAGAATTTATTCGCAGATTTCGCCGTGAAGCTCAATCAGCGGCATCATTGTCCCATCCGAATGTTGTCAGTATTTATGATGTAGGACAAGAAGATGATATTCATTACATCGTTATGGAATATGTAAATGGCCAGAATCTGAACGAAATTATCAAAGAACGTGCTCCTTTGCCTGTTGAGGAAGCGGTACGAGTTGCAACGCAAATCTGTGATGCACTGGAACATGCGCATCATAATCAGATTATTCACCGCGATATCAAGCCGCATAATATACTGATCGGTCGTAATGGACGAGTAAAAGTAACGGACTTTGGTATTGCCCGTGCAGTTACATCGACGACCATTACCCAGACAGGCTCTGTTATCGGTTCTGTACATTATTTTTCTCCCGAACATGCCAAAGGGGTAACAACTGGAGAAAAATCCGATCTTTATTCGCTCGGGATTGTGCTTTATCAGATGCTGACCGGCAGATTGCCTTTCCAGGGGGAGAGCCCTATCAGTGTTGCGCTGAAGCATCTGCAGGATGAGTTCGAAGATCCAAGACTCATTAACCCGCTGATTCCGCAGAGCGTAGAGAATATTATACTTAAATCAATGCGTAAAAATCCGGCGGAACGATATCATTCTGCCCATGATATGCTAACGGATCTGGATACCTGTTTGCTGCCGGAGCGCAGCACGGAATCCAGAGTCTACTTTGCGAGTAATGATGATGACGAGCAGACCAAGGTCGTATCGGCGATTCGCCCTAATTCAATCCCGGTCGGTCTGCCGGATGATGAGGTGCGAAGCATGGAGAGAGACCGAGGCAAAAGTAAAGCTACAGCAGCTTCCAAACAGAACAACCGTAAAAAAACGATAATCATTGTCTCTTCGGTACTGGCTGTATTGCTGATCATGTTCTTAATTGTATTCTATGTAAATCAGACGCTGAACAAGGATGAAGTTACGGTACCGAGTGTTACGAATATGACGGAACTGCAGGCCAAAGTGGAACTAGAAAAATACGGATTGAAGCCTGCAGATGATGTCCACCGAGAATACCAGGAAGGTATTGCACCTGGAACGGTATATGAACAAGATCCACAGCCGAATGCAACGGTCAAAAAAGGAGCTGAGGTCAAACTCAGTGTCGCTATGGCCAAAGAACTTAAAAAAATGCCTGATTTTACAAATTCGACCTATGATGATGCCCGCAAAGAATTGATCGAAATGGGCTTCAAGGATGATCAGATTGCCAGACAGGACCAAAATAACGACAGTGTAGAAGCAGGCAAGGTATTTGACCAGAAACCTGGAGCGAACGAAGATGTAGATCCGGAATCCCAACCGGTCACATTAATCGTAAGCAAAGGCGTATCTACTACCTCGGTACCGTCTGTAGCAGGGATCAGCCAGTCGGATGCCCAATCCAAAATTTCCTCTGCCGGTCTGAAAGTAGGCAATGTACAGCAGGAAGCAAGCTATACAGTGGATAAAGGTAAAGTAACTCGCCAGAATCCACAATCTGGTGGTTCGGTGACCAAAGGAAGTGCAGTGGATATATGGGTAAGCACCGGCTATCCGCCGGAAGCGCTGAACTACACATATACCGTATCTGTACCGCCAGCTACAGCAGGCAAGACCAGCAAGATTAATATTGTCTATACAGATGCCCGTGGTGCCGATCGCGACTGGGGAACCAAAACGATTGATTCCCGCAAATCGCTGCAAGTCAATATGGTGCTGGATCCTAACCAAAATGGTGTCGTTAAAGTCTACCGTGATGGTCAGTTCCTGGATACTTTTGCAATTGGGTACAATGAAGCCAAGCAGGGAACACTGTCCGAAGGTGTAGTAGAGCCTGAAAATACCGGAGAAGTGACACCGCCACCGGAGACAACAACTCCTCCAGCCGAAGAGACCACTCCTCCAGAAGATGAAGGGACAGTTGATCCTGTTCCTGGTGAAGGAAACGGTAATGGCAACGGAAATGGAAATGGTCTCGGTAATGGTAATGGACAAGGGAATGGTCAGGGTAACGGCAATGGAAATACCGATGATACGGGCAGTGATACCAGTACGCCCTAATCGTAGATCATGACTCAACATGCAAGATCAATGAGAGGACGGATTACATGCCAGAAGGCTTAATCGTCAAAGCACTAAGCGGATATTATTATGTAAAACCCGAGCAGACAGATGAAGCGATCCCTGCAGATCAACCGGATACGATACAATGCCGCGGCCGCGGCATCTTCAAAAAAAGAGGGGAATCCCCACTGGTTGGCGATCAGGTTATCTTTTCATTCACTGAGAATGGTGAAGGTATGGTAGATGAAATACTGCCACGGAGGACGGAATTGATCCGTCCTCCTGTGGCTAATATTCGTCAGGCTGTACTGCTTTTTTCCGTAAAAGAACCCGATCTGAGCCTGATTCTGCTGGACAAATTCCTGGTACATATCGAGCATGCGGGTCTGGAACCATTGATCTGTTTTACCAAAATGGATTTGCTGCGTGAAGAAGATACAGCGATGCGTCAGGCTGTAGAGCAGGCCAGACAGCTGTATGAAGATATTGGCTATCAGGTTATTCTTACCAGTGCCGAGCAGGATCTGGGTACCGATCAGATTCGGCAAGAGCTGAATAACAAGATCAGCATGTTTGCCGGACAGTCAGGTGTGGGTAAATCTTCCTTGCTGAACAAAGTCATTCCCGGCAGCGATCTGAACACCAGTGAAATCAGTATGCGTCTCGGTCGTGGTAAGCATACGACACGTCATGTGGAACTGATCGAACTGGAAGGTGGCGGCTATGTAGCAGATACGCCGGGCTTCAGTCAATTGAACTTTACACAACTGGGCGTTGAGGATCTGGGCTCATGCTTCCGTGAATTCAATCGCTATTCGAGCGACTGCAAGTTCCGTGGATGTACCCATCTACACGAGCCGGGCTGCAAAGTTCTGGATGCTCTGGAGAATGGAGAAATTGCCAATAGCAGATACAAGCACTATGAGCAATTTTATCAGGAAATGAAAGACGAGAAACGGAGGTATTAATCATGCATAAAGTGAAAATAGCACCTTCTATTCTGTCAGCTGATTTTGGTAAACTGCTGGCAGAAGTAGCTGATGTAGAGCGCGGTGGAGCCGATTGGGTGCATATTGATGTGATGGATGGTCATTTCGTTCCGAATATTACATTTGGAGCACCGGTGATGCAGTCGATCTCGTCACATACCGGTCTGTTCAAAGATGTTCATCTGATGATCGAAAATCCGGAACGTTATATCGAAGATTTTGTGAAAGCAGGTGCACAGATGATCACCGTTCATGCAGAAGCATGTATTCATCTGCACCGTGTGATTCATCTTATCAAGGAACATGGTATCAAAGCAGGGGTGGCGATTAATCCGGCTACACCGGCAGCGGCGATCCGTGAAGTACTGGAAGATGTAGATCTGGTTCTCGTTATGACAGTGAACCCAGGGTTTGGCGGACAGGCTTTCATTCCGCGTACCGTGAACAAAATCCGCGAGATTCGCGAGTGGGCCAATGCTATGGGTCATACTGCTTTGCATATCGAGGTAGACGGTGGTATTACTGCCTCTACAGCCAAGCAGGTTGTAGAAGCAGGTGCAGACGTACTCGTAGCAGGCAGCGCAGTATTCAATACGCCTGATCGTGCCAAAGCTATTCAGAGTATTCGCGATAGTCTGCACTAAAAAGATCTTCAATCTTGCTGTTCAGGATATGAAGGATTTGAAGAGTAGATGCCTTATTTTAGCCAATATTCGTGCATCCATTATGATCCTGTAAAGATGCATAAGTATAAATAAAACGCGCCAATCCCTTAAATGGATTGGCGCGTTTTGTTTGAGACTATTTGTTTGTTGTTTTATCGATTTGATGATCAATCTATCCGTTATCAAAAACTAAATAGAACTATCGGAAGATAGCAAAAAAGCATCTCTACTCAATAGAGATGCTTTCTTCATGAACATATCATTATACGCGGGTAACTTTACCGGATTTCAAAGCGCGAGTACTTACGTATACGCGTTTTGGTTTACCGTCTACGAGGATGCGAACTTTTTGAACGTTCACGCCCCAAGTACGGCGGTTACGGTTGTTAGCGTGGGATACGTTGTTACCGCTGCCAGCTGTTTTACCAGTTACATAACATTTACGAGCCATAGTTACACCTCCTATTTCCGAAAAAGTGCATGAAAACAACACTCATAACATATTATCACAATCAAGAAAGCGACGTCAACACTTCTAAATACTTTATTTATTTCTGTAAAGGGTTATAGTACAATATAAGGTAGTTCAATATGTATTTTTTTTGCATGATTGGCAGGTATCATTCTGCCGACTGACAGGGTGGATTATCCATGCTGCAGAGGTCCGCATGCAGCTGAACAACCTCCACTACACAAAGCTTTGCCCGTTATTGGTACTTGGTACAAGTACGTGGTTCTAAATTATTTGAAACGGGCAGAGAACAGAAAGCGTATAAGTAACCCATATATGCTTTTTTACAATACAAATAAGATCATAGGTACACCTGAAAACGAAAACTCAACAATGCGTTCTGTTCAAATATCATCCCGGACAGAGCTGGTATGGATACATGAGGAAGGGGAATTATCATTGAGTAAGCGTTCTTTAAATGGAACTGATTTTACCGCTATGGTATTGGCGGGAGCGGAGCGTCTGCATCAGCATGCAGAGCACGTCAATTCCCTGAATGTATTTCCTGTGCCGGATGGCGATACAGGAACTAATATGAATCTGACTATGACTGCAGGAGTAAACGAGTTAAAACGCGGCACTTCTCCATTGATCGGTCAGACAGCTACCGTGCTGTCCAAAGGACTGCTTATGGGAGCGCGAGGCAATTCCGGCGTTATTTTATCCCAGTTGTTCCGTGGCTTCAGCCGTGCAGCTGCATCGCGTGATGAGCTAAATGCCGCACAATTTGCGGCTGCGCTGCAAAACGGTGTAGAGACAGCCTACAAGGCTGTAGTCAAACCAGTGGAAGGAACGATTCTGACTGTTGCCAAGGAAGCAGCCAAGCACGCTACCTATTATGCGCGTCGAACTACCGATATTACAGAACTGATGGGCGAAGTACTTCGCCGTGCCCAGGAGACGCTGGCACAGACGCAGGAAATGCTGCCTGTACTGAAACAGGTAGGCGTAGTCGATTCCGGCGGACAGGGGCTTGTATATATTTATGAAGGGTTCTATGCCTATCTGCAGAATGGAACCACAGCTACAAGTACAGAGCAGGCTTTTGCAGCCGTTCATACAGGCCAGGCTATGCAGCCGGGCATGACAGGTACATCCAATCCAGCATCCGCTTCTGTAGTAGCCCAGAACCCTGCATTTGATACACCGATGCCGGCTCAGGCACGCCTGGAAACCGAAGATATCGAATTCCTTTATGATATGGAGTTTTTCATTAATCGTCAGCTGGGACCGAACCGTAATGTTCGCTTTGAAGAAGAGAAGTTCCGTCAAGCGCTGGCTGTAAATGGTGACTCTATTATCGTGATTGCCGATGATGAGGTCATCAAGGTACACGTCCATTCCAAAGCGCCGGGAGAAGTGCTGAATCTAGCACTGCAGTATGGCGAGATTACGCAAATCCATATTCTGAATATGCGTGAACAACATCGTGATCTGCTGTCTGCCGGACTGGATATTGCGCCTCCGCCGGATCTGTTTGCCGAGATTCCACAAGAACCGCTCGATCCGCAGACAGCCGCTGTTCCTCCTGCCGAAGAAGTAGCCGCTTACGGGCTGATTGCAGTATCGTCAGGCGACGGCATTTCGGAGATTTTCCGTAGCCTTGGTGTAGATGCGATCCTGGCAGGTGGCCAGACAATGAATCCAAGTACTGAAGACTTCGTCAAAGCGGTAGAGAATCTGTCTGCACGTCATATCTTTATTTTGCCGAATAACTCGAATATCGTACTGGCTGCACAGCAGGCACGTGATCTGCTGGAAGGAAGCCGCCAGATTACGGTTATTCCAAGTAAAAGTATTCCACAGGGTATCGCCTCCGCTTTTGCTTTCCAGGAAGACGAGAGTGTGGAAATGAACGAGAGTAATATGACCGAAGCACTCGATCATGTGAAATCGGGTCAGGTGACTGTAGCGGTACGTGATACGACCATGGAGAATATCGATATCAAGGAAGGCCATTATATCGGAATTCATAATTCCAAGATTGTGGCTACTGCCCCATCCCTGCTGCAGACTTGTCAGGAACTGCTGTCTTCCATGATTGAGGATGGTCAGGAAGTGGTAACCGTGCTGGTGGGTAATGAAGCGAATGATGCCGATACAACGGCTCTGGCGAGCTGGATCAGCGAGACTTATCCGGATGCCGAAGTGGAGATTCATGAAGGCGATCAGCCGGTATATCATTATCTGTTCTCCGTGGAATCCTGAATATAAAAAGTAGGATGCAAGGAATACTGTGAAATGCCTCATGCAGCTGCATCAAGCATTTCACAGCAGTTGTGTTATTTTGGAGAGAAGGAGGGATAAGCTATGACACATACCATTATTGTGACAGAGAGCACGGCAGATATTCCTGCAGAGCTGATTGCAAAGTATGATATACGCATTATCCCGTTACGATTGTTTTTTGGAGAGCAGTCTTATGCGGATGGAGTCGATATAACCTCCGCTGAATTTTATAGTAAATTGTCTGCTTCAGCACAGCTGCCTACGACATCCCAGCCTTCACCGGTGGATTATACGGCGATGTACGAGAAGCTCACAGCCGAGCATCCAGGCAGTCCGATCGTATCTATTCATCTGTCATCAGGCCTTAGTGGGACGTATCAGTCGGCGACGATTGGACGTTCGATGCTGGACGATCATAGCCATATTACCGTGATTGATTCCAAATCGGCTTCTTATGGGTATGGACTGGCTGTTGTGCATGCAGCAAGACTGGCCGAGCAGGGTAAAAGTGTTGCAGAGATTGAAGCGGGTGTAGCGCATATACTTAGCAGACGTGAGCTTTACTTTATGGTGGATGATCTGGAATATCTGCGCAAAGGCGGCCGGATCGGCAGAGCCTCGGCGGTGCTGGGGACGCTGCTCAACGTCAAGCCGATTCTCTCTATCGACGAGAATGGCGTGATCTATCCGGTCGAAAAGGTACGTGGACAGAAAAAAGCTATGACGCGTATTGTCGAGATGATGCGTCAAAATCTGAATGTACGTAAAATCAATCTGGCTCTTGGACATACGGCGAACCGGGAATCGTGTGAACCCTTGCTGCAGATGATCAGAGAGCATTATGAGATTGGCGAACTGGTCTTTTCTGAAGTAGGACCTGTTATTGGTACACATGCAGGACCGGGCACAATCGCCATGTTCGCATGGCCGGATGAGGAATAGATGAGGGATGATGATGAATATCAATCTGGATCAGATTGGCGTTCGGCAGGTCAGTGGCGTGAGTGCTTCCAAAGAAGGGGAGCTTCACGCCTTTGGCATCTCTACCGTACTTGATCTGCTGGAATATTTTCCATTCCGGTATGAAGATTATCGCCTTCGTGCGCTTCAGGAGGTCAAGGACGGCGATAAAATCACGGTCGAAGGCAAGATTGTCGGCCTGCCGATATTACAGCGCTATGGCAAAAAATCACGTTTGACCTGTAAAGTTATGGTGGATGACTGGATGGTAACAGCGACCTGGTTCAATCGCCATTTTCTCAAAGACCAGCTTACTTCCGGCAGGGTCATTATTCTGACCGGCAAATGGGATCAACGCCGATCGACCATGACCATTACGGATTCGGAATTTCCGGACAAAGGAACCCAGCGCAGCGGCAGTCTGCAGCCGGTCTATTCGATCGGTGGCAAGATTACGCAGACCTGGATTCGTAAAATGATCGGTCAGGCGCTGGATCAATATGGAGAAATGATTCCCGAAGTGCTGCCTCAAGAGCTGATCCGGCAGTATAAGCTGATGCCGCGCAAACAGGCGATTCGTCAGCTGCATCAGCCTGTCGATGCAGGCGAGGGCAAGCAGGCACGTAGACGGATGGTATATGAGGAGTTATTTTTGTTCCAGCTCAAGCTGCAGGCTTATCGCAGCATGAACCGCAAGCGGTCGACAGGTATTGTGCATACGACCGATAATGCGACGATACGCGAGTTTGTACGCAGTCTTCCCTTTGAATTGACCGATGCACAGAAGCAGGTAGAGCTTGAAATTCTCAAGGATATGCGTTCTCCCCATAGTATGAATCGACTGCTGCAAGGGGATGTGGGTTCAGGCAAAACGGTTATTGCAGCGATTGCTTTGTTTGCTACGGTTCGTTCGGGTCATCAGGGCGCACTCATGGTGCCAACCGAGATTCTGGCAGAGCAGCATGTACGCTCGCTGAAGCGCATGTTTGAGCCATTTGATATTACCGTAGAAATGCTGACCAGCAGTGTGAGCGGTCGCAAGCGCAAGGATCTGATCGCTTCCCTGCAAATGGGAATGACCGATATTATTGTCGGTACCCATGCGCTGATTCAGGAAGATGTCTTTTTCCGCAGTCTTGGACTGGTAGTTACAGATGAGCAGCATCGCTTCGGTGTTAATCAGCGCAGTGTACTGCGGCGTAAGGGATTTGATCCGGATGTGCTGACGATGACGGCTACGCCGATTCCGCGGACACTGGCGATTACCGCTTTTGGCGATATGGATGTATCCACGATTTCCGAGCGTCCCAAAGGACGCAAACCAATTTCCACTTACTGGGTCAAGCATAATATGATGGATCGGGTGATGGGTTTTATTTCCAAAGAAATCGATCAGGGACGCCAGGCTTATCTGATCTGTCCACTGATTGAAGAATCCGATAAGCTGGATGTGCAAAATGCAATTGATCTATTTGTACAGATGGATCAGGCTTTTCCGGGTTATCAGGTGGGGCTGCTGCATGGACGGATGAATGCCGCCGAAAAGGAAGAGACCATGCGTGCCTTTTACAGCAATGAGATGCAGCTGCTCGTCTCTACAACCGTCGTTGAAGTCGGTGTTGACGTGCCAAACGCGACGCTGATGATTATCATGGATGCAGACCGGTTTGGACTGTCCCAGCTGCATCAGCTGCGTGGGCGTGTGGGTCGGGGAGAACATGAATCTTTCTGTATTCTGATAGCCGATCCCAAGTCAGAGATTGGTCAGGAACGGATGCGAGCGATGACCGAGACGGATGACGGATTTGAAGTATCGCGGCGAGATCTGGAGCTGCGCGGACCTGGAGAATTTTTCGGAACGAAGCAGAGCGGTCTGCCGGAGTTCAAGATTGCGGATATGGTCAGCGACTTTGAAGTTCTGGAAATTGCTCGTAACGATGCAGCCAGGTTGGTCAGCAATGAGTTTTTCTGGACTTCTCCGGAATATGAACCACTGCGGGAGTTTTTGAACAGACAGCAGGTATTCCAGGGCGAACTGATCGACTGATTGTATGAAAGTATCCATTGTATCTAAACAATAGATAGTTTCTAAAACGAAGCTTATATCTCAATTAATATCATCATGTACTGAAATAATGAAAAGGTTGTATTCTCTAATCCATTAACAGCTATAACAGCTGAATGGCAAAAAGAATACAACCTTTTATTATGTGATACAACGTATATAAACCGGATAAAAGTATAGATCCCTAAAACGGTTATGGGATACATCAGGCTAGAGTGTATAAGAAAATCAAATCCTGAACAGGATTGTGTCCTAACTGATCTTCTTCGTACTGGTCAATTATAAAAAACTTATCAAGCAGAGCAGTTATCGGTTAACATGTCCAAGCCATCATTGAATACGCCAATCCTAATACATATCAACCAATCGTTCAATCTGCTGTCTGGCCAGCTGTAAATGGTCTTCGTACTGCCGCTGTGTAATTTGCCCGGAAGCCTGCGCTTCCTTAAGGGTCATACTTATGTGTTCGAGCAGCTGTTCGCTGAATTGTGCGGCAGTGAAGCCCTGATGCTCTGCAATATGCTGAATGCTGTCTCCATCTTGTAAATACTGTCTTAACTCCAGAGAAGTGAGTCCAAGCAGACTGGCTGCTCCATCAATAATATAGGATAGAATAAGTTCAGAATCCAGATCTGTATATGAACTTTTACTATTATGCTGGCTATCCATTAGCCGATCTCCATATAATTGGCCTGATGCTGATGCTGATGCTGATGCTGATGCTGATGCTGATGCTGATGCTGTATGTGAATCAGAATAGGAATGATTGTGTACCAATGATAGTCTGCTGTAATCCGGCATAAAGTCATGTGATAGTAATGTCCGGTTAGGACCTGTCTTGAATCCGGATGCAGCAGATAGCGATGTGTGGCATACTGTGCTGCCTATGGAAATGGCCAGCGCCATTGAACTAGTGGTAAGGATATGTTTCATCTCCATGATGCTTCCTGCCCCTCTGCTGTTAAGAATACTGTCTACATTGTACCCTTGCTGCATGAACAATCGGTTAAGACAAACTTAAATTCGGATGAAATTGACGCAAAATGCATGCTTTTTGCAAACCTGTCACACACCAGCTGGAGACATCGTTTATACTATAGATTATGATTTTTAATGACGAAGCTGGAGGCATGGGCATTGAGCGGACACTATACAGGTATTATCTTATTACAATTATTCGAACGGGCAGCCCTGCTGCTGATCTGTTTATTTTTACTCAGCAAGCTGCCGCATTTCCGGCAGATTTTCCAAAAGGAAGTGCTGGATACCAAGGATCGTATTATTTTATCAGTTATTTTTAGTGGTTTTGCAATTTTGGGAACCTACACGGGTATTAATGTGGAGGGTTCTCTTGTTAACGTGCGGATTATAGCGGTCGTCTCGGGCGGTATTCTGTTTGGTTGGCCAGTAGGATTGATTACAGGCGTCGTATCGGGACTGCACCGGTATCTGATTGATATTGACGGCGTGACCTCGGTTCCTTGTCTAATCACCAGTATCATCGCTGGTATTCTGTCTGGATACATTCACAGCCGGATCAGCCGCAAGCGCCGCTGGATCGTCGGGATTATCGCCGGGATGACCTGTGAGGCACTGACAATGCTACTTATTCTGCTGATGAATCCGGTAGAAATCGGGCGCGAGATCGTATCCATTATTGCTCTGCCGATGATTCTGGGCGAAGTGAGTGTAGGGTTGATTGTTTTATTTGTACAGGGTGTAGAAGGGGAGCGGGAGAATATCGCTGCCAGACAGGCGAAGCTTGCGCTTGATATTGCCAATAAGACTCTGCCCTATTTTCGATCGATCAACAGCGATTCGCTGCGCAAAATATGCACGATTATTCGCGGAGATATACAGGCGGATGCGGTTGCGATTACTGACACACGCTTTATCCTGGCTTATGTAGGGATCGGGGAAGAGCGGTATAATATTGGCAACGAAATTATCACGGATGCGACCAAGCAGGCAATTTCCAGCGGGGAAATTGTCATTATTAATGATGATACCGAGGGTAAGGTGCCGAATATTCAATCTCTGATTATTATTCCGCTCAAGGAAAAAGGTATTGTAACCGGCGCACTCAAGATCTATTACAGCAAAGCCTACAAAATCACTTATTCCCTGCAGACACTGGCTGTTGGTCTATCTCAGATCATTTCCACCCTGATGGAAGTGTCACGGATTGAGCAGATGAAGGAAATGGCAAATAAAGCCGAAATCAAAGCGCTGCAGACGAGTATCAATCCGCATTTTCTGTTTAATGCACTGAACGCTATTGCTTCCTCGATCCGCATCGATCCCGATAATGCGCGGGAGATGATTATTAATCTGTCCGGTTATCTGCGTCATAGCCTGGAATGGAGCGATCAGCTGATCGATATCAACAAGGAACTCGGTCAGGTTGTAAATTATGTGGAGATTGAAAAGGCTCGATTTGGCAGCAAGTTGACAGTCATTTATGATATTGACGAAGAAGTAGAAGTGAAGATTCCCAGTCTGATTATTCAGCCGCTGGTGGAGAATGCAATTGTACATGGAATTCTCAAGGGTAGAGGATCAGGCACCGTTACCCTGTCAGTCAAAGACCGCGGAGAACAGGTAGAGATTATCGTGGAAGATACCGGTACTGGTATAGAGGATGAAATTATCCAGAAAGTATATACCAGTCAGATGCCGGAAAATCGAATCGGTCTATCCAATGTGCATCAGCGGGTAAAGCTGATCTATGGAGAGGGACTGCATATCCAGCGGCTCGACAAAGGTACCCGCATCCAATTCAAGATCAAAAAGGAGCGTTTATGAAAGCAATCGTAGTGGAAGACGAATTCCTGGCTCGCCAGGAGCTGGAATACTATATCAAAACCTACAGTAGTATTGAGATTGCAGGCAGCTTTGACGATGGTCTCGATGTGCTGAAATATGTACAAAATCATGAGGTCGATGCCATATTCCTCGATATTAATATTCCGTCTCTTGATGGCGTACTGCTCGCCCATAATATCAGCAAATTCTCGCGCAAACCTTATATTATTTTTATTACCGCGTACAAGGAACATGCGGCCGAAGCATTTGAGATCGAAGCATTCGACTATATTCTAAAACCCTATAGCGAATCACGGATTACGTCCATGCTGCGCAAGCTGGAAAATACGTATGAGCGCGATCAGCAGCGCACAGACGGTATCTCCAGTCCGAATGCACAACGCCCTTCTGCAGGCTCCCAGCAGCCGGACAATACAAGTTCACCAGCTCATCCTGTAGGCAGCAGCCAGGCTTTTGTACATCATCAGGTCGATCATTCGGCAGCTCATACCGCTCATGCCCTGCAGGGCAAGATCAGCCTCTGGAAAAATGATAAGATCCAGGTAATCCCTGTCGATGATGTGTATTATGCATCAGCGAGCGAGAAGGTGACCCATGTTTATACCCGGCGGGATGAATACACGGTCAACGCCAGTATCAGCGAGTTCCAGACTACATTACCGGAGGAGTATTTTTTTCGATGTCACCGTTCATATATCGTTAATATCAGCAAAATCCGTGAAATTGTTCCATGGTTTAACAACACTTATTTACTGCGCTTACATGATATGGAATACGAAGTTCCGGTCAGTCGCAGCAAGGCCAAAGAGTTCCGGCAGATCATGAATATATAAAGGCATTTCATTCCGTAAATACCGCATTTCATTCCGTATTCGTTATCGGCTCATTATTGTAGGGGTATACTTGGGGTGTAGAGAATTCTCGATAAACGGACTGCTTCATTAGTAAACCAGGCAGCCTGCACAGGTTGAGTACCTTACATCCTGTATACACACTATACTTCGCGGTAATTACGGAAAGGAACATCCACTATGAGCCAAATGGTAACGCACACTCAAGCTTCGATGTCACAAACCAATTCTTCCGGCAAGCCCGCCAATCGCTGGCTAATCGCGCTTGGAACCATTATCGTACAAATGGGACTTGGAACCATTTATACATGGAGCCTGTTCAATCAGCCGCTCGTTGACAAATTTGGCTGGGAACTCAGCTCGGTCGCTATTACATTCTCGATTACCAGCTTCGCTCTGGCATTTGCCACGTTGTTCTCGGGTAAATTGCAGGAAAAATGGGGAATCCGCCGCCTGATTGGAACATCAGGTATTATACTCGGTCTGGGTCTGATGCTCAGCTCACAGGTATCTTCCTTGTCACTGCTGTATTTGCTGGCTGGGGTAGTTGTCGGCTTTGCGGATGGTACTGCCTATATGACTTCACTCTCGAATCTGATCAAATGGTTCCCTGAACGCAAGGGACTGATCTCGGGTATCTCGGTCGGTGCTTATGGTACAGGCAGTCTGATTTTTAAATATATTAATGGCTCGTTAATCGGTTCAGCCGGTGTGTCTATGGCATTTCTATATTGGGGTATTATTGTACTGCTCATGATTGTGATCGGTTCTCGCCTGATTCGTGAAGCAGTAGTAATCGACACCGTTCCAGTTGCTAGCACAGAACAAGTGAAAAATAGTACAAAAAAATATCAAACCAGATCTACATCCACACCAATGGTTGTCAGTCATAATTATTCAGTCAAAGAAATGCTGAAAACCAAAGAAGCCTACTTATTATTTATTATGTTCTTTACCGCTTGTATGAGTGGACTGTACCTGATCGGTATTGTCAAAGATATTGGTGTACAACTGGCAGGACTGGATTTGTCTACAGCAGCCAATGCCGTTGCCATGATCGCAATCTTCAATACAGTCGGTCGTATTATTCTGGGTGCGCTGTCGGATAAGGTGGGCCGGATCAAGGTTATCTGTAGTACCTTTATCGTGACAGCTGCTGCAGTGGCCGTACTGAGCTTTGTACCACTGACGTATGGCGTCTTCTTTGCTTCTGTTGCAGCTATTGCCTTTTGCTTCGGCGGTAATATTACGGTATTCCCTACAATCGTCAGTGATTTCTTCGGCCTGAAAAATCACGGCAAAAACTATGGTGTGATTTATCAGGGCTTTGGGATTGGCGCGCTATCGGGTTCCTTTGTGGCAGCCTGGATGGGTGGATTTAAACCAACCTTTATCGTGATCGGTATTATGTGTATTATTTCTTTCCTGATTGCCGTATTGATCAAACCGCCGGTTGCACCGCAAACCACACGGGAAGAAGCTTCCAAAGAAGCGAAATGGGCTACCAAACCCCATACTGCAGGCTAATGGTATTTCTTTACCATTTGGCTTAACGTCAGCTGGATACGATATGTATAAGTATTCAATAGTATCAATGATCAGATCAAATAACCTGCGATTCCGAACGCTGACATTACTTCGGAACCGCAGGTTGTTTGGTTTAATTGTATAAATATAAAAGAAATCAACATAAATAATATGGAAATTAACTTACAAAATTTAGAAAAATGATTCTTAAAGCACGGAATATAGTAATATTGAATATAACCATCTCTATCCCAACCCCCAAAGGAGGAGTGAGACGTATGTCGCAGATTCGATTGTGTACCCGGCCACAGGTTATTTATATGAATCTATTGGAAGCGTTATCCAGAGAGAGTCGCCTATCCATGTTAAAAGCACAGCATGAGTCAGTAGAACGAAGAGATCTGACTGCAGAAGCGGGATATTATACATTTGTAATGGATGATCATTCGACACTGGTGTATGTGATTATTGATCAGTCCACCAGTATTCCGTATTTGCTGTTATCGGGTCCTTCTGCTGAAGAGGCTGCGCGTCTGCTATACGAGACAGGAATGGTAGGTTCGGCAGACGAAGTTATTCAGTGGTGTCTTCAGGCAGATACGACAGAAGACAAAATGGATGCCATCTGTCGATTGGGGATTGCTTCCTATTTTCTGCCACGTCACGATATTGTCGAGATTTTCACACGGTATATGCAGGATACGGATGTGCGAGTCAGACAATCCGCCGTATTTGCAACCAGTTTTGTCGGCTGGCAGGACTTCGAACCCATTCTGCTGCGTACAGCCGAGAGAGACCCTGACGAGCGGGTATCGATGATCGCAGAGAGTGCAATTCGCATTATGCGGGAGAGCGATTGGAAAGCAGAGAAAACGACAAGATAGACAGTCCCTATATTGGTTATGCTAAATATCTGATTGAGATTGCAAGTAAGAACGTATTTATGCTGTATTTGTAGGTACAGTGAAATAGAATTATAATCAAAAGCGGTAAAAGCCTTATGGTGCTTTTACCGCTTTTGATTATAATTGCAGTCAGAAAAAAATAAAAAAGCGTAAAAAAACACCAAAAAAAGCGGAAATTTGCTGAAATCGGGCAAATTTCTTTATTCAGAGAATCACATTCTTCTAAATTCATGCTAAAATGTCTATAATGATGGCCATACATAACATAAGCAAACTTTTTATCAGTATAAAAAGTTTTGCATGGATATGGCATTTTATTTATTTCTCGCCAGCAGGTACACATTTATCAGTAAAAACACACCATGCTGGAGAAAGTTGCGAAGAGGTGGACGATGAACAAGAAAATGACCAATCCAGCCCTTACCCGCAATCAGAAGCTTGCAAATACATATCTGATTCGCCGCACATTATCTGTCAGCGAATTATCTGTTGTCTATGTGGCAAGACATATGGAGAAGGGCACCCTGCATGTAATCAAGGAATTCTTCCCTGGAGCATTGGTAGAGCGCAGCCGTGATCGCCGGTCGGTACAATGTTCCCAGCTAGGGCTGAAATCTAAATATAACGAAATGCTGTCTACTTTCCGTCAGGAAGGCAGTATTCTTCGTGAACTGAATCATCCTGGTATTGTAAAATATGAGGACGAATTTGAGGAGAATAATACAGCTTATCTGGTTATGGAATACTGCCGCGGAATTACGCTTGACCGGTATATTCGCCAATCTGCACCACAGGCTGATCCTGCTTTTATGCAGTCCAGGCTGCTGCCGGTTATCGAGGCATTGGAGCATATACATCAACTGGGGTATATTCACAGAGATGTAAAGCCCAGCAATATTATGCTCGTAGAGGATGGGCAGACCAAGCTGCTGGATTTTGGATCGGCAGTACGCTATCAGAATAAAACGCACAGCATCCTTACAACCGCAGGTTATTCACCAATCGAATTTTATTCCGGTCGTTCCAGTCAGGGACCGGTCTCGGACATTTACAGTCTGGCAGCCACATTTTATTTTTGCTGTCAGGGCCGGGCTCCGGTCGATGTACCCAAGCGTCTGTTTAATGACACATTGGAAAAGCTCGGTAGCGAACAGGTCTCTTCTCCAATTCTCTCCCGGGTTATTCACTGGGGACTGGCGGTATCGGCGGACAAGCGTTGTGCTTCGCTAAAATGGTTCAAAATTGCTGTTCAAGCAGAACGCTTCTGGAAACGGAATCTGGTATTGACCCGGAGCAAAAAGGGATCTTCTATGAGTACTGACGTAAAAGAGTCAATGACTCATCCAGATACGATGTCCACACTTCCATTTTCCGATGCAGAAGAGAGCATGAAAGAAAGCACTCATTTATCAAAATAAATGTTTTTGCCATCATCTAACAAGAGTATAGACCGAAAACCACACGTTTAATGTGTGGTTTTTTTGTTAGAAGAATGTAAAAATTTCTTGCAAATCATTTTATAAACTAGAAGAATATGACAGATAAAAGCGAAAAAGAATTTTAAATTACACAAACATGGACTATTTTTGGAATCATATTTGCGCAATTCAAAAATAGTACTAAAGTTTCGGTGAAATTTATAAAGTTAATATAAAAAGTAAATGATTAACAGGCGATACTTAATAATGTAATATTAACTTTTTGATATCGCCCAGTAACGTAAAGGGAAATTCAAATTCCTTATAGGAAGAACAGAGAATTGAAAAGGCGAACATGCTTTCCTATATCGGGACTAAAGACCTGTAGCTTCTCAAAATACTATAATTTTCATTAAAAGTAAAAAAGTAATAGAAATTAATTTATATTGTTATTTTTTCGACAGTAATTTTCTGCTGAAAGGAAGAATTCGATAATTTCGACAATATCTCTTATGTACATATAGTCGTATTTTCCTATAATCAAGTCTGAATTCAAAAAATTGACAACATATACTATTCATATTGTATGATACTTCCTGTAACTCGGAAGTCATGGAACCAAAGTGGGAATTGCAAACACCATTTTAATCGTATTCGTATTTTCCTCAGCTGTTTCCGGCTCCGGGTGTGAACGTTGTATACATAGCGTGAAGGCCAGAATGGAGGAAATTGCGTTGGATATTATTAATCAAACGAACCGTACAATGCTTTTTGAAGAAATTAACCCAGAAAAGCACGACCTAATCACCCTGGTTGGTGATGTCAAAGGTATCGATAGCCTTAGTGACGATAAAATCAAAGAAATCAGCCAGCATCTACTGGTGCGCAGCTTTGATGATTTTTTGAACAAATTTACACCGACCGTCTATTCCTTCTTTAATGCAGCCAATCAAAAAGTGGTCTATACCCTTAAAAAGCCGGACGGTATTGCAGATGACTGCATTTCCGAAATCCGGATCGACCAAAACAATGATTTCCTGAAAATGCTGTTCACTCTGATCGACACGAAGCGCAGCCAGGGAATCACCAATGTTGACTTCAAATTCGAGAATCTGCTGGATATGATCTCTCCTAAAAAGGTAATGGATGATATTCGTCAGGTACGTAAAGAAATTCATTATATGTATGGACAGTATGACCAGCTGGACGAAGCGGATCCGAAAAAACTGGAAATGGGCGATAAGCTCAATCAGATGTTCGAGGAAGCCAGCCAGAATTACAATAATGTTATGGCGATGCTGCCATTGGCTATTGAAGATATCAAGACCCGCCTGCTGCTGGGAAGTGCCCAGGATGATCAAGCGGCTGAAGAATTCCGTATTGGTATGCTGACCATTGGCGAAGGCGGCGAACTGCAGATCGTAGAAGCGCCCAAATCCGACACAACCGAGCTGATGCTGCTGGATGACAATGGTACAACCGAGCTGATCTCTGTCTTTGAAGAAGACTATGAGAGCGTAAGTGAGAATCCATCCATGTATGTCAAAGATCTGGTTGTTCGCACCTTCTGTCCGCTTCCGGCTATTAACACAGAAGTAAATACAGAGCTGGAAGTACAGAACTATAATACGTATCTGGAATTCTACAAAAATGCCAAAGACGAGTTTGTAAAAGCAGTCAAACCTCTGGTAGAGAAACTGCTTGGTGTGAAGATGTTCTTCGACCAGTATGCAACCAAAAACCGCGGTATGGCGCCGACCCTGCTCGTTACAAATACCAAGCTGGATATGCTGGTAAAAAGTACGAATGCACCGCGTCTGGAAACGTATCTGAACACGGTCAATTCCAAAAATGACTTTACCGACACCATCTGGTTTGGTATCGTACCATCCGTTGAAATGGAAGCAGCAGGCAACGTACGCGTCAGCCGTGCGCGTTTCAAAGGAACCGAGAAATCGGCCAAGCAGGAAGGTAATACACTCGAGTCCATGTCCATGCTGCTGCAGATTGTCAAAAACTACAAAGTGCAGCTATTCTTCAACTTTGAATCCGGTGAAGAAACGACATTTAACCATGTGGCTACTTCCGGCATCGACAAGTTCATGGAGAAATGTACACCGCTGCTGCGCCAGGATTATAGTGAATTCGCTATTCCTTGCGTACCGAACTTTACGATTATTCCAAAAGACAAATCCGGCATTGTCATTGACAGCCGTATGATGCAGACCGAAGCGGGTGTGCAGTTGTCCAAGGAAAAAGAAGATATCCTCAAGCTGTGGATCGAAGGCGTCTATGTAGGAGCTGCTTATGTGGCTGCCGGTCTGGTATCCGCTTATCAGTGCCCTGAATATCTCAAAGAAATGTTCAAGGATGTACAGCGCGATGCTCCGGGCGTACGCTTTGATATTGAATCCGGTGACAACAGCCTGCGCTTCGTCACAACAATGGCCAAAGAAATCACCGGCTTTACGAATAGCATCAAGGACTCCATTAACCGCCGTAACTTCGGCTTCGTCTTCTCATCGGAGAATGCACAGCTGCAGGGCAAAGATATTCGCAGAATTACCGTATACAAAGCAAGAAGCCTGGCAATGTCCGAAGACGGATTCGATTCCATCTACAAGACGCTGGTTAGTACGTATGTGGAGCGTATTCTGCGCTTCCAGACGAGCGATTTCAAATACGAGAACATCGTCAAATTCTTCAGCAACAACCCAAGCAGTCAGAAGAGCCGCTGGCTCGGTGCCAAAGGCGCAGTCAACTCCATCGTTCAAGATGGCGACGATCTGAACTATGTCATCGACGAGAAAAATAATCTTTGCAATATCGATCTGGTATTTAACGGCAATGTGAAGAACCTGGAAGTTACCATCACCAAGGCCACCAGCGCTGCCAGAGCCTGATCATCATGATTTGCAGCAGAACACGGCAGGGATTCCGCAATGTGAAGACGGGTATAACCGTCTGGTATCCCTGCCCCGCCTGGTGCCTGATCAGCATTATGCTGTACCAGCATCGGGTAACAAGCCGGAACCGTTATACATAGAGTCATCGGCAGTATGCTTACTTTAGGACTAATTACAGAACTTCATAGCAAGCGTAATTGTGCCGGTACTCAGGTATAATGCTCAGGTTGTATGTTGGGAGTGCCTTAACAGGCTCACTCTTTTACATAAATTAAAAAAAGCATTTATATCAAGGAGGAACACAAATGGGTTTCACACTCAAAGTAGAAGGCGCAGAAACAATTGAACTGGGGATGGATAACATCCAAACGGTGATCTATGACACAGATACACCGGACGATTCCAACGCTCGTTCCACAGACGTTGGTTCCACACTGAGAATCACAGGTAAAATCATCACAGCTACCGATGGTGACAATGCAGACGACACCATGAAGCTGGCACTGTGGTCTCTGGTACCTGCTGAGAAAGCAGATTGCTACCGCAAAGTAACACTGGAAGTTATCGCCGCTGATCAAGTGATCCGCAAAATCTACTTCCCTAACGCTTTTGTTGTAGATTACACAGAGCACTTCGGCGATGTAGAAGGCGTAGGTCAATTCTCGATCTACATCAAACAAAAGAAAGACAAAACCGAACTCGCGAAAATCGAGGGCGGATACGCAGTTTAATCCACCAAGTTGGAGCCGTGCAGCTGCGCGGCTCCATAACTTACTTTTGAGTATCTTTTTTTATTAAGGAGGCAGGAACGCTTGATCAATTATTATGAGGTGCTGGGCGTATCCAGGACCGCTACGGCAGCCGAGATCAAACAGACATACCGTAAGCTCGCCAAGCAGTATCATCCGGATACCAATCAGGGCAGTGCCGAAGCCGAACAGAAGTTCAAAGAAGTACAAAAAGCGTATGAGACGCTAAGTAATGACGATACCCGTCAGCAGTATGATCAGAAGCTGGCAGGAGCATCGACAGGGCGTACCGCTCCAAATGGACAGACGGCAGGAAACCGTACTTCCAACCGAACGACAGCATCGGCAGGCAGCAAAGATTTTGATCCGCGTGATGTACAGACCCAGTTTGAACGCTTTTTCGGTTTTAATCCCAAAAACAATAATGTATCTATCAAAAAAGATGACAACAAAAAGAAAAATCCGCTGGATACTTCAGCAATCTTTGAACAATATTTTGGCCCCGGAAAAAAATGATCGTGAAGTGATGGAGGTTGTACATAAGTGAAATCGGAAAGAACCGCAGGTTTATGGTGTATCGATATCGGCATTGCGCTGATCTCGCTGTCTACACTGGTGTATATTTTTGTAATTCCATCGATTTTGCTAAAAATTGTAGCCATTTTGGCTATGGTCGTTGCTTTTGGCTGGTATGCCTATCACCATTTTTTCAAAAATCAAACCGATGTACCCGTTTATCAGGAAGTACGGGAGATTATTCTTATCGATGAATTCGGCGAGCGGATCAAAGGCTGGGATATTGTCGGAGAGACCAGCATGCTGATCGGCAAGAATACCCGCCATAACAAAGTGGATATTGATCTGTCCGGCAGCGACTATGCTTCACTCATCAGTTCGCAGCATGCCGTACTGAATTGTGTCAATGGCGAATGGTATGTAGAAGATGCAGATTCCAGCAATGGTACCGGTATTCGTTCTGCAGCCCAGAATAAGTCCAATAAAATCGAAATCGGACGTCCCTATCAGATTGGACCGGGAGACGTTTTATATATTGCCAACACCAGACTACTCGTAAATTAAGATTGGGAGATGAGCATAAATGAGTTTGACCAGATGCCCGAATGGACACATGTTCAGTACAAGAAGACACGGAAGCACTTGCCCTTATTGCAATACGGTTGTAGCTGCTGAAGCGGCTTATCCGAATCAGCGTCCTGCTGTACGTGTTCAGGATGAAGAAGACAAGACCATGCCTTATCTCGGAGAGACAGTTGGCATTCATCCGGTAACCGGATGGCTAGTATGCATCGAAGGCCCGCAACTGGGTCAGGATTATCGTATTATGGCGGAGAAAAACTTTATCGGTCGTGCGGAAGAAATGCATATTCGCATCATTGGTGATAACACCATTTCCAGACGCAATCATGCGGTTATCGTCTATGATCCGAAAAAGCGCAATTTCTATCTGCTACCGGGTGATGCTTCAGGACTGGCTTATCATAACAATGAAGCGGTCTACTCACCGGTGGAGCTGAATGCTTATGATGTGATCCAGCTGGGACATAGCAAATTTATCTTTATCCCGCTGTGCGGTGCCCACTTCGAATGGGAAAACAACGCGATGATTGCAGAATAGGAGAACGAAATCGTATGAGTGGAACACCTTATATTATCGTACTCTGTGCCTGTATCATCCTGATCGGATTGATTCTCTGGCGTCGTCATTTGACTACCGGTATGCAGGAAGATCCCATTCTGGTAGGCGAGACAGCCAGAGAAGCGTCCCAGGTGCTGATCGGTAACGGTCAGACTATTGGAACACGCGCTGAACAAGATGACTATTTTGCCAGCAAGGCGACTGCTGCCGGTACACTTGCGGTTTTGGCTGATGGGATCAGCGGACTGGCAAATGGACGGATGGCGAGTACGCTGGCAGTTACGACTTTCCTGCGGGAATATGATGAAGTACAGAATTACCAGCAGATTCCGGACTATATGGAAGAAGCAGCTTATGCCAGTAATCGAGAGATTGTACAGCAGCTCAAGGGCAATCATGGAGGAACTACACTGGCTGCTGTCGTGATGAATGGACATCATCTGTACTGGGGAGCGGTAGGCGACAGTATTATCAGCGTATTCCGCAATAACAGCTTTATCCCGGTCAACTCCATGCATACACTGGGGGCGGTACTTAATCAAAAAGTACTGGCTGGTGAAATGACACGGGAACAGGCAGACAGCAGTCCGCAGCGCAAACAGCTCGTTAACTACCTGGGCTACGAAGCTTTCGACAGTATGGAGATAGGGGACTATCCATTCGTACTGCGCCCGGGGGACAAGGTGCTGCTGTGCAGCGACGGTATTCATGACGCACTGACGGAAGTGGAATTGGAAGCGATTCTGACAAGTACAGACGATCCGCAGGATGCTGCCGATCAGATCATTGATCATATTGAGCAAAAAAATCTGAAGCATCAGGATAATGCGACTGTCATCATTATGCAGCAGGGCTAACGGGGGTACCGATGAGAAGGGAAAATAGCGACGTAAAGACGGCTTTTGTGTCGGAAGCAGGCTCTTTGCTCGATAATCGTGATTATTTTGCATATACCGAACTGGATGATATGGCCTGTTATGTACTTGCGGATGGGCTGGATGAAGATCAGCAGCAGCGCAGCGCCGAGCTGGCTGCCAAGATCATCCTTGAGAACTTTATGGAAAAGCCGACGATGTCCAAATGGCGCATACGCAGATGGTTGAAAGAAGCACATGAGACACTCAAGTTCGAGAGTCGCCGGATGCGCCTCAAGGCCAGTCTGCTTGTTGTCGTTACCGACTATACCAAGTATGTATGTGCCTCCAGCGGGAATACCCGTCTGCATCATCTGCGCAATGGTCGTTTGCTGCTCAAAAGCAATGACCAGAGTCTGGCCCAGATTATGGCGGATCGGGGCAAGCTGGCGCCGGATCGTGTATATCATCACGAAGAGAGCAGTAATCTGATGCAGTATCTTGGCATGCCGGAAGGGTTTGGCATGTCCTTTGTCCGCAAAACGCGTATGGTCGATGGCGATGTGCTGCTGCTGAGCAGTGCCGGACTGTGGAAAGGTCTTGATCTGACCGAGATTCTGGATTCCTTGTCCGAAGCCAAAGGACCGGAGGAATTCACGGATACGCTGGAAGAGGTACTGCTCAGCAAGCAGTCTTATTACTATGACAACTATACGGCAGCAGCCGTTTATATGAACAAGGTGTACCAGGATGATCCCAAGAAGAAATGGCGGATTATCCGTCGTATTCTGATTGCTGCACTGGTATTTTTTGTACTCGGTGGAGGTGTGCTCTGGGCAACCTACCGTAATATCGAGAAAAAAGCGGAAGCCGCAGCCAACCTGGTCGAGTATCAGCAGACCGGTGACCAGTATACCCAGCAGGGAGACTACAGCAAAGCGCTCAAATCGTACAGTGAAGCCCGCAATGCTGCGATCAAGATCAAGGATCGTCTGCATAAAGTGACACTGACCGATAAAATGAAAATCGCCCAGGCACTGGTCGATGGCGATGGCCATCTCAAAAATCAGGAGTATGACAAAGCGATTATCAGCTATCAGAGCGCCCAGAAACAGGCGGAGAATTATCCGATTTTCAGTGAAGCGGATATTCAGAAAAAGCTGGATCAGACCAAATCGTTTGCTGCTGTGAATGAAACGGTCAAAGACGCGGATCTCAAATTCCAGTCTGGTGAATACAGCGCAGCCAAGAAGCTGTATGAACAAGCGAGCAAGGAAGCTACTCAGGCCTCCTACACAGATGCCCAAAAGGATGTAGCGACCAAGCTCAATGATACACAGGCCAAGCTGGATGATATTCAGCAGCAGACCCAGGAGCTGCGCGCCGAGAAGCAAGAGAAACGTGGAGACAAAGCACTGGACGCTGGTAACTATGATCTGGCTGTAGATGCTTATGGAGATGCGCAGGGCATTTACCAGGATATTGACAAGCTGGAAAAAGTACTGGCGATGGAGCGCAAAATCAGCAAAGTGGAAGCCGAACAGGATAAGCTGGCTGAAGAAGCCAAAAGTGCTGCTGATGCGGCATCCGCGGCATCAGCTCAGGCAGCGGCCGCAGCAGCCATGAATAGCAGTATGCCTGCAGCTGCGTCAGGTACGGGGATGAATCCCGCAGGCACAGCAGCCAACACCAATAGCCCCGATACAGTAGCTTCCGGCACAAGTGGTACAGCTGCCGGTACGGGTGCAGGAACACAATATGGACTGACAGACAGCCGAATTGCCAGATAATATCGTTTTCCTCATTGAATTTAGAACAGACAGCAGCGAAAGGAGAGGGTGATCCATGAAAGAAATGCTGGAGTCCCTCATGCAGGATCGGATTCATAAGCTGAGCCAGCTCGAAGACCGCAAACTGATGCGTCAGCTGGTTAATGAATTCCTTGTTAATATGGTTGATTATCAGGATCAGATGCTGGACAAACTGGAGCAGCGTGTACTGGAAGAAAGCAAAACGCTCAGCAGCCTGTACGATATTCATACTACGATCTACCGACAGGAAGACTGGGATGTATCGCATGAATTTCTGCATCCGGTACTGCCGGAAGATGTACAGCCACAGGTACTGAGTCTGCCGGAGCTGCTGATGGTTCAGCAGGGAGTAGAACAGCCATCCGGCAATCGGCTGATCCGCCTTTTTCTGGAAATGGACAGTGCGCAAGTACTGGCACTCACCCGCAGTGAACGCATTTTCCGGGCGCGGGTAACGACAGATGTTGGTGTGTATCATGTAGGGGTTCAGCTCAGACCAAGTACCGATTACCAGCGTGAGATCGAACGGCTGTATCATAATTTTCAGGTAAATGGATTGGCATGGCGAACGGTTCATCATCCGTATATTTATAAATTTGTAGATGTCATGTTACATAGCTGGGAACAGAAGCCGCAACCGGAAGAATCTATTGTATCCATTACTGTAGATATGGAAGAGTACGAATCGTATCAGCGCCCCGGCTGGATCCCGGTATGGAACGTGCAGCGATTGAAGATCAAGAACAGTGGCTTTCCGATTCCGGCGCTGGACCGGATACATTATGAGCATATTATTGCACTGCATAAATATGGCTCCGAACACGGATACCTGGCAGATGGAGAAGCGTCGGATATCCGCTATATCAAACGCAGTCCAGGAGAAATGGTCATCGTCTCGCCAGGAGATCGTTCGGGATTCTGGGATATTATCAAAATCAACCGCCCGGTCGAGCAGCGCTGGTCATCTTCTTCGTATCCGCTGGTGAGCAATGGTCATCTGGATCAATTTGTTCATCATCATGCTGCAGGACAGATGCTGCCGGTGCGTACTATGGGAGAACTAACCCGAATGGTTCGCGCACAGCAGGCTTCAGTAGGAGTCGAACTACAAAATGTACAGGTTCGCCAGCATGCAGATACTGGCGATGCTGATTCTACAGAAGCGATCGAACTGAACCCGTTTCTCGGGGATAATATTCGTCTGGATGCACATCGTCCGATACTGGAACTTCATTTCCGCCGGTTACCTGAACACCGTCTTCCTGCTTTTCTGCATGGTGATCAGCTGGCTTATCTTACGGCTGAACTTCAGCGCCAGCTGCCAGAATACCGCTGCAAAGGAGTCTGGCTGTGAACTATATCTGGGATTTGATGATCAAAGCACAGGATAATGGCATAGAGCCGCAGCAGATTCATTTTCGGCCGGCTCGCAATTATTCGCCATATATGGAACTCAGTCTGTATGATCTGAATGCAACTACGGTCGATACGTATGTGGAACTGAATCCGTACTATCGTTTTGAACAATTGTTTGGCAGCTGGTTCCATCCGGATCTGGAAGAGGATGAGGAGTTCCGACATGCCTTGTTCGATATTATCGTTCATTTCCTGGCGCAGATGGATATGTACCAGGGCATGACCCGAAGAGAGTATCATATTCGTTTTATTTTGCGTGATATCGAAGAAGGTGTATTTGGAGAGGCCGCTGTTCATCAGCTGGCACTGCTCAGCCGCGAAGAACGGGAACAGCTGGGAGAGCAGCTGCTGCGTCTGTACGAGACCGGAGAGCCGCTTGCGCTGCTACGCCGTACACTCCGTGACTGGTTCCCGCGTTCCCTGATCTATGTCAACCGTGAGGAAAAGGAAGAATTGATGATCTATATCGGCAAGCAGGATACACCGCCGAATAGAGCCAAAGTAGAACTGCTGCTGACGCTGTTCCTGCCTGTGCATTTCGAAGTACGACTGTATTGGACACATCACTTTGGTCTGATCGGCACAGGAGAGACGATGATTATGGACCGGATCGCAATGTACTGATTGAGGGAAAGGAATGACCGCAATGAATAAACCATACTCCTACCGGCTGCACAATCATCCGCTGGAACCCCAGAGCAGTAAAGGTCAGGCTCGTTTTACCAGAGAAGAACTGGAAGAGATGACCACCTTTGAACTGCGCAATATTTGTTATAAAGAGCGTCTGGTCGAAGGGATCGCAGGTACACTGGACCGCGAAGAACTGATTCGCACGATTCTCAAGTTCCGTGGTATGCAGAATACACTGCGTATCGAGCAGTTCCGCAAAGGTGGATTCGAGCGGATTCAGTCGGTACTGGGACGCTATCTGAATGCACAAAAGCCGGATCATGGCAGCATCAGAGTGCCTGCCCGTATCGTACTGTACCAGGGGATTCGCCTGGGGAGACTCGATGGATACAAAATCGAGTCCGGTACAGTGATCGGCGAGAATGTATTGCTCGTGAACGGCAATGGAGAGCTGTGCGGTATTCTGAACGTGAAGATGATTGAAGATCAACCTGGCAAATATCTGCTCAGCGCACCAAGTCACTGGGAACACCGAATGACATCGAACCAGAATTACAGTCTTTACTTTACCCGCCGTCAGGATTCGGATTATCTATATCACGCGTATTACAGTGATCGTCCGCTGATTCCTTCCAATCTGCATTATTACCGGGTGCCGGTAGCAGAACTGGAGATTCGTATGCCGGAGCCAACCGATACGGTGCTGGCAATCGACTTTGGTACATCGAATACAACAGCAGGTGCGTATCTGGGTAGTGGCTACGGTTCGATGATCCAGCGGGAAGATTCTCCAGTGCGCAGTACGGATCGTCTGCTTGGAGAAAGTAATGCTTATCGCACTCAGGATGCTGTCAATTATGTAGTCTTCCCAAATGTGACTGACAAGCAGGAGCAGTGGCTGGAGCTGCTGCCGACACTGGCAGCAGCCGCCGATTGCGCTGACCCGGATAATGTCCGACTGGTATACGGCTATGATGCGCTGGCTTATATTCAGCGCAATGGTCATAACAGCAGAGCTACTGTGTTCCGCGGGATGAAGCGTTGGGTGAATGATTATGAGCGGGTGGAAGAGCTGATGGATGCGGCAGGCAATACCGCCTATCTGTCCCGCAGTGAGATTCTCAAAGGCTATATTTCCTATGTAGTTGAGACCGCCGAGCAGCAGTTCAAATGCCGGTTCGAGCATTTGCATATTTCCAGTCCGGTCAAGCTCAAAACCCAGTTCCTCGACATGTTCAACCAGATCCTGCCGGATTATCGGATCGAGATGAACGATGCGCTGGATGAAGGCATGGCGGTACTGTACAACACCATCGCCGACCAGATTGACAAAGGAACCTATATTGATGGCGAAGAGTATCAGGCGCTTGTAATCGATTGCGGCGGCGGAACAACCGATCTCAGTTCCTGCCGATTCAGCATTCATGAAGGTCGTATCTCCTACGGTCTGGATATCCATACCAGCTATGAGAACGGGGACACCAACTTTGGCGGTAACAATATCACCTACCGGATTATGCAGTGGATGAAGATTGTATTTGCCGAATGGTACAGCGGTCAGCAGCGCCGGATCGATATGGATGCCCTGATCGATATTCCGGGTGCGGAGCTGTTCCGCTATGTGGATGAGTACGGTATCAAGGCTGTATATGAAGGTATGGAAGCACGCTATCTGGAAGCGGAGAAGATTATTCCGACGAAATACCGGGATTATGAGCATCACAGCCGGGATGAATATCAGCGTGTACGCGGTAATTTCTACTTCCTGTGGGCGATGGCCGATCAGATGAAGCAGGAGTTCTTCCGCAAGACCGGTATTCTGCGCAGCCGCTTCCAGGATGATAACGAGACCATTCTGGACAGTGACATCAAAATCACCAAAGTAGACCGCTGGTTCTTGTCTGTCAGTGAGCCCGATGGACGACTGCGTAATGAGTACCGTCCACCGGATGTTGTATTTAATATCCGCGAGATCAATCAGCTAATTAAGGCGGATATCTACGAGATTGTCCGCAAGTTCCTGGATGAGTTCTATCAGGATGGACGGCTGCAGGATTACTCGATTATCAAATTGACCGGACAGTCCTGCCGAATCGATGTGTTCCGTGAAGCACTCAAAGAATTCGTTCCCGGTCGCAGTATCGAGTTCCGTCAGAAGGCCAAAGAAAACAGCCAGGTGCCCGATCTTAAGCTCGCCTGCCTGCGCGGCGCGATCCGTTACTTGAATGCCAAGAAAATCGGCATGATCAAGCCAGTACTGACCAATGAAATCCCGGCAATTCCATATTCGGTCAGCGCCTATACGCATACCCGTCAGGAGAAAATGCTGATCCGCAGCCTGGAACGCAATCATACGTATGGTCATGTCTCCCGACCGCAGCATACATCCGAGATCGAATTCTTCGTCTGGGCCGATGACGGCAGCCTGCGCCACCGATACATTTACAAAGGCTGGGCACCAAGCTTCCGCCAGGTTGTGTATGAAGAGATTGCCGATATGTACGGCGACCATATCATCCAGGACGAGACGGATTCGATCAGCAACGGAGAGACCAAGTTCTTCGTCTTTGCCGGCGATCAGCGCTGGGGGTTCAATGTGGTACCGGTACTGCGTGACAATGAACAGCTGTATGTGGCGAATCGTCAGTTCTTTGCTTTTGAAAATGATCTGTCGGAGCTTGATTTCTTTGACGGCACCAAATAAATCGTATTGATATTCGGTTCAGATAATCAGTACGAATCATCAGCTCTGGTTCTACGTAGTATAGTCTGATCCAGATCAAGACCAAGATTGAATAGAAGCCTGCAGAGCGGAAGATTCTCCGCTCGCTGCGCTTCTTCAGAGTGATTCTGTTACTCCATATGTGTTCTCCATATCGTTGAATTAATCATAAGCAGCATTTGTTCCGGATCGCATATAATTAGCAGTTCTTTTCAACGGATCTGCCCATATCCTTCAGCCGGAAAGGCCGGTTCAGTGCCAGGGATCAGATTCTGTCTGTTCCTGCCTATAAGAATCCATACACCTATAAGAATCCATACACCTACAAGAAAGTAAATGAGCAACATGGCAGTTGAATAGCAGTCTCCAAGATAAGTAGTACTACCGGAACACGATCCAATCAGAATACAGCCAGGACAGAGAGCAGAAGCAACAGAGTCACTCTGAAGCAGCGGAGTTAAGCAACCTATTATATTATCGATGTTTACAACAGAAAGAAGGGAGGAACCGGTATGTTCCAATACACTTATCCCCGGTTCGAGAAAGGACGCGTACTCAAGACAGAAATGCTCGCCAGTGTACGGGATTATCCCCGCAGTCTGGTCGATGTTCGCTATCATGAGTACAGCGACGGCATTATTACAGGTGCGCAGGTGACCGTAAACGAACGGGAGCTGACGATTGCTCCGGGACTGATCAAGCACCAGGGCCGGATATATGTGCTGGAGCAGGAGCAGCAGATTGAATACGATGCGACCGGCGTAGAGACCGTACTAAAAGTACGTTTTTACGAAAATGGATCAGACCGGGATTTCGAACGATATACCGGCGAGATTGTACTGGAAGAAGAAATCGTCAGTGACAACGAAATCGAGCTGGGCCGATTCAAATTGAAACATGGAGCTGTATTACGTTCGGAATATGTGGACTTTGCCGATCTGGTGACGGAGTATAACACGTTCCATACGATTCATATTCTGTACAGCGGTATTGGGGAAGCCACGGTATCGCCTTTTGTTTTCCGCTGGTTTGCCCGTGAACTGTTCGCCCAGGGAGCCAGTCATCCGAATCCGCTGGATCTGTCATTTGGACTGATGTGTCTGAATGAGGAACGCATACAGCGTGCTGCAGTACTGAGTTATCTCTCTGCCCGTTTCGGTCATCCTTATCGCGAGATGGACAATACCAAGATACATCATTCCCTGGAACGCGTACTGGCCGAAAACGGCGGACGACGCGGCAAGTCGGGTATGCAGCGCTCCGGTCCGCAGCGTATGCTGGTAGACTGAACATTTTATTGAGAATAAAAGTAAGTTGAGTAATAGGGCAGATAATAGCAAAGTAGGATTTGATAATCCAAGCCGTTAAAGGCATTATAGGTGTAAAAAATCGGTATCATTATTTGCAGTGGGAATGAAAGAAGGTACTTGCTAATGAAACATATGGATGAATATATTATCTCGCGAATGTACGGAACTTCTTCTACAAACTCCAGTTCATCTAACGAACTGAAGAATAAAGGAGCTGTCTTAAATACAGCAGTTGAGGGCTCACAGGAAGAAACAGTAATTACTATAGATGAAAAACCGATTCGCCTTACAGCTGTAGAACTGCCGGAAGAAGGCATAGCGTGTCTGCTTCCTGATTACTTTGCTCCAATGCCTATAGAAGAAGCACGTGTGAAATATCCATCCGAGCAGCGTCCAACCGTAATTTACTGTAATCCGGAAGGCACAGTGGATTTCACACTCAATCCTTCCGATATGGAGGCCGAAGATCATGAATTGGAACAGATTGCCAAGCAGCTCTCTGTTATGCTTCGTGACACACAGCCTATCCGCAGTTGGAAAGGCATGGAGACGCTGACAACCGAGCATATGATGCTAATTATCATGCGCTTTGTAACATCGGCGATTGATGGTCATATTTATAATAAAATGCTCCTGTTTAATCGTAATGGTAGGCTACAAATCGGTACTTTTCATTGTGAAGCCGAACAAATGGAGCAGTGGGAACCAGTGACAGAAGCCATTATCCGTTCATTGCGTTTTTTGACAGAAAAGGAGCATACATATGAGTCTGGATTATCATAATTTGCAAATACAGCCGTTTCCGCTATTGAATCTGGAGCAGTTCAACTTAACAAAGAAAATTAATGAGCACACTCACTTATACTTTACAGGAGTTATTCCTGAAGAAATGAAGGATAGCTATATTAACAGTACGGAGGCAGACACTGTTATTCAGGTAGGGCAGCTGGATGAAAGTGGACAAATCAAACCTTTATTTAGCGGGATTGCACTCTCTATTGAAGTGAAAGTAGTACGCGGTGTGTATTATCTGGAGGTAGAAGCTGCTTCCCATACCTATCGAATGGATGTGCAGCGCCGAATCCGTTCATTTCAGGATGTAGAAATGACTTTACCTGAACTACTAAAACAAATCGGTAAAAATTACGAAGGTTTGGACGTGATCGATGGAGCTACAGGAGGAATAGCAATGAAACGTATTGCTATTCAATACAAAGAAACGGATTGGCAATTTCTTCGCCGCCTCGCGTCACGTTATCATACAAGTCTCATGCCAGTAGCGCAGTTTGATGAACCGAAATTTTATTTCGGTATTCAGCATACATATCAGCCTGTAGCTCTGGACCATACACGTTATACGGTGCGCAAGCGTATGGTACCTTTCCGTTATTTTCAGCAGAATGATGGCACAACCATGGAAGAAAATGATTTTGTAGTATATGAAGTAGAGACCGATGAAGTACTGGATTTAGGCAGCCATATTCATTTTCAAGGCAAAATTCTATATGTAACAGAGGCCTACATGGATATGCATAACGGCTTAATCCGTCACCTCTATGTGCTTAGTTCCTATAAGGGCCTGCGACAGAAAAGTTATTATCAGGAAATACTCGCTGGTGCTTCGCTAAATGGTACGGTCATTGATGTTCAAGGCGATCAAGTAAAAATACAGCTGGATTGTGATGAAAAACAGGATGTATCCAGAGCGCATTGGTTCCCATATTCCACAGTCTATAGTGCGGGGGATCATACAGGTTGGTATGTAATGCCTGAAAAAGGAGACCCGGTTAGTCTGTATTTCCCGGGCAGCAGAGAAGAGGATGGATTCGCACGGGGAGCCATTCGCAGGGCTGCAAGAAACGCCTCCAATAACAAACTTTCCAATCCAGCTGTAAAAATATGGCGTACTCCTTATGGACGTGAGATCCAGTTGGCACCGGATGGAATTACTGTGAGCGCTCAGGACGGCGCTGTATATATCCATCTGGATAATAAAAATGGCATCCAGATTGTCAGCAATCAACAGGTAAGTATCTCTGCAGGTGGCAATCTCAGTCTATCGGCAGGCAAAACGATGAGCTTATCAGCAGGCGGATCGCTGACACTGGATTGTAATGGAAGTCATATTAACCTCAGCGGAACAGCAGATGTGAAGGGTGCCGAAGTAAAATCGAATTAAATTATAATTTGGATGCTCCAGTCCAAAGGATGCCAAAAAAATAAGCACCATGGTGTTGCCCAGTGTAATCGCAGTCTTTATTAAATTGGTAAGAATTACAACCATATACAACTCCATCACGGATATGGCAGAAAATCTGTAACGAAACTCAATAGACCGGATGCAGCATATCTAGAGCAGGTGAGAAATAATGTTTTTAAACAGATCCATAATAACGGCAGAGCAAAAAGAAAGTATACGTAGTCAGGTTAGAGCGCGTATTCAGCAGCAGATGAGAAGTGATTATCGTGTATTTCGAAATGACTGGTTAGAAGAGATCAAAGCAAACTTTATCTCATGCTGTCGTCACATTTGCATTCAGCAGGCTGCTGGCACCAAAGAAGCAGTCCATTACATTTTGTATTCGCTTCTGCGTACTGGGCTGATAGACGATCAGCCTGCCTATCTGATCCAAGCAACAGACGAAAACAATGTCTTTGACCGCGATCCCTTAGAATATGAGTATGACGGTAATTGTCTGTATCGCTATTGGAAACTGCTGTTGGAAGAGCTGGCTGCAGAAGCAAGCAGCAGCGGCTGGCAAATCAGTGTGGTCGAAATGGAGCATATCCGTCTGGAAGAAGCAAATTATTTTCATCATGCAATAATACCTTTATTGCGTAAAGCGATTCGCCAAGCCGTTCAGCTGCCGGAGTATATGGAGATGAATCGATCAGAACAGCTGGAAATACGAGCAGGTGAGTACCTTGATCAGAGTATTTTAATTTACAAAGAGGATTGTACTGATCCCGATGCTGCCGAGATACATCGTTGGCTCTCAGAAAAGAATTCTTACACCTATGGGTATCAGCATATACATGATATAACGCTTTCGATGAATGATTATAAGGAAATGGATTTTAGATACACTACTTTTCAAAATATTCAAGTGGAGCTATGTCGTATGGATTTCTCAATTCTGGCAGGTACCCAGTGGCGGGAATGCAAACTGGAAAAGTCTGCTCTTCCATTCAGTCTGCTGCATGGAGCTGATTTTAGTGGTTGTACATTACAGTATGTACTGCTGGATGGAGTTATGGGATCGGCAGGAATAGAGGAACTGGATTGGGAACCGCTTGGATATGATGGTGTGAATTTTACGCAGACACAAATTTCACATTGCTGGCTGCGGGAGTCCAAACTTCAGGAAGCCTGTTTCCAATACAGCCAACTCGATCAGGTCGATTTCAGCAAAGCAGGTTTGCGACAGGTCGATTTCCGGGAATCCCGGCTTACGAATATTATTTTTCAGGATGCCGATCTTCGAAATGCGTGTTTTGATCACTGCAACCTGGATAATGTTTCTTTTGCAGGAGCTAATTTGCAGGGAGCATCTTTTAACGGAACAAAGCTGAAAAATATAGATTTTACGGATGCTGTATTATCGGTTGAACAGCTGGACGCGCAGCAGCGTCATAATGCATACGGTATCGATGTAGCCGGAGGTAGATTGCAATGAGGTATTTTCAACTATCAGGTGATGATCGCATACCGAATACGATTAAGCCGCCAGCCTGGTCAATTCTTCAGCAGCGTGACATCTTGTCTTCGCTATCACTTCCCGGTCGAGAGCTGCCTCCGTTAACCATTCATGTACATGAAGATGATTATACTATTTATCCGGATATTCTGAACATTCCGGCACCGCTCGTATCGGATTCACTGAAGCAGTTGTTGGAAAAGTTCTTGCCGAACAAAGGATGGCGTGCGGTGATGCTGTCGGATATCGATCGTGGCCGCCAGCATCTATACTGGCTGCTGCAGCCGGACGTTGTTGAAGCCCGTTCTGTTCAAAGTATATTTCGCCCGGATGGTACCTTGAAGCAGCTTGTATTGCATCATGAAAAGATCCAGCAGCCTGTTTTTCGTGTTGCCGGATTGCGTGAACCGTATATCTATATCAATCTGGCTGCAGCAGAAAGTATGCTGCGTCGATCCTATACAGGAATCCGGCTGATTAGAATACCGACAGTGAGAGCAGAATAAATATATTATTCAGGCGTGGAAAGGAGAGACTTATGGAGAATTCCCAGATTCAGGCAGGCAATGGTGCCAAAAAAAGCTATGTAGTAGCAGGGGCTATTCTCAGCTGCAGTTACGGTACGCAGCCTACCCGGCTAAAGCGCCCGTTTAGTCATGGCGTCTATGTCAAAAACAAGGCGCAAATGAATATTGGTGACTATCTGCCGGGTACCAATATCAGCTCATTTGGCCATTGTTCTTGTCTACAAAATCCTGCTGTGCAAGCCAGCAATATGGTCGATATCTATGGTGTCAAAAAGGCGCCATGCATACCAGCACTCACCCGACCATGGCTAAATGGAAAGTCGGATGTGCTGATTGAAGGACAGCCTGCACTTACTCATAACTGCACCCATCAATGTCTGTATGGAGGCAATATCAAGATTGAGAATGATGGACAGGAATTAGATTTCTAGAATAGGAGACTACATACCTTGACTTTACTATTCAAAGGGATTGGCTATGAAAGTCTGCGGCTGGATGGCCCTATTCATCCCCAGCATTTCAATGAGCTGACCATTACCCGCAAAATCAATGAACATGGTTATATGATGGTCACCGGGGTATTGCCAGAAGAACAAGGTGCAGGTATGATTCATCATGAGCTGGAAGGGCAACCGGTGGTGCTTCGTCACTTGGATACGGAGGGTCATTCGGTTCAGCGATTATTTCATGGGATCATTACCCGCTTCACGGTTCACTGTATTCGAAGTGTGTATACGTTTGAGCTGGAAGCGATCTCGCAATCAGGGCAAATGGATGTGGAGCGTAAACGGCGATCTTTTCAGCATACGGAGCAGACGTATGCTGAACTGGTCACTGCACTGGTACGCGAGTATACGTATGGAGATGCTATTGATACCATAGCGAATATTACCCCGTTAGGTGGCCTGGTATTACAGTATGATGAGACGGACTGGCAGTTCCTGAAGCGGCTGGCCTCCCGATTTGGTTCGGTACTTGTCCCGGAGATTACGGCGGCTTCGCCCAAAGTCTTTTTTGGCGTGCCGGAAGGAAAAGCCTATGTGCTCGGTGAAGATACCTTTTACCGAATTCGCAAAACGTTTGGACAGATTCGCTCAGCGGATGGAGATGTAGAAGACTATAGTGGCAATGCAAGTACCTCTTCTAATAACAAGCCTATGCCTGGTTATATCTCCTACTTTATTGACAGCCTGCAGTATTATGCACTGGGGGATCATCTCACCTTGCCAGCGAGTGCCGGTTCGACCGAGTTGGTTGTGGTACAAGCCCATACGGTGCTGCGAGACGGATTACTCGAGACCTCCTATGAACTGCAGCATCCCCAGCAAATCCGATTCTACAGCTATGACAATGAATCGATGATCGGGATTACCCTAACCGGTACGGTAGAGGAAGTAGCGGCTGACTTTGTCCGCGTGAAGCTGGATATCGATGAGGCGTATCATCGTAAGCATCCGAGAGCAGCAGTGAACCAAGAACTCGGCTGGTTTCCAGTCAGTACGCCTTATGCTGCCGAACAGCATACCGGCTGGTACGACATGCCCGAGAAAGGGGAGCAGATCGAGCTGCATATGCCTAATTCTCTGGAATCCAATGCTCATGTGCTAGGCAGCTTGCGCCAGCAAAATGCCGGTATTAGTGATCCGGATACCAAAATATGGAGCCACCCGGCAGGCAGTCAGCTGCAGATGGATGGACAGGAGCTTCGCCTGTTCACTTCTGGTCACATGACGATTTCCTTGCAGCCAGACAGCGGAATTGAGATTACCAGTCCGGGAAGTGTTAGCATTCAGGGCGGCAGTGTACAGCTCAATGCCAGCCAGACATTATCGCTGGAAGCTGGAGAAGCGATTCGCCTGAAAGGCGGCCAGAGCAGCATGATTGTCGATGGCGATACCGATTTGCATGCGCCGACCATTCATGAGGTGGGAACGGTCAAAGCTCCTGTGTTTGTAGCCGATCTTGCCCCAGTACCAGAGCCACCGCTAATGACGATAGAAGCGTACAAAGCCGGTCAGGCCGCAGCGCAGCAGCAGAAGGCGAAAGCTCAGGCAGTAGCTGCACCACCGAAAGCGAAAGTGACCCCACCAGCCGAACAGAAAAAAGCAAGCGGTCTGCTGGGTTTGCTATCCAAGGTGACTGCTGCCATTCCGATGAAGACGACGAGCAAGGTGTTAATGGGAATCAACAACCCGCTGGCAAGAGTGGCAGGAGTAATGATGCAGGTAAATGCTACTGTGCCGGCACGTCGATCCGGCGGCGGAGGTAGTAGCAGAGGAAGTCAGGGCATTGTGACGGCTGCGATTCAGGGCGTCTACCGGGCAGCTGTTCAGGAGCAGCAAGCCAGGTATCATATGTATCAAGCCTGGGGAAAAGCATGGACGAAAGCAAGGCATGTTTCTCTAGGAGATCTGCTTAGCCATCCAAGCCAAGCGTTATCCAATTTAGGGGACGCAGCAAAAGGTATCTATGATGCGTATCAGGAAGTGCCTCCTCATATTCGTCAACATTGGTGGGAAAAGCAAAAAGCATATGAGGCCAAACAGGCTGCAGAAGAAAAAGCCAGACAAGAAGCTGCGAAACGCGCAGAGGAAGCTACTTTTATAGGTGGATTTAATAAATCCATGAATAGTTTGGGTGGGTTAGTCACTGACTTTTGGGGTGGCGTTACTGAGCGTAATGATCACAAACTGGATTCAACTTATGACTTTGTAAATTGGATTTTAATTGGTATTCCAGGCGGCATTAAAAATATAGCCGATATGAATGAAAGCAATTATAACCGAATTCAAGGTAATACAGACATTTATGGCTGGGCAAACTGGCTGACATCAGGAACGCTGGATATGGCCGGTGGAGCTCTAAATCCTAAAGATCCCTTCTCAAAAGAACACTGGGCCAATAGCATTGGCTTAGCAGGGTTGTTTTTTGGGCTTAAAGGTTTTCCAGTGAAGGGAATAGCTGGAGAAAAGCTTCCGCCCGCTAAAGTATCGACTGCTCCGATAGTAGATTCTGCCTCAGCCACAAGAAGCCGGGTCGAAGCGAATATTGCCGATAGCCGAGCGGCGCGTGAAAGTTCGAATATTGGAGACCACTTTAAAGCAGAGCAATCATTAGAACAGGAACGAGCCAATGGTAAATCTTCAAGTCAAAAAATAGATACATTTAAATCACTTGATGGTCATACGCCTCATGAACATAGATATGCTCGTGATCCAGATACTGAGCAATTATTAGATTTTGAATGGGTAACGACAAAAGCAGCTGATCTGGATAAAGACCGAGCATTACTGGATACTGCTGCAAGTTATAAAGGTAAATTATCTAATACAGTTCTTAAAAGCGGAAAAGGAAATTTTTCTTACACAAAAGTAGATTTAGATATAAAATTACCTAAAACCGAATATTATGCTCATAGTCAAATCGAAAAGCATTCGGGAAATCCTAATATAAAAGATATATCTGAAATGCCTGAGGAACCAAAGTTTGAAGCTAAAGTAGCACCAAATGGTCTTGGAATTGAATCTTTGAGAGATGATGATACTGAGTATAAAATATTAAATAATATAGCAAAAGATATAGGTGATAAGCCAAATGTAAAAGGTAAAATAACTTTGTTTACAGAAAAAGATACTTGTGGTAGCTGTAATTATATCATTAGTCAGTTTAAAGAATATTATAAATTTATCCAAATTGAAGTAGTACACAATCAAGGAAAACCTATCATTCCCATTAAAAAAAATTAAGGAGTAAAATTATGACCACAAATCCACTTTACCAAGAATTAATAGATTCATTCAATGAGACATTTCAAGACTATAAAAAGAGAAACATGAGTAATTTAGAGGCTTTATCTAAAACTTACGAAGATTTTGAGTTGATTATGAATCAAGGAGATTTACAGAAAGCTATAATATTAATCGAATATTGTGAGAAAGTCATGCAACAACCATATATATTTTATAAATCAAAAGATTATTTAATAAATTATCTTAAAGAAATTAATTATGATTTAGTAAAAAAAGAACTGTCAAGTATGCAATATGATGAATTGATTAAAAAAAGAGACAAAGCAATATCTGAGCTTAACAACAAACCCTTAACCAATAGTGCAAGAGCTAGATGGTATTATAGCGAATTAACTACTGAAGTTATTAATTATTATAAAACAATTTTTCAAAGTGATATAACAGCAGAGCAATTAATAAAGAAGACTTTAGATCGGTTTAAAAGAGATTGTAAAAATACTAAAAGTGAAAAATTTGTGGTTTATATTACCCTTGCTGAACAATTACTGAGTAGTGGCTTAATAAATAGCATTGATTTTGAAAGCCTTAAAACTGTTTTAAAAGAATATAATGTTGAGGAATTAGGAGAGCAACTAACCAATAATGAAAAAGAAGAGCTTCAAGCACGTATTGATAAGGTTTTGAAAGTTTTGTAATTATTATTTAATCCAGAAGAGTATTACAGAATTAAATAAAACTAGACTGGCACAGTAGTACTATTTTATTTATATTATAGGATGCTGTGTCGGTCTTTCATAATGATTTGGAGGTTCCTATTCAGTATGCGATCACATATTACTAGATTAAAATCATGCCTAGATGATCTTTACTGGTATTATCAAATTATATGTCAAAGCTTCAAACGATATACCCAGGTAAAAGCATGTATTACCAATATCCAATTTTCTTTGGCATAGTTATGTAAGTGGAAAACAGGTAATCAACAGAGTGCATTACCTGACCGATAAAGCCATCTCGCATACATATGGACTGGATAGCAAGCGTTATAAGTGTTCATTTAGAATCTGCTAATAACTTAATAACAAACAGATCCACAAAATTGCCACACCCTATGGCAAAGTGTAGGATCAAGATATTGGCACCAACGAATAAGCGAGAAGCAACTTCTTGATACAGAATGAAGAAAACAACAGGGAATACCTTAAGCGCTTTGCCTCACGTTTAAGACTTAAGTTATAGGATACTAACATTTTACTTTGAACTTCGAATGATGAAAGAGTTCCGCCAATAATAATTTGACGTGACCTCAGATTATCGAGCAAATCTTTAATCTTAATCAAACGAGTATAAAATTTGTTGTATATGATTATTTGCATAAGTATTTTAATCGTATAATTAAAATACTACTGGAAAGTACCAAAAGAAGTGGTGAAGTCAAATACTAAGGAAAAACAGGAGGAAACGTACGTGATTTTGATTTGGAAAGGCTGGGGAATTTTAAATATTGTGATTATGGGGGTGATGGTTTTTGCGGTACATGGATTACTTTCCCTTGTAGGACTGGATGGAATCGACTCGCGGTTGCCGATGGCATTGGCCTTCATTATATCCGGTATGATCATCTGGCATCTGGGGAAGAAGTTCAATGCCAAGTCGGATCGTGTTTTTATTGATCAGGAGACCGGTGAAGCTTTCCGTATGGGCAACCAGCATAGTCTTTTCTTTATTCCTATGCATTATTGGGGACCCATTGGGCTGGTTCTTGGTTTCGTCTGTATCTTGACCGCTCTTTTCGATTAATACTGGCGGATAGCCGCAGACGATAGCTTGATCGTACGACCCACTTGTCAAGTAATATGAAAGATACATACTTATAAGCAGCAGATATATTACAACTGTCTCATGTACATAGAACGGTATACATGTTTACCTTAATAGATACAGAGTTTGCTGAGTAGGATCGCCGCATATTACTGCATGAGTATAACTACAAAAAATCACAAAAAACAGGCCGTTCCCGGCGTATAAAAGCTACTGGGAACAGCCTGTTTTCTGTATGTATCCGTGTGTCCATATCAGGCAAAATCAAGAGAGGAGCGATATGATAACATATATAGTATTATTCCTTTATAGCATCGTTCTCTGTTTATCCATACTGAAGGAGGCAACATGAACTATATTATTTTTGACCTGGAAGCGACCTGCTGGCAAGAGCATACTTCCAGAGCCAGAGAGATTATTGAGATTGGAGCCGTACGACTCGACGACCGGCTGCAGCAGATCGGAGAGTACCAGACATTTGTACGACCGGTACTGCATTACCAGCTCTCCCCATTCTGTACGCAGCTAACATCCATTTCACAAGAGCAGATCGAGCATGCTCCCTATTTTCCGGAAGCGCTCAGCGGATTCCGGAGCTGGATCGGGACGGAGGAGTATCTGTTATGTTCGTGGGGATTCTATGACCGGCGTCAGCTGGAACAGGACTGCCGACTGCATCAATTGCCAAGCGATTGGCTTCAGCAGCATATCAGTATCAAACATCAGCATGGACGGATGATTGGCCGCGAAAAGGGAATAGGCATGCAGCGTGCCCTGCAGATGATGAATCTGCCATTTCTCGGGACACCTCATCGTGCTATCGATGATGCACGCAATATCGCTGGTATTTTTACTCATATATTCGAGCATATTCGCTGGGAATAATACAACTACAGTCTCCTCGAACCAAAACTAGATGAAGTACACTGCAAATTTGCTCTTACTCATCTACCATAGAATTTAGATTTCATGAACCCTAATAACATTTAGAATGAAGCTGATGATATGAAAATAAGCGAAGCATTCAATAATGTATATAGCCGGATAGCAAGTAACCATTTGGACATTGATTTGAAATAATCCAAACCAAGTCCTTCAATGACCAATCAAAGCTGCTGCTCAGACATTGCCTTGCGTACAAGTTGATCTGCCATCCTGGTCGTCTCGGGCAAGCGATAGCGCGGAGCAAGCCGCAGAATCCATTCGTTGGCAGATTCCAGGCTGATGCGGTGCCCTACGGATACAAATACAGGTTTTACATCAGTCTGTGTGCGCAGTACACTACCCACTTTTTCTTCTCCATCAATGAGAGGAGCAGCGGATCCGCGGCTCCGGCCTGGCTCTGTATACTCACCGATCAATCTCGTTTTTCCACAGCCAATAGCAGGCACATCCAATAACAGGCCCAGATGACAGGCCAGTCCAAAGCGTCTCGGATGAGCGAGTCCCTGGCTGTCGCATACGATCAGCTGTGGTTCATGATGAACCTGCTCCAATGCCTTAATCACCGGTGGCAGTTCCCGGAAAGAGAACAGACTCGGCAGATAAGAGAATTGTACAGCATCCTTTACCGTGATCGATTCGACCACTTCCAGCGTAACGGCGTTCAGGATAACGACGGCTGCGATCAGCTGATCCGTGTGCTCACTGTAGGCAACATCTACTCCAGCCACATAATGGATATCTGGCAGCTGATCCGTTGTGATTATCTGTTCAGCCAGCTCTTGCTGAAGTAATATGGCTTCTTCTTCATTCAAATCCCAGCGATGCTGAAGATTTACTTTCATCATTTTTCCCACCTGTCTTTATGTATTATAGATATCAAGCAATCGGATAGTTTTCATATTATGTATGATACATAGTATAATGGCAAAATGTAAACGCAGGCTGTTATAGTCAGCTTCGTTTATATTTCTTACAATCCTTTCTGGCAGGTGACTATATCCTATGACAATACCCGTTAGCTATGGTGAGAATATTATTGTAGCGGTTCGACTAGAAGGCAGCTGGAGCTGGTATGTGACAGAAAAGGAATACTGGTTTATGGATCTGCCCCGATTTGAACAAGCCTTTGCACATAAAGGACATACATTATCTGCGGATACGGATTATGATTATCGTTTCCATATTCCGGTATTGAATGAGAATACCGTGCATACTTTTTTGAAATGTATTCAAGAAGAGCAGTTTAGCGTGGCCGATCTGCATGCAGGCTTCATTGCAGAGGTCAACAAGCATGGTGGAGATTCGGAATTTGTAGCAGGCTGGACGCCATCGCTGCTGCTTGATTTTGATCAGCGCCAGTTGTTTTCCTATTTTCCCGAGCCTGCTTCGTTCGAACAATATGTGCCGGATGGATGGACGGGGCATTACGAGAATTTTATGGAACAGCTTCCTGATGAGCAGAAATACTGGTTATAGGTATCCGCAGTCGCTTTGCATTTTAGTAGAGCGGTCAGCAACCCCATTATCTACATGAAATAATGGGGAGGGGATACTGATGATTTCATTTCGTAAATAACTGGTTATAACAAGGGAATGACGAACTATGACGAATAACTATTTATTTGTAGAAACCTGACATCAACTTTACTACCAATTTTTCGGGGCTTGCCGCCCTTTTATTTCCAATTAAATTACTGTATAATAAGTTGACTATAAAAAATGGGGGTTTTTGTTTTGAAAAAGTTTAGCGTTGTATTACTCGGAGCAGCAGTAGCTGTATCACTGGCAGCTTGTGGTAATGATCAGGAAGCCGCAAAAGCACCTGCCAACACTACCGCACCTGCAGGTACAGAAGCATCTACTACCGCTCCAGCAGCCGTACCTACAGCAGATGAGCTGTTGACCAAAGCGAGTGAAGCAGCAGCCAAAGTAAAAAGTTATGCTGCAGACGCAGTCATCAAGCAGGATATTACTGTAAGTGTAGATGGCAAGGAACAAAAAATGCAGAATGAGAACTCTACAACAATGGAAGTTGTTCAAGAGCCAATGTCTGCACACATGAATATCTCTACCAAAGTGGTACAAGGTGAGCAAAACCAGGAGCAAAAGCAGGAACTGTACATAACAAATGATGCAGTGTATCTGAACGCTAACGATACCTGGCAGAAAGCACCAGACTCTGCCAAGCAGCAGTTTGTTGATCTGATCAAACAACAGGGTACCCTGAAAGATACGATCGATCGCATGAAATCCATGGCAAGCGACACTAAAGTAACCGATGAGGGCGATCACTACAATCTGGTAGCTACGCTGACCGGCGACAAAGTAAAAGAACAGGCTCAAAAGTTCCTGAGCGGTGATGCTGCCAATGCACAAATGGCTGAAATGATGAAACAAATGAATATTCATGATATGGAAGTTACTTATATGATGGACAAAACGACTTCCAATCTGACAGGTGCTGCTGTCAAAATGACAATGGATATGGATCAGCAGGGTCAGAAAATGAACCTTGTCATGGATATGGACAGCACATATTCCAAATACAACGGGTTCGACAAAATTGAAGTTCCGGCTGACGTTGTAAAAAGCGCGAAGTAATTAATTACAAGAAACACCGTATATACACTATAAAAGGCTGTAAACTCAATGATCCAATGGATTAGGCTGAGTTTACAGCCTTTTTCTGTAAATTACCGTCGTTAATCATCCCAAATGAAGAACAAGCAAGTTGTTTAGCAGCAGTATCGGCGTGGTATAATAAATATAGCTTCATATTCTATAATCAAGAAAGGATCAGGATACCATGTGTCCCCGAAGGATGATTTCCCAAAGGACGATTTGGAAACGTTATGATCTCTCCTATACTTAGCTTTTCCGTAGAGTAGTCATTATTTGGATCTATTCTTACGGAAGAGGAGATAATTGTATGCGAAGGACAAAGTCCTCAAGGTGTACCTCCCGTAAGAACAGGTCTTGTCAGACCACACTTACGAGAAAACGAGGGAGCCTGTATGAGGAGAAGAACAAATTGGAACACAAGTTGGTTGGTGGCAGGGAAGCAAATCCTGGCCATACTATTGGGTACGTTTATTCTGGCGTTTGCTTATTATCATATTAATTTTTACAACAATCTGTCGGAAGGCGGATTTGTTGGGTTGGCGCTACTGGGCAAGTATTTGTTTGGCTGGTCGCCGGCCTGGAGCACATTTGTACTGGATATTCCGGTTATTCTACTGGCCTGGTGGCTAAAAGGGCACCGTTTTATGGTCTACACACTGATTGGAGCCGCATCATTTTCCATCTTCTATTCGGGATTCGAACAGCTATCGCCGTTTGTCGTGGACTTACACGGGAATCTGCTTATTGCAGCAGCTCTATCTGGTCTGTTGACCGGTCTCGGAGCAGGTATTGTGCTCCGTTATGGAGGGGCCACGGGAGGCGACGATGTATTATCGAGATTAATCAGCGAATGGAAAGGCTGGAAAATCGGTAATGTTTTCTTTATTGGTGATGTGATTGTATTGGGCTTGTGCCTGTTTTTCCTGCCTTTCAAAGAAACGATGTATACGATGCTGGCAGTCTGGTTGGCAGGCAAGATGATTACATGGACGATAAATGTAAAAGTGGGATTCAAGCTTCCTCATTTTATGCGTCCGGACAAATCGGCTGCACCGATTCAGATTCCTGTCAAAACAACCGCGTCTGTTCAGCAGTCGCACTAAATGAATAATTAATAAAGGATATCGAACATCCGCTTGGCACCATTGTGCTCAAGCGGATTTTTATTTTGCGCAAATATGCAAAGTGTATATCATAGTGTACGTTCTTTTGCAAAAATACGACTTTCGTATGGTTGGCTTGGGGGCCAACTTCTTATAGAATAAAGCGATTGATAAGATAGGGAAACGAGGAATAATAAAATGGATATATGGATGCAGCTCGGGATTGAAAAAACCAATGATATCCGCGTAATTAAAAAAGCCTATGCCCGGTTGCTCAAGCAAACGCATCCTGAGGATGATCCTGAAGGTTATCAGCGATTAAGGGAAACGTATGACAAAGCAATTCGCTGGGCTCGCAACAATAAAACCTCTGGCAACATCATAAATGAACAGGCTGGCGAACCTGATCATTTCCATCCGAATACATATGAGACAAACAAACAAGGGGATATTCATTTCGCTGATGAAGCTATGTTCACTTTATCAGAAGATGATGGTTTTGATAGTGAAAAAGAAGCACATCTGTCCTCACAGCGAACGAACTGGCAGCAGACAGTAATCGAGGAAAGTGATCCGGTAGAAGAATTTATGGAGCAGACTTTCCATATATATCATAATTTCGCTATGCGTGTGGAGCTGAGCAATTGGATAGAGCTAATGAATCATCCTGCTGTATGGAATATAAGCATGCAGGAAGTGATCAGTGAGTTATTGCTTGATTTCCTGGAAGATCATCATTATTTGCCACCGGCTGTATGGGAACTGTTAAAAAATACATTCAATTGGCAGCGAGAACTGGAAGAGGATCAAGCCTATTTTACAAATCAGTATCCACGTTTGTATTTTCATATGTTCAGGGCTTCATTCGAGACGGATGAAGGCTATATCTGGTTAAGTCGTTATGCAGATCAGGATATGGAACATTATCTATTCTGCCGGTCTGCTGCCTATTCCGAGCTGATGATGGGAGAAATGGAACAGGCAGCCAGCAAGATTGCGGAGGCGCTGGAATTTGTACAGGATGATGCCGATCTGCTTCGAATCCGGATACAGTACCATATTCTGAATGGAGAACAAGAGCAGGCTATTGCGCTGTGCAGTGGCTGGCTTCAGAATAGACCCGATGACAGAACTATTCATTTGCTTTATTTTCACTTGCTGAAGAACAATGCGAATATGCAGGAACATGAAGCTTATTTATTTCAGCTTCTGGAACGTTACCCTGAAGAGCCAATGCTGCAGCTTGCATCTGCACGTCTTCATATGGGGCGAGAGGAGTGGGAGATGGCAGAATCCTGCTGTCAGGCCGTACTTGGCCAGCACCCTGCTCATGCAGAAGCAATTCTGCTGCTGGCTGAAGTACAGATGAGATTGCTGCAACAGGTGACACCGGATCGGCGCAGACGATTGAATCTGGAGCTGGGTCGCTGGACAGCATTTGTTCGGATCAAGCGATTTTTCGGAATCTTGCTGAGGGAAAAGTGGCCGGGGCTGTTGACGATGGCACTACTCTGTTTGGTGATTGTATATACCTATCAATCGACTACAGGGCATTCACTCGGAGAGTATTTGAACCCAACAGGAACCTATGAAGTCAAATCAGGCTCCGAGCTGGCACGCCTTCAGCCTGGCGATCCGGTTCATGCGTATGCCAAAGGCGGCACATATACCGATATGCAGCTACTGAACTGGGTGCATGGGGAAACATTCATTATGTCTTCTGCCAAAGCCAAGGCGAATAATGTGCTTCAAGCAAGCGGCTACTTGTATGTGGTTCGTCTTGGACAATCTTCGGTGCCGGTAAGTGTGAATTATGAGACAGCCATGAAGCTGTACAATAACCAGCAAGCCGAGCTGATAGGAAATGCATACCCACTGCCACCCGAACAATTGAACACGATAAAGAAAAAAATGTTGGGTTACGCATCCAATTCGCTGGAAGGGTATCCGTTGACCTCTTATTATATTCAGGCCAAGGAAGGCAAGGCTCAATCCACGCTTCCGCCTGCACCACCGACAGCCAAATTCTATGTCTTACTGATTCTTGTATTATTTACGATGTTCCTGCAGGGAGTCTATCGGGCATGGAGATTCAGCAGATACTAGACAGGATCAGGAAAGGAGGCCACTTAATGCTTGCAAAGAATCAGCTGACACTCACAAAAGATAGTTTGGCTCTGTTGTCGATCTATGGATCATTAAGTCTTCAGAACGGTGAATACTTTCAACAGAATCCCAGGTTGCTTTTCAGGAATAAAATAAACTGTCGCAATCAGCTCAAAGCATTCTGGAATATTGAAAATAAGGAAAGCATGATTCGACATATGGACTGGGTGCTGCAGACAGGATATCGCGAAGAGTACAGCATACTCCATAAGCGCTTCTCCATGATGACCGGTCCCGCTTGCCAAACGTATATTGATAATCTTGTTGGAGATTCAGAAGCGCGTTACCAGGCTGGGATCGTCTATCAATACCTTTATTCGGTTCCTGTTGCAGGGATAGCAGCATACGATTACGCTTTTGCCCTGTATGCCGCTTATGCTGGTGTAGCAGCCGGTTATCTAACAGAGAACGAAAAAAATCATTATGCTTCCCTGTTCGTACGGAAGATCCAACAAGAAATAAATGGACCACGAGATTATGTACTCGGTTATATGATAGGCATCCAGTATGTGCAGGTAGGTGCTGATCCAGAGTATATTGCCAAACAGAAAATAGCATTTACCAAAATGATCACTTCTTCCAAAAGCCTTTTGTACACAGTGAGTTTTTGGAAAAAGTCCCATTCCTGATCAAGAGACGGTTCTGCAGAAAGGAGCAACCATAGTATGACAATGATCGGAATCGATCTGGGAACAACGAATAGCTTGGTAGGTTGCTGGACCGAATCAGGGCCCGTGCTGATTCCCAATGTGCTTGGTAAAAATCTGACTCCTTCCGTCGTAAGTGTGGATGATAATGGAGAGATTCTGGTTGGGCAGATTGCCAAAGAGCGTATGATTACTCATCCGCATGTCACCGCGTCTGCCTTCAAGCGTTATATGGGAACCGAAAAACGTTATCATCTGGGTAACTATACTTTTTCTCCCGAAGAACTTTCTTCTTTTGTGATACGTTCTCTCAAGGAGGATGCCGAAGCCTATTTGAGACATGAGGTCACGGAAGCGGTTATTAGTGTGCCGGCTTATTTTAATGATACCCAGCGGCGAATGACCCGGCGCGCAGCCGAACTGGCAGGTTTAAACGTAGAACGCTTGATCAGCGAGCCGACAGCAGCAGCAATTTCATATAGTTTGCATGAGCAACAGGAAGATACGACATTTCTGGTATTCGATCTGGGTGGAGGTACATTCGATGTCTCTATCCTTGAGTTTTTTGAAGGTGTGATGGAAGTCAAATCGATTGCCGGAGATAACTACCTGGGCGGCGAAGATTTTACACAGCTGCTGACATCTCATTTTATCGCTACACATCAGTTGGATGACGCATCGCTGGATTCCAAAGAGCGATCTGCTTTATTCAAACAGGCAGAAATATGCAAACGTGGAATCAGTACGCATCCAGGGCGTGGACAGATGACATTTACACAGGGAGAGCAGCATTACGAGTTGGAAATAGACAAGGATGAATTCGAGAAAATTGCTGCACCTTTGATTCTGCGTCTTCGTCATCCGGTAGAGCGGGCCATGCGAGATGCGCAACTATCTTCTGACGAGCTGGATGCGGTTATTCTGATTGGTGGGGCTACACGCATGCCAATGATCCGCTCGGTGATCAGCAAGATGTTCGGACAGCTGCCTTTTACACAGATTAATCCCGATGAGGCGGTTGCTCTTGGGGCTGCTATCCAGGTAGCACTCAAGGAACGTAATGAAGCGCTCAAGGAAGTTATTTTAACGGATGTATGTCCATTCACGCTGGGGATTGAGACGAGTCACCGAACCCATGCAGACAATTATGAGTCCGGATATTTCTCACCTATTATTGAGCGCAATACCCCGATCCCGGTGAGTAGAGTAGAAGAGTACTGTACTCTTTATGACCAGCAGAAGCAAATCAGGGTGAACATTTTTCAGGGAGAGAACCGGAAAGTCGAGAATAATGTGAAAATCGGAGAGCTTAACGTAGATGTTCCTCGCGGAGCAGCCGGAGAGCAGATTATTGCGGTACGGTTCACTTATGATATTAATGGTATTCTGGAAGTGGACGTGACTACAGTCAGTACCGGAGTAACTCGCACTATTGTTATTGAAAAAGAGCCGGGTAAGCTCTCAACCGAAGAGATCCAGCAACGTCTGGAGCAGCTCAAAGAGATCAAGATTCATCCGCGGGATCGTACAGAGAATCGTCTGCTGCTGGCGCAGGCCGAGCGACTGTATGAAGAAACACTCGGTGAAAAGCGGCGGGAGATCGAAATCTGGACCCGCCAATTTGAAAATGTGCTGGCTCTGCAGGATGAACATAAATTAAGGGCAGCAGCAGTAGAATTCAAAAAGAAGCTGGAGCTTTTGGAAAAATGGTTTGATTATTAAATTTGTACGTATAGTCAAAGGATCTGCGACGAGAATATAAAAGTAAGAAAAAAGACATCCGGCCTATAAACTGTACCCTACAAGATGG
>NZ_AOIG01000025.1:0-115590 GCF_000346635.1 Paenibacillus shenyangensis
TCCTTTACAAAGGGTACAGTTTAAAACGGATGTCCTCTTTTTTGTTATTCCACGGTTTTGGTATATGGCATGTCTGGAAATGGATTAGTTAATCCACTGCACAACCTGTTCTTTGGTTCTGCGTGCTTTTGGACGAAGACCCTTTTCTGTACGGTAACCAAAAGCAGCCATTACACTAACGCCGAATTCGCCGTTTTCCAGCAGACCTTCATCGCCCAGAATTTTCTCGACGGATTCCATATGGAATCCTTCGATCGGACAGGAATCGATACCGATCTCTGCTGCTGCGGTCATCATGTTACCCAGCGCGATATATGTCTGCTTGGATGCCCAGTCGAACAAAGCGCGTTCACTTTCCAGCAGGTTCAGATCTTTTTCCTGGAATTCTCTGTAGCGACCCAATGCCTGATTGAATACTTCTTCCGGCATTTGCTTCACTTCGACCATTTGCTCACGCAGATAAGCAGAGTCATAACGTACGTTTTTGCGGGCCAGGATTACAACAAAGTGACTCGCTGTTGGCAACTGTCCCTGTGCACCCCAGGTAACTGCACGAAGTTTTTCACGCAGTTCCATATTTTGAATGACCACAAATTTCCACGGTTCGGAACCTACGGAGCTTGGTGACAGACGTCCGGTCTCCAGAATAAATTCAAAATCATCTTCCGAGATCTTTTGTTCCGGGTCAAATGCCTTTGTCGCATGTCTGGACTCGTACGCTGCCAGAATTTCCTGTTTTCTTTGCTCTTTATTCATCTATTTCTTCCTCCTGAATTCGCAACTATTCATAACATACTTACTTTTAATAACAATAACTAGTATAGAGATATCTACTGATCCAGTCAACTATCATTTGTTATTTTCCCAATCGGTTTGCCGGGATATAGAGACGACAAACAGCATATTCGCATTGTTGGCAAATATGCTGCATTATCTTCCCTCTTGTCGGCATGACAGATATGTAGAGCTGCCGGCAGACAGGGACAGCTCTTTGGATATTTTTATTCCCTGTCTGATGGATCATAATATTGCTCATTATGGATGGAATCGATTACTTTTTGGAAGAAGCAGGCAGGATGATCGTATATTGTCCGGATTTGGGCAGAGCAAACTTCATGCCGTGCTTATATTTTTCGTTATAGGAAGTCAGTGCAGCCTGAACATAGCCTGCTGTACCATCCGGGTATTTGGCATATACTTTGAGCCGGTTCATCTGGGTAGAGCTCAGCGCCGCATTTTCCAAAGGGAGTGTGACCCATACCTGTCCGGAAGTATCCGCTGTCTCAATACCGAGCGGTGTACTCTGTGCGCCTGCCGGGCGTTCTGCTCCATGATCGGTATGCAGCTGCACATTAAGGTCTTCCTGGAGGGAAGATACCCGTGAAGGCGGAAGCTGCAGCTTGGCGTACAATGCCTGTACATCCATTCCCTGCTTGGAGGTGGACAGGATCTGAGCGGCACGCTGCGTCATACTAAAATACAGATCAGCGACTTCGGTTTTGTCCGCTTCCGGCATATGAAAAACTCCCATATTACCACCGTCTTTGCGCAGCATATCGGCAGTTAACGCCGCTTCTTTGGGCCCTATCGTCAGACGATCCTTCATCCAGGCAGACTCATTGGTCTCACGGGCTACTGTCAGACTGACCGGCAGCTTGCCTCCTGGTTGATTGCTCACCAATAAGCCGGTAACATACTCGATATTCGATGCAATCTCGGCCTCTGGCAGTTCATCGATGCTGATAGGGGGGCCTGTTGGAATACCAACCGATACATCATTCGTTCCAGCAGAAGTTGACTGCTGGGTAACCGTTACTGCCGGAGAGCTGGCCGCATGAGCGATATGATCAGAACCGGACGCTGGCCAGGCAGTCGGTGCCATCACACAGGTTACAACCAGAATACCCGCTCCAGCGATTTTCGCTGCGGGGGCATGAATGATCCGTCTTCTTTTTTGTTGTTCATGATGATCTTTCATGTCAGCATTCTCCTTATTGTGTCATCGAATAAAAAACACAAATTTATGAGCGAAAATATACTTGGTTATACAAGTATATAAGGAAAAGAGCATTGAGAAGTCTAATACAGCATAGCAGCGAACTTTTCTTATTTCCTATTACTAGGATAATTATATATTAATTAACGGATAAAAGGGAGGTTTGGATGATGTTTTTTTGAAATTATTGTAAAAAAATTGTAAAGGAAAGTTTGGAGGTCTGTCCATAAGGGTAAAGACAAAGGAACTCTCTTTGAGGAGGTACTGCAATGGGATTTATGGAAAATTGGAAAGCACTTCAGAAGTACTCTGCCCAATCGGCAGAACGTTTCCTGACGATCTATCTGAACACTGAGCCAACTGCCAACACCCAGCCGGAATGGAAAATACGCCTCAAGAACGGTTTCAAAAAGCTCGCCGAGTATACGCAAGCTGGAGAAGAACCAAGATACCTGGATATGCTGATGGAGCTTCAGGCCAAAGTCGAGGAAAAGGTGGAAAACAGCCGTACCGAGATGAAAAAAGGTCTGATCATCGTCGCCGATTCATCCGGAGGATTATTCTTCTGCGAAAAGATACAGACTGGCGTGCCCAATGCTTTTTATTTTGAGTCCGAGCCGCATCTGGAAGAATTGCAAGCCCTGATGTCACGCTGCCCGGCTGCCGGAATTGTGCAGTTGAGCAATGATACCGTAACCGTTCTGGACAGTCTGCTCTGTGAGATCAATGCGGAGTATTACTATGAATGGGATATGATCAATGATGAATTCCGGGAACGTCCAAGCACAAGTACCAGCGATCTGAAATCTGCATCCAACAAACAGCGCGAGAATTATTCGGAGCCGTGGGAGGTTATTCGCCCACGCTGGATCAAACGGTTAACTCCGATTATTGAACGCATGGCCCGTGAACATCAATGGGAAGAAATCATTCTCAGTGGTGAGAAGCAAATTGCTTCGCAGGTTAAGGAAGCACTAAACAGCAAAATTTCGGTGCATATCGTACCGAAGAATCTCAGCAATATGCCTTCGCAGAATGTACTGCAGGAAGCATACGCTGTGCTTCACAGCTGATCCTCTGCCATTATTTTTTTCATACTGAATACAACAGCCCTCCCCAAAATCGAAGCTGATTTTGCTGGAGGGCTTTTTTAGTGCTTTTATATTTCAGTCATCAAAAAGGAACATTTGTTCCCTTTTTCCTATTATGATATGCTTGGGTTATTGGTGTATCATAAAAGATATATTTCGATCGAGGAGGACAGCCATGCTGATTTATATCACGGTCAAAAGTCTGGGCCGCCGCAAAAACTGGCTTACCCGTCAGCCGCTTCAGCTTGCCGGTACGCCTGCAACGCTGCGGGAGCTTATCACCTGCATCGTCGAACAAAATGTACGGGAATTCAAGGAAAAACAGACTGACACTTCATTTATCCCCTATCTGACTGCCGAGGCAATCAAAGAGCAGGCCGAAGTAGGCAAAGTCGGTTTCCAGCTGATTCGTGATGAACGAATACCGGAAGAACAGCAGGCTGTAGAGACGGCACTACTGGCTTTTGAAGATGGATTATACAAAGTATTTCTGCGCGAGGAAGAAGTCACCGGGCTGGACGAACATATCGAGCTGGCTGAAGGAGATGAGGCTGCTTTTATCCGGCTGACCATGCTGGCAGGACGCGTGTGGTAATACCCATTATGGAAAGGAGAATGAAATAATGAAGGATATGAATGAACTATACAAGCAGCATCTCAGCCGGATCGAACGTCTCGCAGCCGGCGTACCGGAGCCATTACATGAACTTGCAGACAGCTGTGCGAAGCTGTGCGCCAGCAGATATATACATAATCAGCAGGAGGAGATTGCCCGGCTGATGCAGTGCCTGGAGCAGCTCGTCCAAGATGGCAACCCGGACTCCCTGTATGAACCACTGATAGGTATGGTAGCGACACTGGCAGATGAACGGACTGCCGGCATATTCCGGTATATTACCGCCCATGCGGTCGAATATCCTTACAGCACAGGATATAACCGTCGTCCCTACCGTACAAAGGATATCACACTACATAAGGAACGAATTCTCGACAAAATGGCTTCCCTGATATCAATGCATGGTTTTGGCTTTGACCTGATGACCATGCTGACCCAACGCAATTATGAACTATTGGGCGACTACCGGTTGAATCAGGAAGCACTGTCCGATCTGATTGCCTATGAGCTGGATCAGGATAATGCACAGGTGATGCAGGCATTGCACGATATCATTTATGGAGATAATCAGGCAGCACTGCTCTCTTACGACATCATTCTGGGCATACTGATGTCGCACCGTACCGAAGCTTACCGGATGATCAGCGAGCTATTGGTAGCTGCCCGGCTGCAGGAAGGTCTGCGCCAGTCGATCACCGAGACACTGGATCAGGGGACCCTTGAAGCTTCCATCATGCTGATAGATACTATTCTGCAGCATGATCTGATCCGCTACAGTGCTATCGTCAGAGCCCTTGGTACATGGATAGGCATGCCGCTTGAATCGGCGAATACACGGGTTACGGGACAGTTGATCCGTCAGACGTATGAAGCGCTGACGGACAGCTCGCTTCGCCATGAATGGCTGACCGACGAGAATGCCAACAAAGTATATATCAGCCTGTGGGCGACTGCGGTCCATGAAGAACAGGAACTGTATGACCGGATTCAGTATCTGATGGATACCGGTGTCCGCTACCAGAAGATCGTTGCTCTGTATGTGCTCAGCAACAGCCAGAACAAGGAACTGCGCCTGCGTATGGCCCGTCCTCATCTACAGGAACAGGATGGAGAGCTGCTGTACTGGGTATTGGACAACTATGCTTATGAATGCGAATATACCTGGGATTTTGTCAGCAGCGTCACTGAATCGGAGCGTGTACTGCGGGTTCCCCAGACTTCTTTGCTGGAAGAAAAAGCAGACAGGGTGCAGGATTTCAACCGGATCAGGGATATTTATCTCGGACTGTCCGAGCGTGATATCAGCTTCTCCTCCAGCGTTCTCGATGGTATCACGATTCAGTATTCATCCGACCGGCTGATCCATAAGCTGATCTATCTGGCTGCATATGACATGGATGCACAGCTGATCGGCGAGATTCTGCAGCTCAAGGATCGGATGAGCGCAGATCTGCGCGGCACTCTGCTTCAATATGTGATCAAGGATAGTAATGATCCTGAGCAGCGCCAATTTATTTTTGCATCCCTGACCGACAAGAGTATGTCCAACCGGGAAACTGCACTGAAACTGGCCAAAACTTTTGTATTAACCGATGCGGAACTCCGATTGATCGAAGATCTGCTCAAGCTAAAAACCGGCTCACTGCGTCAGAGTGCAATTCAGCTGCTGCTGCGCCAGCCTGGAGAATTGCTTGAGCCTGTTGTTGCGAGACTGCTGGGCAGCAAAAGTGAATTGCAGCGGCTGGCTGCACTGGAAACGATCACAGAGCTGCAAAGCCAGCCCGAACGTCAGGATCAGTATGAACGGCTGACCGTAATGGCCGAATCACTTACCCATCCGACTGCCAAGGAGAAGACACTGCTGGCGAAGCTGGGACAGGCAGCCGAATATACGACAGCCAATGGCTACGGGTTATGCGATCCGAATCTGGTCGAAGAATGGCTGCAGATACCGCCGAGCACAGCTACTTTTGATATGAAGACACAGGTGTTCACACTGGGATCCGAGCCAATCAGATCATTCCTTCAAGGATTGAATGACCTGATTCATGAGCACCGCGAGCATGAATATGAGGTCGAATACTACAATAATTACAAAGAAACCCTGCTGATCGGCAACAAGCTTCAGCCGCTCTCTTACAACAATTGGGTAGCCGATGATGAAGATACTTCCAAAGTACTGGAACGCTATCCGCTGACCGCGCTGTGGCAGCAGTATCTGGAGCAGAGCGGTATGGACAATCTGGCTGTCATGCAGATCGCTTTGTATACACAACCGGAACGCCTGGATCAGAGTCTGCAGCAGCTGTACCGTTATTTCTCCCATGCCATGGAGTACAACCAGCTGGACAAGCATCAGCTGCTGGAAGGCTGGCGCGGAGAGTTTATCCGTTCCCTTTATCCGGTAGAGCAAATGATCGAGATCCGAGACTGGTATGATCGTCTGCCCTACCAACAGCAGATCGACAACCTGCTGGTCGCTTATCTGGAAGACAGCCGCAAAGAAGAAGTATTCGATATGGCTCACCTGGCGCTAAACTATCTGATGCAAAACTTCCCGGCGGATCATCTGGAGCCGGATGGCGGCACGCTGGTACTGCTGGCCGATCCATGGATCAATCTGCTGCGCAGCCGGTCATATAACGAAGATTCCGCACGTCGTCGCTTCCATACGCTGTATAATTTTCTGCCGCTGGATATTCATTCGATATCCTATACTCATTTGGCACCGGAAGATTACGCCCGAATGTATGATATGAACATTATCCAGGATAATGAACTGTACAAGCAGATGCTGATTGGCTATCAAGCCCGTGACTTTATGCGGCTGATCACCAGTCCTACCAGCCAGTATAATCTGGTGAATCGCTTCCCGAGTATTCGTCCGCTCGCGGAACAGGCGATTGCACGTATTCTGGATATTGAAATGCAGCGCGGAGAACTGCCAACCGAGGTTACCCCTCTGACTATGTCGATCCAGCGTATCGATGGAATGAAGTATTTCCTGTCTATTTTGTCGAATCTGCAAAAAGAAACCTTTATCCGGGGCTATATATACAGCTATGGTAATTCCACCAAGAAAGAGACATTCAGCCATCTGCTGAAAAATAACTACCCGCTCGAAGGCGAGAATGAACAGACGCTGGACGACATGCTGAAGACTTATCCGATCAGTGACAAGCGGCTGCTGGAAGCGGCAATGTATGCCCCACAATGGATCGAGATTATCGCTGCCCATTTGAACTGGCAGGGACTGCGCAGTGCAGCCTGGTACTTCCACGCGCATATCAATGAGACATTCTCTGCCGAAAAGGAAACGATCGTCGCCCACTATTCGCCGATCACTCCACAGGAGTTCAATGATGGCGCATTCGATCTGAACTGGTTCCAACGGGCTTATCATGAGCTGGGAGCAGAGCGTTTCAAGCTGTTGTATGATGCAGCCAAATATATCTCGGCAGGCTCAAACCACAGACGAAGCCAGCTGTTCGCCGATGCTGTACTCGGCAAACTCAACTTGGAGCAGACCCGTCAGAACGTCGCAGCCAAGCGCAACAAAGATCAGCTGCTATCCTATACGCTAATCCCACTATCAACAGAGCAGCGGGAACAGGATATCCGCGGACGCTATGAATTCGTCCAGCAGTTCCTCAAGGAAAGTAAAAGCTTCGGTGCCCAGCGTCGTACCAGTGAAGCGGCTGCTTCTACGATTGCTCTCGATAATCTGGCACGTAATGCCGGTTACGCAGACGTCACCCGCCTGACCTGGGATATGGAAGCACGCAAGGTGGATGAACTGCTCGTTTATTTTGAACCACATGAGATTGAGGACGAACTGTATGTTCAGCTGGAGATTGATACAGAAGGCAAAACCAGCCTGACAGCGGTCAAAAGCGGCAAGCCGCTCAAGTCCGTCCCTTCCCGCCTGAACAAAAATGAATATATCGTCCGGCTCAAAGAACTGAAGACCGAGCTGACCAATCAATACCGGCGTGCACGCAGCGAGCTGGAACGCTCCATGGTGAATCAAACGTCATTCACCGCAGCAGAGCTGAGCCGGCTTCAGCAGAATCCGGTGCTATCGCCGCTGTTCCGTTCTCTTGTCTTCCGCAGTGGTAAGCATCTGGGCTATATCAACCAAGAAGCCTCCTCGCTGCTTCAACCACAAGCAGCCGGAGCAAGTTCTGCCGAATCCAGTGCCAGCAGCAATCCGAATACGACTGATGCCGGCACTGCTCCAGCCGCAATGACCGATTATATCCAGCATCCGCTGATGCCGGAGGATGAAGTGTTTATCGCTCATCCGCTTCATCTATACGAGAGCGGACAGTGGTCTTTGTTCCAACGTGATCTGATCGAGCACCAGTTCTATGCCGAGCAGCGCGAACGAATGGATCAGCGCAGTCGGGAGCCTTTCAAACAGGTATTCCGGGAGCTGTATGTGCTCAATGAGGATGAAAAATCCAATGGCATCGTATCCCGGCGCTATGCCGGACATCAGGTGCAGCCGAACAAAACAGTAGCTCTGCTGCGTGGACGCGGCTGGACAGTCAGCTATGAAGAAGGACTGCAAAAGGTCGATTACCGGAATAATCTGATCGCCAGCGTCTATGCAATGGCAGACTGGTTCTCTCCAGCAGATACCGAAGCTCCAACACTGGAGACGGTACAGTTCCACGACCGGACGACCTACAAACCAGTACCTCTCGAACAGGTTCCAACTGTACTGTTCTCCGAGGTCATGCGGGATATGGATCTGGCGGTGAGTGTCGCCCATGTCGGCGGTGTTGATCCGGAAGCCAGCCTGTCCACCATAGAGATGCGCCGGGCTATTGTGGAAGAGTCGCTTCGACTGATGAAGATTAACAATGTCCAAATCGACAAGAATCATGCGCTTATTGAAGGCAGTCTTGGCACATACAGTGTCCATCTCGGCAGCGCCATCGTATACAAGCAGGCTGCAGGTGCACTGAATATACTGCCTGTACATTCCCAGCACCGCGGACGAATCTTCCTGCCGTTTATGGATGAAGATCCACGTACAGCGGAGATTCTTTCCAAAATCGTCATGCTGGCACAGGATACCAAAATCAAGGACCCAATGATCCTGAACCAGCTGAAGCAATGATTGTTGCTGGTAGGCTCGGCTTGCGTGTGTATGAATCTTCTTCTCTTTAGAAATAGATTCGTATATATCTATGTATCTCTAAGCCAAATTAGATAGTATTTCTCAATTCCAACCATAATAGCCCGAGTGTCATTCTTTGAATATATCAGAGAATGGCACTCGGGCTATTTACATTAGGCTCATTTTCAAGTTCACTTTTCTTCGCTAAATAGGACAATTCTACGCTAGATCAGACAAGGAGCGGATGATGCTCTATTTTCCTGACAACGGTCAAATATCCATCTCATTCCATACCATCACCGCAGCACCGGTCGAGACCGCTGTCTCCTGCAGAATCCCGCGCGAGAACTCCGGCTGGTAGCTGTCTGAATAATAAATATTCTGCTCGGCTACCGCTATCGCTGTATTGTAAAAAAGATCATTGGCGCTGATCATCACGCCGCCCAGAATAATATGCTCGGGATGCAGCACATTGATCAGGTTGGCAAGCCCGATGCCCATATAGGCAGCAGACTGTGCGAAAATCTCGCGTACATACTCATTGCCCGAATCCAGCGCCTGAACGATCGTGGTAAAGTTGATTGCCTCCGGCTTCAGCGCCAGACTTCCTCCCGTCCACTGCTCACGGCTCATTTTGCTGCGCGCACGTACCTGCTGCTCAACCGCCTGCACCGAAGCAAAAGCTTCCAGTGCCCCGTAGTTGCCGCTGCCATGCAGACGCGGACCGTCTGTCTGGATAATCATCTGCCCGATCGAACCTTCCATATCTACTGCACCATGCACAATCCGGCCATTGGACATCATCGCCGAGCGCAGTCCCGTCCCTATATGTACATACAGCATATGCCGGATATTCTCACTGCGTACCATCCAGTGTTCACCGATCAGCGCTGTATTTGCTCCATTTTCCAGAATCACGGGCAGACCGGTTGCCTCCTCCAGCCAGCTGCGCAGCGGCACATCGTTCCAGCCCGGCGCGGCAAAATAGAGCGGATTCAGGATTCGTCCCTGCTCCCGACTGAGTGGTCCTACAGCTCCCACGCCCATACCTATAACCTGTTCCCGGTCCAGCTGATGGCGGAGCAGCAGTTCATGCGTCTGCCGTCCCACATGTTCAACCAGCCGCTGCGGAGTCATCTGCTCATCCATATTCCAGCGCAGCAACTCCAGCGGCTTCATCTCCATATCGTACAGACCCAGCACCGAATAGATCCGCGAAATATCCAGTCCCAGAATATACCGTGCACCGGCATTGATTTGATACAAAATCGGCCGCCGACCGCCTGTAGACTGCCCAAAGCCGGATTCCATAATCCAGCCTTCACGCGTCATCTCGTCCAGCAGACGGGTCAGACTGCTGCTTGTCAGCCGAAAATGCTCCATAATATCCGCTTTGGCAATATCCCGCCGGGAAGCGATCAGATCATATACCGCTTTTTTAACAGAGGGTATCCCTTTGATGTGCTTTACCATATCATTTCACCATTCCCTATAATTCTGATCGGAATTGTTTTTCAATCATTATATATGGTTTTTTGTGGGAATGCTATGTATTTGTGAAAAATTTACAGCTTGTTTATTTTTCCAGATGTTGGAGCGGTGGACTGGCTGCGGGACGAGGATTCTCGGCTCCTGTCGGCCATACATCCGCTTGCATCACCGGACGATGCGCATAGTAAATATACGTAGCGTAAGGTTCATCCGCAAATATGACTTTGACATAAAAAGGCGGCAGTTTTTTACCCCAGACTCCTTTTACAGAAGCGATCTCCGCCTCACTATAATGCTTTTGTTCAATCAGATACTCCTTGACCCGCTGTGCGTAGACCAGTTTATTTACCTGTATGTAGAGTATAGGAAGCAGTACGATTAGTACGATCACGATTATCGCGATCCTGTTTTTTATTTTTGGTTTGTTCATGCTTTCCTCCCTGTTCAATTCGCTTGAAGATCGTTCACAATAACGGGATCCGTAGACGCAAAATGCAGACTGTATCGGTATGGGCAATGCTATAGGACAACAGTACTTTTATATTACCATCAAATGGTAATCATAATACATTTTGGAGCCTATCCACGGCCATACCATTTCCGTTCATGCAGGGTCAGTAACTGTCTGCCGGTTTGCATCAGGAAACCATGTTCGATAGACTGGGAATAAAGGAGGGTCTGTATGCACTGGACTATTTTTATGATTGGACAGCTTGCTTATGTAGCACTGGCACCCCTGTTTCCACCGGAAAAACGCAAATATGACTACATATATCTGGTGATGAATCTGGCTTTTCTTATGGTCGTCATATGGCGCAGTGATAGCCATCCCCTGCTGCCGGACAGCATAATCTGGTGGCTCACGTTCTGCATTTATGCTCCGGTGCTGGTAACGTTCACCAAAAGAAACGCAGAAAAAAGAAAGATTGGCTGATATGCCTTAGTTCTCGTTCGTTTCCCCTTGCTCATCTATGTCTATGTCTTAAAGGTAAAACTCCTATAGCCTATTGATTTGTTATTTGTAACAATTGGTCCACATCATCAAAAGCCCTGCCTAGCGTCAGAGTCATCCTCATGATCGCCAAGCAGGGCTTTTTAGTTTGTCATTTTACAATTCGGCAAAACAGCGAGATCGAAGCATACTGGATTTAGCTGCAACACTCATCAGAATAGATGCGCACTGGGGACAGCCGCTTAATACTCAGCCGAATTTTTGCCGACTCGTCCGAGTCATTACTTCGCTTCGGTTACCACGCTAATCCGCTCGTTCACATGAGCAGCTTTTTCCGCTTCGTCCACGATAGCAATTGCATAGTCTGCATAGCTGGAGTAGCTGTTGCCTTCGCTGTTCACTGTCAGCTGCTCACCTGCCAGTTTGTACGTGCCGGTACGTGGGCCTGCAGGGTCAAAGAATGCACCTGGGCTGACAAATGTCCATTTGATGCCGGACGATTGTTTGAGGTCTTCCAGGTTTTTGCCCTGGTTGGTTGCTGTTGGTTTGTAAGCATCCGGGAAGTCCGGTGTGTCTACGAGGCGAGTTGTATGCGCATCATCTACATACAGACTGCCCGCGCCGCCAACAACGATCAGACGGGTATTGGATGCACCTTTCAATATATCGATCAGATGACGACCTACGACTACATGCTGCTCGGCATCCGGTGTACCAAATGCATTCACCAGTACTTCGAAGTCCTGTACATCTGCTGTCGTCAGATCCGTCACTTCTTTTTCTACCACATTCAGTTTGTCATTTTGCACTTTGCCTGCGCTGCGTACAAATGCGGTAACTTCATGACCTCTGCTCAATGCTTCCTCGGCGATACGTGATCCTGCTTTGCCTGTTGCTCCGATAACTGCGATTTTCATGGTTAATTCCTCCCTGGATTTGGATTATTTTATATTTTAGTATGAATTACATTAAGAATGGCTTACATGTAACAATTATAGTTACATGTTTTTGCAAAGTCAACTTCTTCTTCCTGTTCATTCCATAGATCGTTGTCAGCCGAAGGATAGAGAGGCTTGGACTCTCTTCACGATGACTGCTTAATCTCCGGATAAACGGTATAAAACACAGAAGCAATCGGACTGCTCGCTTATACAACGTATAGGGAAATCCGTTATGATACAATCAAGCAGGGATAAGCATGCTTCTGTAGTTTATTACACACTGCAGAGGTCGGCTCAACCTATTTCGGGTAAATAAAAGAAGCTTTCGGATGATGCATCTGTTAGTGGAAGCAGCGAGGCATTCTCCGTAATGCTTCACGAGATGCAGTTCATCTTACTTTATACAGTCAAAGGAGTGCGTTCAAATGAAAAATCTCGCATGGATCGGCACAGGACATATGGGTCTGCCGATGGCCCGCAATCTGTTAAAGGCGGGATACCCCGTTCATGTCTATAATCGCACAGCCGACAAGGCTGCTCCGCTGCAGCAGGATGGTGCCGTGCTGCATTCTACTCCAGGAGAGGCAGCTGCTGAGGCAGAAGTTGTCTTTATTATGCTGACTAAGGGAGATGCGGTCGCCGAGGTGCTGAATGGCGAGCAAGGCATTCTCGCCCAGACTCGTCCTGGCACACTGATTATCAATATGAGTACAATCAGCCCAGGAGAAGCTCGGGAGCTAGCACAACAGACGCAGGAGGCGGGGGCAGTCTATGTGGATGCGCCAGTATCCGGATCGGTCGCTCCTGCGCAGCAGGGACAGCTCGTGATTCTGGCGGGCGGAAGCGCAGAGGCTATACAGGATGCGCAGCCGTATTTTGATATTCTCGGCAAGCATACGATTCACTTTGGCGAGGTTGGTGCAGGCAGCTCGGCCAAGCTGTCGATTAATCTGATGCTGGGTATTACGATGCAGGGAATCAGCGAAGCGCTCGTCATCGGTGAGCAGGCTGGATTGAAGCGTGAACAGCTGATCGAAATGATCGGCCAGTCTGCTGTAGCCACTCCAATGCTCAATGCCAAAAAAGACATGCTGATGAACGAAGATTTCCCTGCCGCATTCATGATCAGCCTGCTGTCCAAAGACCTCGGTCTGCTCATGGACGAAGCGCGCCGCGACGGAATTGATCTGCCGCTCGCCGCTGCTGCCGACCGTACATTTGCCGAAGCCCGACAAAACGGCAAAGCCGATATGGATATGGCTGCGATCTGGCTGGAACTGCAGGAACGCAGCCGGAAATAAACAGTACAACGTATATTCTTTACAGGAACAAAATGCATAATCCATGCCAAACAGCAGTGTCACATTAAGTGCACTGCTGTTTGTGGTATTCAGGTAATCCGACCCGTTCGCAAATTTCAATTAAAAGCGATGCTTTGATGGGGAACCCGTATGACTGTTATGATTTCAGAACATTTTCCTCAAAACACTGACATACTGTTGTCAGCGAAGATGGCCTATAATGCAGGTAATTCATGCCGAGGTAATGGCGCTATCCGATTAAAGGAGGAATGCAAGTTATGGAAAAAGTAATTGCAGAGTTCACTCCTTATTTAGGTCAACATTGCGAGACAACGGCTATCGGCAATCTGCTGCAGCATGCCGGAGTTCATCTGTCCGAGCCTATGCTGTTTGGGCTCGGTCAAGGTCTGGGATTCATATACTGGGACTCGAAAGCGATGGATTTCCCCTTTATCGGAGGAAGGGTAAAACCGGATGTACTCACTACCAATCTTGCTGCCTGTCTGAATTTAAATATTAACATTCAAGAAACCTCGTCTGTCGACAAGGCGTGGCAGAATGTACAACGTTATATTGAACAAGGGACTCCGGTCGGGCTGAAATTAGACTCTTACTACCTGGATTATTTTACGAATAACGTTCATTTTGCCGGGCATTATGCAGTGCTCTATGGATTCGATGACGAATATGCCTATATGGCAGATACCGAGCAACAGGGAGCACATGCACAGACACGCTTGACCGGTTTGGCCATGGCCCGAAATGCCAAAGGATTTATGAGCTCCCGCAATCGTTCTTTTACCCTTGATCCTGTCAGTAAGCTTCCTCCGCTCGCGCCTGTTCTACGCAAATCCTTAACCCAAAATGCACAGGACTATCTGAACCCGCCTATTCGCAATATTGGCAATAAGGGGATCGTCAAAATGAGCAGTGAAATCCTGAACTGGTTTGCCCGCAGCAGCAATATCGAACAGGATCTGTGTCTGACTGCCTTGTTAATGGAGCGGGCAGGAACCGGTGGTGCTTTGTTCCGCAACTTGTACCGGGACTTTTTAAGAGAGTGCATCGATCTTCTGGCAGAACCCCACATCGAACTGGCGTACCATTTATTTGCTGATATTGCTCCGCTATGGGTCAGTGTCTCTGCAGCGATCGACCGGGCAGGCCGCACGGGAGATGATCAGGAGCTGTTACGAGCGTCACAACTATTACTGGAGATTGCGGATAAAGAACGAACTGCCATGGAGTTACTGCTGTAAAACAATTCATTGGAAAGTGGTCAGGAGAATCCTGCGAGACCGCCCACGATTACCTATTACGTACCCTGTTCAAGTAAAAGAGCTGGCTTAAATTCCACCCAGTCCTGCACGTAAACAGTCAATAATCGCTTCTGCCGTATGCAGCTGTCCGTCGTCATTACGGATAATCAGATCGCACTGGGACAGCGCAGCCATCTCCTCATCAAAAGAAGCCATACGAAGCTCCTGTTCCTCCATACTCACATTGCGTTCCGCCAGTCTCCGCTCCAGCTGCTCACGACTGGCAGAGATGCCGATCAGCAGTGCGCGCTCTCCGAGCAGCTGCTTGACCAGCTTGGCGCCCTGCGCTTCCATAACGCTAGAACGGGCCTGTCCCTGCTCACCTGCCTGCTCCAGCGATTGCAGCGATGTCCCGTACAGATTGCCCCGGTATTCATTGATCTCCAGCATCTGTCCCTGCTGATGCATCCGCTCCATCTGCTCGCGGGTCGTAAAATGATACTCTCGTCCATCCTGCTCTCCCGGTCTTGGCTCACGTGAAGTCCAGGTCACAATACGAGGCAGTCCGAGACGCGCTTGCAGCGTACTTTTCCCCGAAGCGCTTGGTCCCTGAAAAATAACAATCGAAAATGACATTCAATCTCCTCCTGAATGATAGGTCTGTATCTGAAGTATAAGTCTGTATATTATATAGTATGATGAGACCGTTCGTTGATTCATTTTGTAGATGATTCGTCCTGCAACCAGATCTATAGCATACATAGCACTGCTGTGGTCTTGAATTTTCTTTGTCTTAATTCTGGCTGTACTTTATAGCGAGCAGTGATAGCTTCCCTGCTGATCCGGTGCATGATAAGTTTAATAAGCGATAGCCGGCAGTATGACTATCCAATCTTCTGTATCCATTTGCAAGCGATCGGGCTGCTGCTTGATTGGATAGCCTGATGCTATGCGACTTTGTTGATCATTCCGATTTTTATTTATGAATCCAGAAAGGTGTATCTCCCATGAATTCCGTGATTTCTTCGGCTGCAGCCGTGCAATTCCAGAACGTCAGCAAGAATTTTCCTGGCCCGGAAGGTGCATCTGTTCCAGTACTTCGTCAGATCAGCGGCCAGATCGCCAGCGGCTCGATTACAGCGCTGATTGGTCCTTCCGGTTCCGGCAAAAGTACTCTGCTCTCTCTGTGCAATCTACTGATCACTCCCGATGAAGGCAGCATCCATATCCAGGGCAAAGACATACATAGCTGGGCCATTACTGAACTGCGGCGCCGGGTCGGCATGGTGTTCCAAGACTCGCCCATGCTGCCAGGAACTGTAGAGGATAATCTGCGGACTGCCCAGCGGCTGCACGGTACAGATATCGGCAGTCCAGCAGAGTGGCTGGAAAAGGCGGAACTGTCAGCCACCCTGCTCTCGCGTCCGGCACAGGAACTGTCCGGCGGTCAGAAGCAGCGGATTGCTCTGCTTCGCACACTGGCAGGACGCCCGGATATCGTTCTGCTAGACGAGATTACGTCTGCGCTCGATCCCTCTTCGGTTCGGGTCATCGAACAACTGCTGCTGGAGCTGAACCGTCAGCAAGGCACGACCCTGATCTGGGTCACTCATCAGATGGAGCAGGCCCGGCGGATCGGGCAGCATATCTGGTTCCTTCAGGATGGTCAGCTGTTGGAAGCGGGCGATGCGTCCGCCTTTTTCGAACATCCGCAGACAGAGGAAGCGCAGCATTTTATACAGGGGGAATCGTCATGAGCATACTCGCACTAAGTCTGTCCCTCTGCTTTGTATTGCTGGCGGTTGTGCTGTCCCGCTCCTTTAAGCTAGGACTGGAAAAGGACGTGCTGATCGCCATGATCCGCGCAGCGGTACAGCTGCTGATTATCGGTTATGTACTGAATGCCATTTTCGGTCTGGAGAATCTATGGGTGGTCGGTCTGTTCGTCCTGCTCATGATAACGGTCGCAGCCCTCAATGTATCCAAAAAAGGCAAAAACATTCCACAGATCACCCTGAAAATCTTTGCTACTCTGGTCGTCGTCGAGATTATCACGCAGGCGATTATGCTGGGGCTCGGGATTATTCCGGCTCATGCCCGCTATATTATCCCGATCAGCGGCATGATTATCGGCAACTCTATGGTACTGAGCAGCCTCCTCGTCACCCGGCTCAAGTCCGAAGTCCAGCTGCGCCAGCGCGAGATTATTGTCGTGCTGTCCATGGGCGGTACACCGAGACAAGCGATTCTGCCAGTACTCAAAAGCGCTGTCCGTTCCAGTATGATCCCGACGATCGACGGACAGAAGACAATCGGGCTTGTCCAGCTGCCCGGCATGATGACCGGCCAGATTATCGCCGGCGCTGATCCGATCACGGCAGTGAGATTCCAGCTGCTGATCGTCTTCACCCTGATGACGTCGGCGATTATCACGAGTATTCTGCTGGGGCTATTGATTGCGCCGAGTTTGTTTAACAATCAGCAGCAGCTTTTATTGAAGCCGCTGGAGTAAATAGACTACTCGGCCATTCGGTCCTTTAAGACGATAAAACAGTCATTGTTCTATCGTAGAAACAGCTTGTATTTTGGTATGAATCACAGCTTTTTCCAAAATAGCAGTTGCAAATTACTGTCAGCAGGCATATAATCACTACTAATTTACACTACAAATGAGAGATCAGGAGGGATCATGATGAACAATACCAATTTCATTGCGCTGGATAATAATTTCATCATGACAAGCCCATTCACTGATCTGCCGATAAATCTGCATCATCATCACAGGCGTTAGCCTCTCTGTATGAATTAACTACAGGGTGGCTAGCGCTTTTCGCGTTGGCCTCCCTGCGGGATATCGAGCGCGCAGGACCATGGGGTCCTGCGCGTTTTTTGTGTTCTGGAGCGATTTACCGGCGACACCAATCACAGAGGAGAGTTGATTTATATGCAAAATGTCAAAGGAACCCACGACTTTATCGGAGAAGAACAGCGGCTGCGCCGATCTATCCGCAATCTACTGGAACGGCAGTTTGAACTGTATAACTACGAGGAAGCCGATACGACTATCCTGAACGAAATGGGCTGGCTAATCTCGAAATACGGAGGCGGCGAAGAGATCGTCAAAGAGATGTACCAGCTCAGCGACCAGCGGCAGCGTGCACTCGGACTGCGTTACGATCTGACCATGCCGCTGGCCAAGCTGATGGCACTGAATCCGGGAATTCGGCTGCCCTACCGCCGCTTTGAAATGGGCAAGGTCTTTCGCGATGGACCAACCAAGCGTGGACGACTGCGCGAATTCTGGCAATGCGATGCGGATATTATTGGTCTGGCTGGACCGGAAGCGGAGCTGGAACTGTTCCAGCTCGCTTTGCAGACTTTTGCACAATTGGAGATTCCGGTCGTTCTGAAATGGAACAATCGCCGCTTCCTGAGTGAGGTGCTTGGCGCACTTGGCGTTCCATCCGGCATGCTCTCTTCTGTCATGCTGACGCTGGACAAGCTCGCCAAGATTTCCATAGATGAAGTCGCCGTAGAACTGCAGGACAAGCTGCTGCCTGCGCCCGCCATTACTGCCCTGCTGGAGCTGATCGGCAGACCATCTGAGCTGCTGGAGATGAATAGTATCGCACGGATGTATAATCTGACGGAAGCGCCGGGTTATCTGGAAGTGCAGCAGCTTCAACAGCTGCTTGATCAACTGCCATTTCTCGGGCAGCAGTGCGAATTCGATCTATTTCTGTCGCGCGGATTATCCTTTTACACCGGCACGGTATATGAGCTGTTCGATGTCACCGGTTCTTTCCCTTCCAGTCTGGGCAGCGGCGGACGTTATGACGGCATGATCGACAAACTGACCGATCGGGAAGAATTGGAGCTGCCTGCAATCGGATTATCATTTGGTCTGGAATCGATTATGGCTCTCTACCGTGAACGGACAGAACCAGCAGGAGTAGGAGAAGTCTCCACTTCTCGCAGACCGGCTCCTGTCGTTATTGTGCCGATAGGAGATACACTGCCGGATGTGATGAATACGGCTCTCCAGCTACGCGCTGCAGGCATTCCTGTACAGACCGAGCCAGGCGGACGCAAGCTGGGCAAACTGCTGAACAGTCTGTATGCCCGGAACATACGCTATGTCATTCTGCTGGGCGAAGACGAGGTAAAGGCACAGATCGTCACTCTGAAAGATCTGGAACAAAGACAGGAATTCACGCTTGCTCTCGATAAAGCGGTGCATAACCTTACTCAGCTTTATCTGTAAAAAGGACGATTGTTCTTCCATACAAAGTCATACTATAGAAAATGATGCTATAGCAGATGTATCTATAGGAAGTCATTTTACAGAAAGTCGTCTTGCTGAAAGCAATCATGCAAAAAAGACCCCCGGATGACGGATAAATCCATCATCTGGAGGTCTTTGAAATTGAGAAAATGCTATCTATGTTGGACAACTGCATGTATAGCAGTTGCCCCAGTATGCGCCTAATCTGCTGGATCAGACCGCTTTGCCGGATGGGGCTGTTGGTACCTCATTCGCCGGAACTTTGGCTTTTGGCGTACGATTAACCAGCAGAATACTCACGACAATCAGAACCAGTCCGATCACCAGATTCACCGTCACGGATTCACCCATGAACATTACGCTCAATATGATCGATACGAGCGGAATCAGGAACGTGTACGAACCAACCGTACTGGCTTCACCCGAACCAACAAGGCGGAAAAAGCAAAGCCAGCTAAGTGCAATCGCGAAGATCGAGATAAACAGCAGTACCCCAATAAAGGTCGCGTTCCACGTAATATCTGCCCAGCTCTCGGTACCACTGCCAACCGCTGTCATTACGACACCGCCAAGCAGCAGCTGGATCGTAACGAGCCAGATCGGATCAACGCGCTCACCGACTTTTTTGACATAGACGGTACCTACGCCCCAGCTTACCGCCGAAGCCAGTGCCAGCACAATGCCAAGCACCGAGATACTGCCGGTAAATCCGCCTGCACTGATCGTGGCAACCCCTGCACAACCAAGTACCAGACCGATCGCTTTGAGCGGATTCATGGACTCACCCAGCCACAGCCAGGACATAATACCGACGAGTACCGGCTGCAGGAATACAATCGCCGAGAACAGTCCGGCAGGCATATAGGCGATACCGATCGTCTGACAACCGTAGAACAGGATAATGTTCAACACTGCCGAGATCACATAGATTGGCCAGGTCTGGCGCCAGCGTAGTTCACGCAGCTTGGGCAGCGCTACAAACAGCAGCAGCACGCCAGCGATCAGCGTCCGAATGCCCGAGAATAAAATAGGTGGAGCGTACTGCAGACCGTATTTGGACAGCGGCCAGTTCACACCCCACATCAAAATTAGAAACGTCAAAAAGAGGGCAGTCTGCCCTTTGGATAGTGCTTTCAAAGTAATCTTTTCTCCTTTAAGCGTCTGCTTCATTTCTTCCCCAATGAAGCGCTTTAATGATGTAAGTAATGAGTATACATCCGTTTTAACAATTGTTCAATAAGTATTGCACCTATGTTCATTTAATAAAATGAATTTTGCTGTCTACTGCATTTGATTGATCCTAAAGTCAGGTCGTCAATTGTTTTGATTTTCTAATGTATTACACTCTAAACAAAAAGCACCGATTGGGAAATCGGCGCTTCATCATCTTATTTTTCCACTTATGTTTTGGCTATCTTTAAGGTTGCATATAATGTTTCCGTATTTACTACGTCCCACTGACTTCAAGCGCCGACAGGATCCGATGCGTGAATACTAACGTTATCTAAAGGAATCTGACCTCGTGAGATACTTATAAAGTCATCATTAATTCCAAATTGGAAAAGCTAGATTCCGAGTAAATCGAATCGCCATAAATTCCATTCACTTCACTAAATCCGGATTTAATCCAATATCTTAACGCTGGCCAGTTCTTCGTAGAGACATTAATTCGAATTTCTTTATACCCTAATTCAGCAACAACTGAGGAGAATTCCTTTATGATCTCTTGTCCAAATCCTTGCTTTTGGATGTCTCCATGGATATATAGAAACTCAAGATACAGGGAATGTTCTACTGGATATCCATGATATAGACTAATTAGACCAATGGGTTGCAGATTTTCCGTTATTCGTATCGTTTGTATTCTATAGTTCTCCAGTAAACCTTCTGGTGGAAGATTTCCATTCATTAAGCATTTTCTGATATGATCCGGATCATACTCACGACCGTCCCATGCATTCATATATGTACTTGTTTGGTATATCTCCTGAATGATTGGAACTTCCTGCTTGGTTAAATTAGAAATGCTAAGTCTATCTGTATTCCAACTTTTTGGGATTTGATTCAATATAATCACTCCATTTTTTTGCTATTTAGATTCTTTCAGATAACGTTGTTGTATTCATGACTCGACGCATGTCGAGTGTCTGGCGAATGCCAGAACAAGGACGAATGTCCGCAGCATAAATATTATGTTATGCTATCCCCTTGTCCTCTTCGAATCACTCCGACATTTCTTTTACTGCATCTACTATCAGTGATACGAATCCTAGTTCATCATTTTTATTTCGGTGATCAAATCGAAGGGATCTATAAATAAAACCATCTTCAGGATTCCAGTCCTTATAATGAAACTCTCCATGTTCGTCACAGTATTCCAGTAATCTAATCTTAAATCCTGCTTCTTCAAACATACTTGTAATTGTCTTATAATTATGTACGATTTTATGACTTGCAGCCGGGTGCTCTTTCGGACCAGGTCCACCGATCTGAACTATATCCTGGTATTCTTTATTCCTAAAAAAAGCATCTGGAACTGCACACCGAATATATCCTTCTGGTTCGAGAAAATCATAACAAATCCTTGCTGCTTTCATACCTTCTTCATAAGACAAATGCTCCCATACATGTTCTGCAAGAATGGCTCTAATCTTTCTCGAATTAAAGCTTTCTTCCCAATCAGATCGATCTAGTAAATTCAACTCTTCTTCTTGGGTTTGAATCCAGCCTGGATAGGCTTGTGAAGATGCTCCTAATATAATTTTAAGAGGTTCTGACCATTCATTTTTATTGATTTTTATCATGTGATTATTCCTTTGTTTTCGAGTGGTTTTATCTAACGTTACGGTATTCACGACTCGACGCATCTCGAGTGTATGCCCGCGGCGTGAATATTATATTATGAGATGTTATTGTCTTCTTCAAAATCTCTTTCAAGTTGGTTTCCATGAAAAGCTTTAATAAGAAATTCTCGATCTGGAACCTTCAACTCTTCAAAAGACTTTAAAAACGCTTTGTTCTCATAGGCTCTTCCTAAAAGTTGTATGTCTATTGTCTCTTCCTTGAGCTCGACAATTGCATATCTAGCAATCGAATAATCATTACAACCCAATGCACCAGGATTTAAATAAACTCGTTGAGCCGTCTTGAAGTAATGAATCGGATGATGATGTCCAAAGCAGATCAAGTCATAAGGAGAGCCATTATATCTTGTATCTAATTTCAATCCTGTAGGAACTCCATCAATCTCCTCTAGTTCTTCTTTCTTCCTATGATAATGTGTAATTAATATTCGTTGTCCTTCTATCTCTACATCTAATGTTCGGGGTAAATGGGTTATAAATTCAATGTTCTCTTTAGTTAAGTGCTTCCCGATCCACTCATGGTGTTCAGCAACCATTTCATGACCCAAGAGAGGGCCTTTACCTTGCAGTAGATTCAACACTGCTTCTTCGTGATTTCCAGAAATAACTGTTGTGTCTTTACGGTTTTTGATCGTTTCAATTACCTCATTAGAATTGGGACCAATACCAATCATATCTCCTAAACAATAGATATGTTCAATATCGTTATGGAAATCGAGATCAGAAAGAACGGCCTGTAGGGCTGGATTATTACCATGTATATCAGTCAAAAGCGCAATCTTCATTTCGACTTCTTCCTTTAGTTTTAAAATTTATCTTTCCAATAATTTTCTATAACGTTGCTGTATTCATGACTCGACGCCGTCGAGTATCCGGCGACTTTCAGATCATGGACGAGTGTCTTTAGCATAAATATTATATTATGCGATTCCCTTATCCTCTTCGAATCTTCTATTCTAACAACAGGGTTGCTTTCTCGATTTCGCCTTGTTCATCTAAATGTTTTAAAGTGTGTTCAATATCTTCATTATTCATTGTTCTTACAATGATTAAGTGCTGGATATTAAACCCTGGTGGATCTAAATGAGGTTGTTTAAAGTGGTTGACCAATCTCTCTGGTGTTGTAATTAGACACCATCTCTTCATTCCATTACTAAAAGTCACCGTCACTTCGATCAAATCGAAATCCTCTAAGGGATCATCAAACTTCCAGCTACTTAGAATAGGAACCTCTACTTCTCCGTCAGCAAAATAAGATTTATCAATCCATACTCTCTTACTATGGTTTCCAATGACTCTAAATCGATCAGCTTCTTCAGCTACCGCCTGATAAACTTTCCCTTTAGTAAGAGCGTGTCCATACATGCCTATATGTGTACACGTCACCAATTTAAAATCCAATTCTTCACATCCATTACTAGGCTTTAGTTAGGTTTAATCTTACAAAGTTTTCGCATAACGTTTTTGTATTCACGACTCGACGCATATCGAGTGTCCAATGTATGCCGGACCCAAGGCGTATGCCCGCAGCGTAAATATTAGATTATAAGATGTCAGCGCTTTCTTCGAGATCCATACCTATTTACGTCTCATGTAACTAAACAGGTCTTTCCAGTTTGATGCTACATTCTGACGTTGTCGCAGTAACGTATTCGATATAATTTACAGACCCGTTAAAGTTCAAATAGGCTTCATAACGCATACGGATAGCAGGCAGAGTAATCATATCTAGTACCTTTTCTTTTGGAACCCACCTGCAATCGCTTGTTTCTTCAGAGGTGGACAACTCACCACCTAAAAATCTGCATGCGAAATCAAACATTACTTTCGTTGGAACATCAGTCACACCGTCATACCACTTATGAATCGCTGTATTCGACACGATACTAATTAAATGGCTAACTGTAGCATCTATTCCACTTTCCTCTTTAATTTCACGAATTACGCCATCTATCAAGTTTTCACCAACTTCAGTTATACCGCCCGGATAAACCCAACCATCGTCATGGGCCTTTACTAACAGAATGTTTCCATTCTCATCTTCAACAATTCCCCCAGCCGATACAATGTGTGTTGGAAATGCCATTTATACAACCTCCTATTTAGGTGAAATGTATTTTCTATGGTACTTATACTATATTATGTTAGGTGATGTCCCTGTCTTTTATGAAATACTCTAAAATATTATTGGCTCCCCGCTATTCCAAAAGTACTATTAATCGCTTTCTCATAGTTATCCCACTTGAAATAAAAAGGGCCTATATCAATACTTTGATTGCTAGGTTCTACCTTAAAATCATGCCATATAATCCAATCGTCTTCCCTCTCAATGTAAACAGAGATGAATCCACACTCTTCGTCTCCGCACCATGGGCAAACTAACAGGGGATATCGTTCATACAAATAATCATGTTGTTTCTTTAATAGAAAGTAATCAATCATATTTTTTTGATGTTCTTGACCTCCCCATCCTAGAGAAGGAACCCTATCCTGCTTTCTGAGCATTTGATATAACGATCTACCATCAATAATGAAATCTGCAAATTGGGTGTTTTTATTACCATCTTGGTCCGGATCAAACTCATCGTATCGACTTGAAGATCTAGTCTCTAAGTAATTTAAAGTTTTCATATGCCTCCTTTACTTGCTTTACAGGGATTTCACCTAACGTTCCTGCATTCACGACCCGATGTATGTCGGGTGTCCGTCGACCGCCGGAGCAAGGACGGATGTCCGCAACGTAAATATTATGTTATAGGATGTCAGCGTCTTCTCCAAATCGCCTATACAATCTTCATTTGGTTTTCACCTATCATTTATATAGATTTATTTATCGATTCTGGTTTCTATCATTTTTATTAATTCTGTTTCGGCAATAGGTTTTATTAATCGATCTAATTCCTGTGAATGAAACCAATCCGGTTTTTCGACCGTTCTACCACCATACTTAATTACATGTGTAACGGTACTTGGAGACATGTAAATGTTATGAGGCTTTAAAGGCATAACAGAGACCATTTCACCTGATTTCAAGTACTTCAGTGTTAGTTCCCCTGATTCAGCGAGTTCTGCATAAACTATCCATCCACTCTCTACAATATAAATTTCATTGAGATGTTTATGGTAATGACTATTTTGCCAAGCTCCAAATGTTGAACTTTCTGTTCGAATATAAGAACTTCCATCTTGATTAACTAAACGAAACCTTTTTTCACCATTCTCCATTACATTATGAATAGCTTCTACACCTAGTAGCTTTGCTTCTTCTATTGAAATCTCATTCATCTTTATTGCTCCTTACTGTATTCGTTCACTATTTTCGTTATTGAGTTCGATTCTTAGCTTTTAGTTCTTTAATGATTTACACTGGTTTACCGGTATAAACGATCAATTCAATTCTCGTCCCACCGTAATCACGTAGTCAACATCTTCTGTAATGTCACCTCTTATTTTCTTGCTCACCGTATCTCCCTTTCTTACTGCCTTCAGTGGTGGCTCAGAAGATCGCGAATAGGGATCCATACCAAACTGTCCATTACTGTAATGAAACAAAGGATTAATATCCGCTTTACCCGCCGGAATCGTATGACCGGAAACATTCAGAGCCGTTATTGTCATATACTTGCCTTTGATCGAATACGACTGAATGACCAGCGCATTTTCATTTTTCACGCTCGTGGCATCCATTCCCATGAAGTCTTCAAAAGGTTCTCCTTTGACCACCCGATCATCCGAAAGGATGATCTGCTGTGAGGCTTGATCCCAGCGCCACTTCACATCAGTCGCATCGAGAAAGAAGCGGATCGGAAGAAACATAGCTTGATTCTTTAAAACGGGAGTGGTGTCCATCTGCACGGTCTTCCCGTCGATTTGAGCGATTTTGGAGTTGATCATGAATTGGAAGGTATGACCCATCCATTCGACATCTGCCGTTTTGGACGATGGGTTATACTTCACCTTACCGCCCAGCAGGTCTTCGATCGACCGAAGCGGAACCTGCACCCTATGTGCTTGGTCGGCAAAAGGCGGAGCAGGCTGCGTGTAAAGGATCGAATACTTTCCGACTTTCAAATGAACCGGTACAACATTGGCAGCCTCGGCAGTGGACGTTATAGGACTGAAGGTGCTAAGTACCATAGCCCCCAGGAGACCGACAATCATCGATTTGATTTTCATAAGCATCCTAACCTTTCGATATTCTATTATTTATATTTTCAGTGATTTAATTAGAACAATATTGTATGGACTTTATTCTTTTATGCTTTTTAGAGATTGTAGTATAATGTTTCTGTATTCACGACTCGACGCATGTCGGTTGTCCGGTGAATATCGGACCCAGGACAAATGCCCGCAGCGTGAATATTATGTTATCAGATGCTATAGACTACTATGACAATAATAGGTTTTTAAAATATATTATTCCACTCATCGAATGTCATTTCGTTTGATAATTCACCATTAAATACTCTCTCTCTAATTTCTTGAGAATAAATTGTAATTGGCCATTTCCGTATTCTACCTTGCCCACTACCCATCATATTAACTTTACGAAAATACCATTCAAGCTCTCTCATATCTTTAAATGTCCATGACAATTTCGAAAATAAACCAGCCAATAAAACACTTATTGGTGTAAAATAATCTTTTTGATGATCTCCACCTATTGCCGAAGCTGTGTAAGAAGTTACTGCCGATCCATTCTCTCCGTATATCTCTTTGAGAGTTTCATTACCGTCTAGGATTTTAGGTGACATATAAACTATTTTACTTGTTTGCCAAGTAGCTAAATCTGAGACTGTTATGAAATCGATTTGCTGAATTGGATGTTCAACAAACTCCTTATCAGCTGCCCACAATGTTTTCTCGACATTATCTATTGGCTTAGAATTTTGAGCTTTCCAAGAATATGAATGTGCTAAAATCCCATAGATTATACTTGAATTCAATTCTTTATACGGTGAACCTAATCGATTAGAAATATTTTTCTTCAAACTTGATGCAGTTCTTACTGCCTCTTTAATGTGAGAAGCTTTGAGGGTAGTTTTACATTCAAAAGCAGCTGCGACACCCGCAGCTAAATATAATTTTTTGTCTAAAAGCACCTTAGGATACGAAGGATGTAGAACTAAAACATCAACTTGTGGAGATGCATATCCATTATCACAAAGTATTCTTCCTTTAGTAACTATTTGGAAGTAACTAGGAAGCCAACTCTTAAGTAAAGAAGCCCAGTTTTCTTCACCTTGATCCCCTGCTGTCCCAGGATCTTCTTTTGCTCTTTTTAAAATTCGAGTATATTCATCTTGAATATCACGCTGAGCAGCCAACAAAAAATCATGTATATCATGCATATTCATCTTACTCCTATCGATCTACATTTGTATTTTGTCCATAATTTCTGATAACGTTCCTGTATTCACGACCCGGCATATGCCGGGTGTCTGGCAACTGCCAGACCAAAGACGAATTTTTACAGCGTGAATGTTATGTTAGACGAATATTCATACTCCTTTGAGAAAGCTCTACTCCTTTATAATTTATGTTCTTTACTCTTTTAATTTAATTTCAAGAACTCATTCCTCTAATTCATCTTTTAATTCAATAGGTACTTCTGAGTCGATTCTATATCTCCAATCCACAAAATCTTTCGCTACTTTTGCAGACAATTTTTGAATATGCTCAGGATTAATATAGGCTCCTTCGTATCCCTTGAAAACTTCACTTATTGCCTGACTTATAATTTTATCTAGCTCTTCTTTCTTTGATCTTTCTGCATAAATATTTAAAATTTTATTTAAGCTACTTTTCATCCCCTCAATATTTTCCACTAAGTAGTTTTCTTTATCTCTAATTACATCTGGATTGAATTTTTGCTTTTTTAGTTTGAGAAATATTTCTTCACGTTTAGTATCGATAGGTTGTCTAACTCCATAACTAAAATCAATTCCTTCATATTCGTTATGAATTATAGCTGAAAAATATATATGTCCGAATACTATAACGTGTCCATAAATAAGTTTTTGGTGCTTTGATCCTGATATAAATACATAGTTTGCTAAGTCTTCTTCAGGAATTAAGTATGGAAGAGGATTCACATAATCAATTCCAGTACTTCTATTGTCTATATCTTTACTATATCTTAAATAATTTTGAGTACTGCTCCAATCAATATTAGGAAGAGTAATTATTGATTCTCTATCTAAATAATGAATGAAGTTATACAATATTTTAGCAACAGCCTTAGTGCTTTCTTCTCCTCCTATACTTAACTCAAGATCAATAGGTTTATTAATATATGTTTTTCTCGACACTGCATTAATAGAAGAAAAACCTTTTCCATATTGCTTTTGCACATGCTTTAGTTGTTCTTTAGCCTTTTCTAAGTTTGGAGCTGATATTTTAAATTTAATATTACCTTCTTCATCTTTCATCTCTTCTCTTTTAGATTTTTGATAAGCGAACTTTCCACCTGGCTCTAACAGTATCGCACTACCCTCATGTTCTATCTTCTTTATGATAGGAGGCATTTTTCCTCTATCACTTCTTATGTTTAATAGATTTCTTATAACTGCAAATTGCTCAACAAACTTATTGTCAATATATCCAGACTCTTTTGTTGAAAAGTAGTTATTACATTCTTTACAGATTATTTTGTTCGATTGCAAACTAGATCCTAAGGCAGAATGAATGATATGTTCATTAGACTTTTCTGTTATTTCAGCATTACAATAGATGCACTTATTCATACTTTTCTCCCCCTAATAAATTTAACAATATATTGAAATTGAAAAATTGCTCGTCTGTCTTTTTCACTTTCCTGGATTTTCGTATAATGTTCCTGTATTCACGATCCGACGCATGCCGGACCAAGGACGAATGTCCGCAGCTTGAATATTATGTTAGATGTAGTTTGATTAGCTACGTTTAAAGTAGTTACTAAATTTTTGAATCATTTTTCTAAAAACTTTTTTTTCGCTAAATGCTTCTTTTTTTTCGTCGTGCTTATTTTTTATTTCTTTAGGCGGAGGAAGAACCTCAACTTTTTCTATTTTGTCTTTTTTTCGTTCTGGAACATTGATCAATCTACTAATATGCTCTCGTTTTATATTGGGCTGAGAATTAGCCTTACTAGCGAGCTTATAGTCAGTACTTTGTTTTTTATCATTGCTTAATTTGTTCTCTTTAATTTCTTTACTACTGAATCTTAAACGCAAGTCTTTGTCCTTGATTACACTCACATTTAAATCGCTAAGTGTATTTAAATAATAACGATCTGTACCTTCATAATAATTAATCTTTCCGAAGGCTATGACGATATCATCTTTTTTAATGTTTGTTTTGTTCTTTTCAGCTTTATATGCAAAAGAAGTCGTTATATTCTTCCCACCGATTTCGTAAGAATTAATATAGAGTTTCCCCTTGCTAACTTTAACACTTTGAACAATATATATAACGAATCTTTCCTTGAAATTTAGCCTCTTTGTAAGCTCATCTGCTAAAATTACTACTTCGTTAATTCCTAACTCTTCATCTCCTATTTTGTATTTGAATTTAATTTTTTGTAGTTCATCAATGGTATTTTTCTCAAGTAAATTTTTCATTTGAGAGACGGTTCTTATAATATCTCTAAATACTTTTTTATAATTTGTATATTTATTATATTTTTCAATTTCTTTAGTTGAGAGATTGTCGGTAAGCCGAACTATTTTTTCATTATCAATACTCTCGCTCTCTCTTTTTAAAGTGTTAAAATCAATTACTATTTCAAGGTTCCCTTCATTGCCGCTAAGTGTTTCAACTAATTTTCTACCTTCCCAATTAGCATTAAAATATTCTATTGCTGTTCTCTTACAATTGTGTCCGCCTCTACCTGGCAATGCTCTAAAAAATGTATTTTGTACCCCAGTCACTTCTAGTAACGGGTTACAGAATGGACAAAAAATCTCTCCTTGTTTATGTATTGATCTATTGTAATCAGAAATTTTAATATACCCATTTTTATATTTTGCGATAGTTAATTTTTCCATGTTACCTCCACTTCTGCCAATCAAATTCCACCTAACGTTCCTGTATTCACGACTCGACGACTGTCGAGTGTCCGGCGAATGCCGGACCAAGAACAAATGTCCGCAGCGCGAATATTATGTTACTGTCTTCTTGATCTGCTTCCACTACTTATCCTTGTCTACAAAATCTCTATATTTATCATGTAGTTGTACTCCCTTTTTTATAGATTCTCCTGTTTGATGATATACAAGATCCAGCTCAAAATCTAAATCACTATAACCATCAAGCATTTCTAATATTGAATATATGACTTCTTCTATTAATTCTGATTGAATATCTTTGAACTTATCTGAGCTAATTACTTCCCCTATACTCTCATATTCTTTTTTGAATTCAGTCCATGACATTTTTGATTCCTTATGCAAGCATGAAGAAGATAAATCACTATAAGTTTGTTTAATATTTTCGAGCTGTTGAAAAAAATCATTTAATTTATTGCTATTAGAATTCACTATAATGACTCACCTTCTTTCTATTTAACGCTTTTCAGTAATTTCATTTAACGTTTCCGTATTCACGACTCAACGTATGTCGAGTGTCTGGCGAATGTCAGACTAAGGGCATATGCCCGCAGCGTGAATATTATGTTATATGATGTAAGTCAACTTCTCTGAAATACTTTAAAAAGAAAAACTATATATGTTACAAGGATATTCTTGTTTAGGATCTATAATCACATTATTTCTATGAAAAATCATATGCCATATGGAAATGAACGCATCGACATTATTATAACTGTTAATTTGATTATGAGAATAAGCTAGTATGCTAGTAATCAAATAATACTTTGAACTGTCTACTACATAAAAAGACAATGCAGTTAAGTAAGCGTCTACACTATGTTTTGATTTAAAGAAATTTCGTTGCATTAAATAATTGTATTGAAAATGAGGTTTACTGTCCCCCGTGACAAACCCTTCAAATAAGTAAACTCTACAAATTTCTTTCTTCCAGTTGCTTTTATCTACCGTACAAGAGTACTCTAACCCCTCAAAAATTTTACTTAGCAAAGAAATAGCTTTAATTGATGCTCCTCCACCATTATCTAAGTACCATTCTCTTTTTTCTTCTCCATAAAACCTGGGACCAAATTCATAGTTTGTCTTTTTAATTTTCGGTAGTGGAATCCACATAGGCGCTTCTACCCCAACAGCAATTAGATTGTCCTCATCAGCTAGCAGTTCATCCATTAGTTTTCTCAACACAAGAATATGTTTTCCCTCAGAGTAAACCGTACCATGTTGATCAAGAACAACCCACCGAAAGCTGTTTTGTACTCCTATATCCATTCCAATAAAATATTTCATATACTCTCCTTGTTTGGCCTATTTCGTATAACGTTCCTGTATTCACGACTCAACGTATGTCGGGTGTCTGGCGAATGCCCGCAGCGTGAATATTATGTTATAAAAAGTGGCTGACGTCTCTGAGCTTCTTTCAATTCAAAAAACGGAAAAGAGTTAAATCCTCTTTTCCGTTCATATCTCATATCTTTAATTGACGTAATTTAATTTACTACCCCAAACAATCAAGAGGGGCTAATTTACCCAACAGGTACACTGACATCAAACCAATGAATCCTACTACAGTACACAAATTAGAGATCATAGACATCCCTCCTTGAATGTTAGCTATCATGTTACAGTCCCCGCTCGCTTATTCAGCACCATTAGCAACACAATCTCTCAACTGTGTGGGGCAGGACAAGTTTATTATACAGCATTTCTCATCTTTTTCAATTCCAATTCCATTTTCTTATAAGTAGTAATGTTTCTTGTTGACTTATCTTGAAAACGTGCTAATAGCTTGGGTAATTCATGTTTTGAAAATTTAGTTTGTAAGAGGTACAAATTTAAATGATTATATTTAGCTCCGGGTAAATGAAGCAATTTGTTTTTACGAATATATTTATCGTCCTTTAGATTTTCAAGTGTTTGTAATAAGAGAGCGTCAACATTTATTTTAGGATACTGATTTAACACTTTGACGTTTTCTAGCAGTTTAATATCATCACATTTTTTTAAGCTAGTGTTGACTATCGTAGAATAATTAATTACTGCCCCTCTAAAATTGCAATTTTTAAATTTACAAGCCATAAAAACACAGTCTGATATTACAGCATTCTCAAAAGAGCAATCTTTGAAAGAACTTCCCCAAAAATCGCATCCAGTAATAATAGCATTTTTGAAAGAAACTTTTTTAAAATGCGATCCTCTAAAATTAACAAAATCGAATCTTACTGCTGTAGCACTGCATCTAACCATTTGACTTTTTGCTAAATATCTTCCTCTTATATTTTTTACAAGCTTTTTAGGCTTACACTTATACGACATTAATTTAACTCTATCTACTTTATATGATTGAGACATGAGATCACCTCTCTGTTAATAAAAGAACTTTGGTTATAATTTTTTTCGGCTATTTCTTATAACGTTCCTGTATTCACGACTCGACGCATGTCGAGTGTCCGGCGAATGCCGGGCCAAGGACGAATGTCCGCGGCGTGAATATTATGTTATAGGGTGTCACCTTCTTCTTTGAAATACGCTCAAATTAGTTACCTACATATTTTTTAAATATTTCTTCCATCTTAATCGATTGATTTTCCAAAATATTCATGAGATCTTTTAATATAATATTCATTTCATCTTGTACTTTTTTTCTAAACTCGATGGTTTTTACAGGAGTTATTGCATTTGTTCCAAATTCATCGTCAGCAATTTGACGGGAAATTAAAGGATGATTAACTGATTTCAAGAGAATCTTATCTTTTTTACTTCTGATTTCTTTCATTTTCTCATAAAGAGTAGCTTCTATTTTAATCCCTTTTTCTGTTGATTCATTAATTAAAATCGACATTGAATCAAAATACGTTGATGGATTTTCAAATGGCTGCTTACCTTTAATAAAATGTTCATTATAGCTAAATAAATCATGTTTTTTTCAAGTTCCAGTATGGTTTCCCTAAGCAGATTAATTTTCCCCGGAAATTCATCTATGTATTTTTGTCTTGCTTGGTTACTAATTGTTTGTTTAACTCCTAAATAAGTGAATAGCCCACCGATAAGACCACCAAAAATCCCTCCAGCATAACTTGTAAAAAAACCTATCCAGGATTCAGTAGTACCATATGTAATAGATGTAGTCCTTCCCATGAATGTTATATTGATCAAGAAAGGAAATGCCATTAAAAAAATTAAACCTGAATTAATCAACTTTTTGTTCATACAAGTATCCGCCTTTATATTATTTTGATTTTCAATTTTATTAAGTTGATTTCCTATAACGTTCCCGTATTCACGACCTAGCGCATGCTAGGTATCCGACGCATGTCGGATCCAGGGCCGTATGGCCCGCAGCGTGAATATTATGTTAAGCGTTGCTTCTGACTTCTTTGAATTTCCCCACGTACTTTAGTTGTTTCTTCTATGTTTGAATTGCTTACTATACTAATTAAATAGACAACATCAAAAGCAACTTATGATGAAGAGCCTTTGACTAAGTATTACGGGAATTCTCTAACAAAATTATTACTAGCGCTATCAAAACTAATTCCATCAATATAAGATATAATTTTTATCATACTTTCAAACTCAATTTTAAAGTTTTCAATATCTTTGGCATTAGAATTGTACCATTGAGATACGTCTTCAGAAGCATGAACATTCCTGTGTCTATTATTAACAATTTCGTCCAACAAAGTCTTATCATTCCCTATAAAGGCTCCACACCTAAAACCATCCTCGATATTAAAATTAAGCTCGTTCATTATTATGGTCTTTATTTTATCAAATTTAGGATTATTTAATGATTTTAATCTCGCTACCAACTCTAGAAGCTCTGTACTATTATCCCCTCTTATCATTGCACTAGTATAAATTATATGTTTAACAGACCCTTCTAAAAAACGTGTAGCTTTTGTATATACGTCTGTATTTAGCACTGATCGAATCTTTACGTCATTAGCGGTTCTGATTGTAAATTGCTCAATGTTCATTAGTTCCCTAAGGAAACTATTATAAAATGAATCAATATCAGGATGATTAAAATTCATATGTATCACCACCAAGAATTTTACAGCCAATATTCACTCTTTGACTTGTTCTTCTTCCTTTCAGTTCTCCTCTAATAACTAATTGAGATACTCTACTAAAACTCTCTCTTAAGTTATAAATTTTAATATCGTCTCTAATAAATAATCCAGTCGGTATAACAAAAGCGTCATACAGCGCAAGACTGAACCTTCCGTTTTGCGTTATAGATTCATTTTCCAAATTATTTTCTATGAACTCTAATGTATTCAGAAATAATTGCCCATATTTTCGAGCTTTATTATGATCAAACCTATTGTATTGTAGAAATTGATCTATTTCGTCATTAGATTTGTACATAGTAGAATGCTTATCCATAATCGTGAAGAACTTAAGTATTAGTTCATAATCTTTGTATCTATCCTTTCTTGACCCCCTATACATACTTCTCCATAAATGGTGTTCACTGATCATCTCAATCTCTTTCAACATATCACCTGCAAACATACGATTACGTAATTCCTGATTATTTAGACTTTCACCACCAATATTCAATCTATAAAAAATATCTGTAATTACGTCTTGACTATTTTCCATATAAGCTACAATAGTAACAGGTATTCTTGCCATTAAGAATTTTTGTCTATCATAATTACTCAAGTTTTCAAAGGTATTACCTTGAAAATTTAAAGCGTTCCTATAACTATAGTCCTTTAAAGAAAAGTAATATAATGTAATTAGCCTTTGAATTCCATCTATTATTGTATAAGTGTTATATTCTTCCTCATAAAAAAATAAACTAGGCATTGGATAGTCATTCATTAAAGAATCAAGAAACAAATTTTGCTTGTATTCAGTCCATCGTAAACTACGTTCTAAATTTTCATCAAAAGCAATAATCTTTTCTTTTAGTTGATTTAGTATTTCACTTACAGACATTGTAATATTCATTGTCTTAATTGGATTGTAATTTTCCTTATACATTTAAAAACCTCCAAATAACTTATATTTTTAAATACTGAAGTTATTTTGCCTGTAGATATCAAGTCCCATCTTTATTGACTTTGTAATTTGGTTATAACTTTTTAATCTCTAATGCTTTTGGAAGTTTCGCTTAACGTTCCTGTATTTACGACCCGACGTATGTCGGGTATCCGGCGAATGCCGGATCAAGGGCGTATGCCCGCAACGTAAATATTATGTTAAGCGTTGCTTCTGTCTTCCTGAGTTCACTTCATGAGTCTTATCCTGACTTCATCTTTAATTCTTCTTGATAGCAGCATACCAATTTAAAATTTCTTTATGTGTTCGATCAATCTTTGTATAATATTTTTCTTTAATATCGTTTGGATCATACCCATACCATCTTTCACATTCAATCAAAAGATCTCGAGCTTCATCGAGTGATTCTTTAAAAAGAAGTTCTAATAGGGCTGTAGTTAAATCATCATGCTCATTATCAGGAGCGCCATTTTCTACTAAACTTACAGGATCAAATCGGTTAACGATTTCTCTCAGTTCTAAAAACATCTTTGAATTTTTGGAGATTTTTATTTTATTATTTTTGTTAGCCTTATGCTCGAATTTCATTCCTTCTCTCCTTAATCAATGTTTACATCATGCCCATATGCTACATTTGATTTACTCTCGCAGCGCGTGCTTCGTTTCCGAATCTGCTTCGTCGTTTAATAAGACTTCAACCATTCTCTGCTCTTAAATTGCTTTTTAATTAGCCCTTCAGAAGTTGCGCTTAACGTATTATTTACGAACTTCATACAACTTAAACTTTTCAAGGTATTTACGAATTTCTTTTTTATTGTAATTATATGCCAAGTCACGCTCAAAGTTCCATCCTTATGTAATTCCTAATCACATGCCTTTTCGAACATAGCAAAGCTATATGGCAGTATCCATCACACTCTGAACATTATATACATGGAATCCCCATCACCCTCTTCAATTCACCGCGACAAGCCTCGTGCTGCCGGTCTTATTTTTGGCATTCCTAACCGTTTTAAGATACTTGGAGTGAAGTCTGGAGCAGTCATGATTTTTACGAATACGGATTGTACATCTTATATATATCTCCCATCCTTCCTCCTCTTCTATAAACGCTTCATTCCCCATTTACAAGCATGATATAATAAATCTGGCGCGATATTGCGCCCATATTAACTACTTTATAAATAAGCGCACCAATCGATGCGCAGGAGGTATACATTTAATGGAAATTACAAGTTATCAGGTAGAATGGATTCGCGACCCGTTTGGCATTCTGACCGGCAAGCGTTATGAATTCATGCTTGATCTGAATATCGATGAAGAAGACGATCTGTACACCCCAAATGGTGTCTATATCCGCGCCGTATATGGTGTAGATGGTGAACAGGGCAAGCTGGTAACCTATGACCTGCTCGAAAAAGGAACCGATCGTCTGCTGGAGTTCGATCTCGAGGATGAGGAAGAGCAGGAACTCGCCGAATTCTGCAGCCAGCATTGGAATGAAGCTGAAGAATAATCCATGGAGCAGGAGTGATTATTCATGAGAATTCTGCTATTGGGAGCAACCGGTCGAACAGGGCGTTTGATTCTGCAGCATGCACTGCGAAATGGACATGAAGTGCATACGCTTGTACGCTCGCCGGAGAAGCTGCAGGAACAGCTGCTGCAGACGATACAGGAACCTGACTTTGCCAAACGGTACTATCTGCCAGCAGAGGAAGACACTGCCCGGTGGAAGGAACAGCTGCATATCTTCACCGGGAGTGTATTGGAGCCGAATGATCTGCTTACTGCGCTTCACGGAGTGGATGCCGTCATCAGCGCGATCGGCACCGATGGGTCAGATACTCTCTCTGCGAGCACCCGGATACTGATTCCGCTGCTGGAGCAGCAGGGCATTCAGCGGCTGATTACCATAGGCACTGCCGGTATTTTGCAGAGCCGGACCCAGCCGGAGCTGTTCCGCTATCAGTCCTCCGAGTCCAAGCGGCGCAGTACCCGTGCTGCCGAGGAGCATCGTAGTGTGTATGAACAGCTGCTGCAATCCTCACTCGACTGGACGATAATCTGTCCTACCTATTTGCCGGATGGAGACTATACCGGGCAATACCGCGTAGAAAAGGACATTTTGCCGGAAGATGGATCACGCATCTCGACGGGAGATACGGCGCATTTTGCCTATCAGCAGTTGCAGGATCGGCAGTATCTTCGTTCACGCGTAGGCATTGCTGATTAATGAATAGCGATATAGTAATCGAGAAATCAAACAGCAGGGTCATGGAAAAGAAGTATCTTTTCCATGACCCTGTTGTTGTATATAACAGCTACCTTGTTGTTACTTCACGATCTGAAAAGTTTTACCGATCCCGGCAACCTGATTGGACATCTGATTGTACTGTTTGGTCTGTTCGGAATCGGAAGGATCATACTGCACATCTGTAGGTGTGAAAAGTAGATACACCTGATCCTTGTATTCTCCCAGCTTTTGAACAGGAACTTGCTCCTTCACTTCCTCTTGCTGGCTCTGCCATTGTTTGGCTGGCCAGATCGCTACCGTAAAGACTACTCCGCCCCATTCTTTGGCCTGCTTATCCACAAAGTCTACAGCCCAGGTCTGATTACGTTTAACGGGAACTGTCTCATATTTACCAGACCAGCTCTCCGGCAAACTCACGGAAAAGTGATGCTCCGAATTGGTATACTGGCTTGTGCGATTCGTTCCTGCATCTGTGCTTTCCCCTGCTTGACCGGACGTATACTGCTGCTCTGCCACCGGAATACTCTGAAGCTTCTCTACTTTTTGATGAAGACGCTGGATCATGGTAACAGCTTCAGCACGTGTAACCGGATCATTCCGATGGAAGCCTTCTACAGTAGCAGACGTTTTCCCTGTCACCAGATTCTGATCAAGCAGATAGCGGATCGAATCCGTCTCGCTGTAATTTTTTCCGACGGCATTTGCCATATAAATGGCTGCCTGTCCTCTTGTCAGCGTATCTTTGCTGCCTGATGAGGATGGCACACCTCTCCATCCCATATTGCTGGCATATTGGAGATATGGAGCCGCCCAGTCGCCGGATGCCTGTGTCGTATCCAGATCGGATGGATGGTAAGCCCGCAGCAGCATCGTCAAATACTCTTGTTGGTTAACCTTTTGGGCAGGATGAAAAGTCTGATCCGGATAACCCTGAATGATCTGTTCCTGCACTCCCCACTGAATCGCCGTATAGCCCCAATACTGGCTTGGCACATCTTTAAACGAAGTCATTTTCGCATCAGCCAGACTGCTGCCAAGCGACCAGCTCAAGCCAGCGGTCAAAGCAATACACAGTCCCTTTTTTATGTAATTATTCATACCTTCACTCCTCCAGCTAAAATTTCAAAAAATAACGGTTAAGCTGTGAACTTAACCGTCATTATATAACTATTTGTATAATTTTTACAGGTACGCCTTATTCATTCTGTACGAGCCGTATTCACTATCTTTCCATCCTGCAAAATAGGAATTTAACTGATCATTCGTATGCGTCTCTACAGTATTGTGACTTCATTATTGGATACAACGGACATACCATGAGAATCAGTACGAACAATGATCAGCCGGTCAGCAGCTATAGCATCGCTGCCTGCCTCTTCATCTTTCTTCTATTTCCTTTTTAGTGATCCACTACATTACGCTGCATCCGGTATTCCGTCGGTGTGAGCGTGAATTTTTTGCGAAATACCTGGGTAAAGTGCCGTACACTGCCATAGCCAATCTGTTCTGCAATATCGACGAGCCGCAGATTGGGGTTGAGCAGCAGCTGCTTGGCCTGCTCCATACGCAGGGAAATTACATATTCCTTGTATCCCTGTCCGGTCTTCTGCTTGAATAGCTGACTGAAATAGACCGGATTCAGGAAGACGACGGCCGCTACCTTTTCCAGTGATAATTCTTCATTAAAATGAGTCTTGATGTACTGAAGTGCTATATGAATCGCAGTCTCGCTGCCCTGCGGCTCATTCTGCTCCTGTACACCGGCTGCTGGTCGCTGACGGAGCTGGCGCACTTCTCCGGCGATACGTTCGAAATCCCGATAAGGGCCGGAATGTACACTGCGGAACGGCTGTGTCTTTAGGCATTTATGCAGATGGGAGCGGATCTGCTCCTGCAGCACCCGCATCTCGATCTCGCTGCCAGGTCTGATCAGGCCGAGCAAGCTGTTACGGTCAAAGCTGGTAACGAACCCTTTGCCATAACGGTCGATCAGTTCGGTCAGTACATTTTCGATAATAAAATGTTCCAGCGGACCATGCTGCTCATTCTCCAGCTCTACGAGCAGCAGATAATATTCCGGATATTCCTCTACCAGCGGTTCCAGACTGAGCTTGCCGATACTAAGACCGGCAGCCAAACGCTGAAAAGCCGCTTCCCGCAAATATTTCAGTCCTTCCCGCAGGGTCTCTTCGCCCCGGGAATGCATCTGCTCCTGCCGAATCTCCTGGGTAAGCGATTCCATGATTTCTGTCAGTTTGGCTTTGCCGATCGGCTTGAGCAGATAATCGCGCGCACCGAGATGCACCGCCTGCTGGGCATAACTGAATTCCGAGTGCGCCGAGATCACGACCCATTTGGCCTGCGGCTGCTTGTGGCGTGAGATGCGCATCAGCTCCAGCCCATTGATACCGGGCATCAGAATATCGGTCAGCACAATATCCATTCGGTGCTCACTCATCAGCTGCACGGCTTCCTCGGCAGAAGCAGCCAGATGCACATGATAATCAGGATATGCGTTTATAATCGTACGCTTGATACCTTCACGAATAAAATTCTCATCGTCTGTGATCAGAATATGCATATCAGGTTCCCCTTTCCCATTCATTGCGTCTATTCTGTTCCGGTCCGAAAATCCGATCCGGCCGATCCGTTATGCGGCAGCTGTTGTCGTCCTGCAGCATCCTGCCCCGCAGGCTGAACAGGCAGTGGCAGCCGCAGGGTAACCGTTGTTCCTTCATCCGGCACACTCTCGATGCCAATGCCGTATTCTTCGCCGAACATATACTTCAGCCGCTGATGCAGGTTCTGCATGCCTATCCCTTGGCGAACAGCGGATAATCCCTCTTCGCCTGCCGGTTCGGTGGTATACGTATTCAGTGAACGCTGCAAGCGAGCCAGCGTCTCGGCCGGCATACCTGCACCATTATCCTGCACACGGATATTCAGATATTTCTCATCTGGTACGGCGCGAACAGTGAGTAGCCCGGACTTTTGCGCTTCCAGACCATGCTTGACGGCATTCTCGATCACCGGCTGCAGCAGCATTTTGGGTACCGGCAGATTCATCCACTGCTCGTCGATATCGATCTCCACTGTTAGTCGGTCTTCCAGCCGCATCTGGATAATATTGAGATAGTGACGGATCTGCTCCACTTCTTCTCGCAGCGTCACCTCGGCATTACCTTCCCAGTGGCTGCTGTAGCGGAACATGTGAGACAGGGACAGCACGACTTCGCCGAGTCGGTCATTGCCCTTCTCATCCAGCATCCAGTAAATCATATCCAGCGTATTGTACAGAAAGTGCGGATTCACCTGCGACTGAAGTGCATGCAGCTCGGCATTCTTTTCGCTGACCGACGAGATTTTGACACGCTTGATCAGCTCCTCCACCCGCTTGACCATATGGTTAAAGGAAGCTACCACCACATTAATCTCCTGATATGAAGTCACCCGGACAATGCCATGGAAATTACCATTCTCTACCTGCTTCATCTGGCGTACCAGCCGCTGCAATGGCAGCGAAATCGTCCGCGAGACGATCAGAGCAATCAGCGCAGCGACGAGGATCAGAATCGTGACGACGATGAACAGATACCGTTTGGTCTGGGTCAGCTCCACGTTCAGATCCTGGGAAGGAGTAGAGCTGACAACGGTCCAATCAGTCGTACCCAGTTTGGAAGCAGCGATCAGACGATCCCCCAGCTGATCCACAATGACTTCGCCGGGATCGCTCGGCGTCTTCATATGTTCAGGCAGCAGCGTATGTACCGGATTCGCTTCCAGGGAAGTGGGTACAGACTTGCCTTCGCGGGTGATAATATCCACGTCGCTATTGGGTCCCAGCTTCAGATTGCTCATCGCTGCCAGCACCGTATCTGCTTTGGCTTCGAACAGAACGATACCGATCTGGTGCTGCTCGTTCAGATCGAAGATCGGTCTCCCAAAAGCAAACACGGCATCGTCTTCGGTCGTATCGATCAGCGAATGGGGAAACACGCCGAGCCAGACCATTTTGCCGGACGAGTCGTTGATCTTTCGGTACCAATCCGAGCTGCCATAACGGGGATCGACGACTGTCGTGTAATTGCCGTAGTTATAGATTTTGCCGTTCTCCCCGATAATATGTATCCCGACCAGATCATCACGGGAAAAGTAGATCGCGCCCATCATCGTGGTAATGGAGTGCTGATTGATGTATTCGACCTGCGGCGGCAGCTTTTTCTTCTCACCGACCAGACGGACGATATCTCCGTTCGTACTGATTGACTTGGACAGACTGTCATAGCTGGCGAGCAGCAGATCCAGCAGACCCGCTGTCTGAGAGACATTTTTCTGGGCAATCTCGCCCAGCTTTTCGTGAAATTGTGTCGTGGTACGGTTGTAGAACAGCGCACTGACAATCAGCAAAATCGCAGTCATACAGAATAAGAACAGGATAAACAGCCGGGTATGAATGGAATGGAACCTGCGCGGCAAGATGGCTCCTCCTCTCTGCACGTTCTTCGGAAAAAGCCAAAGGGCGACAGCAGCAGAAGGTTTTGAACACCTTCTGCCCAGCTGTCGCCAGGCTCCTATATCTTGGATAATACCAGTTGAGGGATGTTTTGACAAAACAAACTATTACGGTTCATGCACGTTAGCTATCCAGCTCAGGACGACTCCATGATCCGGCAGTACAATCTGTTCCAGATTGCCCACCAATTCCCCTGCAGGATCACGGACAAGAGCAGATGCTATCTTGTTTTAGCCTTTGACCGCACCGGCTACCATACCTTTGGTAATCCGTTCGGACAGGATAAAGTAAATCAGGATAACCGGCAATGCGCCCATGATCAGGAACGCTCCGATATTACCGTAATTGACCGAATACTGGCTGACGAACGTATACACCCCGAACGGCAGCGTCTTGAGATTCTCGGACGAGATAAACGTCGCCGCCACGATATATTCATTCCAGATATTGATAAAGGTCAGAATACATACCGTCATCACCGGTGGCAACGAGATCGGCAGGATAATGCTGCGGAAAATCCGGTATACACTCGCTCCATCCATAAACGCCGATTCTTCAATATCCGTCGGAATCGACCGCATAAATCCACTCAGGATAAATACGGCTATCGGCAGCGCAAACGCTGTATACGGAATAATGATCGACCAGCGGGTGTCCAGCAGGTCCAGGTTTTTGAAGATGATCATCAATGGCAGCAGTGTCGCCTGCATCGGAATCATCATGCCGAGCAAGAACAGCAGTAGCACATACGGTCCGTATTTCCATTTGAACCGTGAGATCGCATAGGCGGTCATCGCGCTCAGAATAATAACGGCCAGCAGGGTCACACCGGTAACGAGTACGCTATTGCCCAGATATTTGAGATAGCTGCCGGAAGTGTAGGCTTCCGCATAGTTATGCCACTGCGGAATATTCGGAAGTGCGAAAAAGCTGCCGCTTAAGATCTCTTCGTTGGTCTTCAGGGAATACATGAGCAGCCAGAACAGCGGATACAGCTGGGTAACAACCAGGATTGCGAAGAGAAGATACACAAATCCTTTTTTCACTTTTAGCATCTCGCTCTCCTCCTTAGGTTACCTTGCGTTCGATTTTGTTAAATATAAAGTTGATCACTACGGTTACCGCCAGACAGAAGACAACGAGGAACGTTGCAATCGCGCTGCCGTATCCGTATTTCTGGGACAGGAAGGACATGTTATACATATGGGTCGCAATCGTATCGGTTGCATGTGCCGGACCGCCGCCCGTCATAACCATGACCAGCTCGAATGCCTGCAGAGAACCGATAAATGCCAGTACAATCGAGATTTTGAAGATCGGCACGATCATCGGGAACGTGATATAACGATCGGCTTTGAATCCGTCTGCACCGTCGATTTTGGCAGCTTCGTAGATCTCGTCGGGAATATTCTGTACACCCGTGAACTGGATCAGCAGATGATAGCCAAAGTACTGCCACAACGATACAAAGTACAGGGCATACATCGCAGTCGCCGGCTCTGTGAGCCAGCTGTGCGTCCAGCTCTCCAGTCCCAACTGAACGAGAATACCGTTCAACATACCGCCCATGGAGGTCGGGTTGTAGATCGTTTTCCACAATTGTCCGAGAATAACATTGGACAGGATCACGGGGACAAAGTAAATCGTAACCAGCCGGCTACCCTTGCGAACATAACGGTTCAGCAGGATGGCAAACAGCAGACAGAATGGAATCTCGATCATGGAGAACACCGAATACATCAATGTCCGCTTGACCGATGGCCAGAAGTTGGTATCTTCGAACAACAGCGTATGGAAGTTGGCCAGTCCGATAAACTTGGCATCTCCGATACCGTTCCAGTCCAGTGTTGCCGTATAAAAGGAAACCAGAATCGGTACGAATACCGTTCCTATGTACAGGAGCAGACACGGCAGTACAAAAATGGCAATCGTTGGGGCAGGTACTTTTAATACATTCATGGTTTCTCCCTCCTCTCCAGTGGTGGAGCTTCTATTTGTAGTGGGCTTTGCAATGTGTGTACAGTTGTAAATTACTGAGCAGGATATGCACCACCCGCTACGGCAAGAGATTCTGCCACGACCTCCGGTTAAGAATAGAGATCCTGAATGACCGCCTCGCGGTCGATCTCTATTCTTAAAGGTCGGTCTTTGGCAGAATTATCTTGCCTTCGCTAAGTGCTTAAAAATTCATGCATGAATAAAGGGGCGCTGGTGGGCGCCCCCCTGGTAGAACTTGCGCCTGTATGGTTGTGAGTTGTTATGCAGCGCTAATGCTCGCAGCGAAGGGAAGGAAATTCTGCCAAAAGGCTGACCTTTGAGAATGGATATTTACCGCAAAGCGGTATTTCAAAATATCCATTCTCAATCGGAGGCCGCTGGCAGAATTCCTTGCCGGAGCGCTGCTGCAGGTCAGGAAATAATCGCTTAAGGATTCGCCTCGAAAGCTGCCTGGTGCTCTGCCGCTACCTGCTTCGGATCAACCGGCTGTACGAACAGGTTCTGGATACTGCTCAGGTGAACCTGGGATACGGCTGGATTCATCGTATTATCAAAGGAAAGATCGCCGCCTTTGATGTTTTTGAACAGATCCAGTACATCGATCGCCAGTGGAGAGTAACCGGCTGCAGCGAAGTCGCCATCGACTTTCTGACCCAGACCGACTGCATTTTTCAGTTCAAAGGATACTTTTGGATAATTGGTTGCAAAGTATTTCAGGAAATCCTTGGTTTCTGCCAGATGTTCGCTGTTGGCGGATACGGCAAATGCACTGCCTGGTGCCAGCATGAACTCATCCGGATTGCCTTTGCCATTAACAGTTGGGAATTTGAATACACCAACGTCTTTGCCGACTGTGGAAGAATCGTTCGCGCCAGTTTCCCATGTACCGATAAAGAACATTGCTGCTTGACCGGTACGGAACATGTTACCGCCTGCTGTGGCATCGATAGAGGTTGCGCCTTCAGGGAAGGCACCTGCCTGTACGAGCTTTTGGAACGCATCGACCGCTTCGATAAAGGCTGGGTCGTTAAAGGTTTTCTTGCCATCGGCTACGTCCTGCAGGAAGCCAGGACCACCGTTGGTGCGAAGCAGGATGTTCATGAACAGGAACGAACCGGTCCAGGAATCTTTTTCTCCGATTGCGATTGGAGTAATACCTGCGTCTTTGAGTTTCTTCACGTCTGCCAGCAGCTCTTCGAAAGTAGCAGGTGGAGCATCGATGCCTGCTTTGGCGAACAGGGCTTTGTTGTAGTAACCCACTTCGATATTATTGCCATCCGGCAGTGCATAGACTTTGTTGTCTTTGCTGTAGTAATCGAGCAGGCCTTCCTGGTATGTATCACGGAGGCCGTCTTTGTCCAGAATGTCATCCAGTGGTGCGAGCAAGCCTGCATCCACATACGGCTTCATCTGTGCGGAAGGGTTCACAATGGTGATATCCGGGATTTCACGGGAAGCTGCCTGCGTTTTCAGCTTCAGTTTTTGCTGGTCGGTATTCAGGGTATCCAGAGCGATTTCTACGTTTGGATGTTCTTTCTGGTAGGAATCGACGATCTGGCGGATCATTTTATAGGTAGGAGTCGTTGGGTCCGGATAGATGTTCTGGAACGTAATGGTCACTTTGTCGCCGCTGCTGCCACTCGCGCCTTCACTACTTTTACCGGAATCGCTGTTACCGCATGCTGTCAATCCCAGTGCCAGTGCACCAGTCAGCAGCAGCGATAGTACTTTGCCTGTTTTTCTCATATTGTGTATTATCCCCCTTGGTTGAATGATCAATATTATTATTAACATTACATCCACATTATGCTGTAAACGCTTACTTACAGCAATACAGAAATTCAAGGTTTGTGGTTCGCATTTTCAAGGTGTTGTAAAAATAAGGAACTCGACAAAAAAAACTGATCATTATGCGCATGGCAATCATGGCATGATGATCAGACTTGGTTGTTGTGATATTGTAGTTTGTGATTCTTCTGTATGCAGTGGGATAGGCTATTATTGATCTAATGATTATTGATTTACTGGCTTATTCCTACAGCACGTACATATATTTTGCGTGTAGAAGAATCCTTGGTAAAGGTACGAACCATATAGTCATTATCACTGCTCACGAGTAGCGGTCTGCTTACCTGCTCGTAAACAGCTTTTCCTGCGGAACTCATTTGTCAGCTTTTTATCTCTTAAATTTGGATAAAGATATGTTACGTCCAGCAGAATGATTACATACTAAACTTTTGAGACTATTTTGATGTCGTAATATTTACAGTTAAATTAATCTTGTCGAAATTCACCTTGGCGTCCATTGCTTCACTGATAAATCGAAGATTGACCAGCGATGTGTTTTTTGCCATATAAGGGGTTTGGGTCAGTTTAATTTTTTTGTTGTTTACATATGCATCAAAACGGTCCAGTGTTAATCGGATTGTAGTATCCTCTTTTACAGCAGTGATAGTTTTGGTCTTTTGATTCCATGTTACTTTCGCTCCATACGCTTCGAAGAGCTGGCGGAATGGCACCATTGTATTGCCATTTTGAATAATGGCGTTCGGATCAAAATCCAGTTCAGAGCCATTAAGAATTACTTTGACTTTGGAATCATCGAATACATCAGCACTCGTGTTTGAGGATACCGAGAAAAACAAAGTTAAAACCGTTATAACTGCTATAATCTTTTTCACAAAAACATCCTTTCCGTGGAATAGAAGTTATTTTTAACCATTTATACAGACGTATACGACTATAAAAGGTTACAACTGTCTGATGTATCTTCTCCCAAAATAAAAGCGCAGATTAGATTTAATCTGCGCTCTGTACCGTTTTATCCGATTGTTCCTACACTCGTCAGCAACACTTCTCCTTCTGCTGTCACCTCAATTCGCTTACTTCCATCGACCGTTATAGTAACGGGATGTACTTCCGCTTGCTTGTCCGAAGAAAACCATATCCTCCCCGGGCGACCCAGCAGCAGATAAGAATCTCCCTCACCCATAAAATTGAGCCCTTCACCTAATTCTTCATCAAGACGGGGACGAACACCCCAGTCGATCAGTCGCTCTCCCATCTCCATCAGCCTTGGAGTCGTCACATTGATCTCACCAATATTGAGAATCTGTGCTATACCAAATGGCTCTTCCACTACCGGAGATGCCGATTGTCTGGAAATCAACTCCACTATATTGCCAGAAGGATCCGTAAAGTAATACGAATAGGCATCAAAGTTCTTAAAAAAGACTTCGTCCGTCCCTTCTTCCAGATGCAGGATTACCCGCTTCTGAAGCCATTCTTTAGCCTGCCGGAACCGATTGGCGGGAATATTAAAAGCAAAATGGTAAAACGGTCGGCTGTTGTCCATAGTCTGCACAAATTCAAGAATACTGCTGCCAATCTGCAGGCTAAAACGATCCTGCTGCTTGTTCAGATCCAATAGTCCGAAAGTGTCGGTATAAAATAAATAGGTTTCTTCCAGTGCACAGGTCTGGATCGTTACGTGATTGATCTTCATATCTTGTCGCTTCCTTTCAGCTTTTAAGTTTGACGCTTGCTACTTTTCTGGTAAGTATGTAATTGTTTGCTATGCTTTTAATGTATATCTTTTTATCTCATCCTACATGAGGACTGGATGAGGAAGTCGTAAACAAGACATGAAGAATGTATTTTTGTTTCTTATTTTCAATAAAATGGTTAGACTAAATGATATAATAAATTCATTTTGCGAAAAGGAGAACTACATATGAAAAATGTTGGTATTCAAATGAAACGGTTGATGCTCCCCGCATTCATTACTTCGGGTTTTCTTGTGGTTTGCAGCGGATCAGCTTTGGCTATGGACAACCATTCATCGTCTCTTCCGGCTTATACCAATCATGTTGTAGCCAGTGTTCATTATGATACAAAGTACACCATGTCCACACCAAATCAAATACATATTACGGTAGTCAGAAACTTTCAGCCAACAGAAGATATTCCGTCTGCGATCCGATATTCGGAGAATTATCCTACTGCAGGACAATGGAGCGGTGTATTGAAACGAACCGATATACAGCAAAAACCAGACTATTCCTCTATCACTTTTACAGGCACCATTATCCGGGCGTCTAACTGACTCCCTTTCCTGATACCCTACCACTACATAAAGATGTTCAGCCAAAAAAAGCTCCACCAGACGGTTACTGAGTAGGTTCAGTACCGATCCGGTGGAGCTTTTTGATATCTCTATATCATTGACTCTGTGCTGCTTATTACTTGTTCATCTTGAACTGCAGGAACAGCTCATTGTAATGCACGAGCATCTTTTTCCCCAGATTGTCGTATACTTCCAGGCGGCGGGTCAGATCTGCTGGCGGATAGAAGCGTTCGTCTCCGGAAATATCCTCCGGCAGCAGCTTCAGCGCTGCATCGTTTGGTGTCGAATACCCTACATACTCCGCATTCTGCGCTGCCACCTCAGGGTTCATCATGAAGTTAATGAACTTGTGCGCACCGTCTATATTGGCTGCAGTCTTCGGAATAACCATGTTATCGAACCACAGGTTCGTGCCTTCCTCCGGTACCACAAAGTCCAGATCCTCGTTCTCGCCCATGATCTCCGATGCGTCTCCGGAGAATACGAGTCCGGCGGCGGCTTCGTTGTTGGCGAGCAGCAGTTTGATCTCGTCACCAACGATAGCTTTGACATTTGGCGTCAGCAGCTTGAGCTTGGCCAGCGCCTCCTGCAAGTGAGCTTCTTTGGTGTCGTTCAGTGAGTAATGCAGGCTGTTCAACGACATCCCGATTACTTCGCGGGCACCATCGGTCAGCAGCACATTGTTGCGCAACGACGGGTCCCATAGATCGTCCCAGCTGTGGAATTTGAGATGGGTCAGCTTGGGATTATATACGATACCAACCGTTCCCCAGAAGTAAGGCGCCGAATACTTATTGTTCGGGTCAAACGACAGGTTCAGGAACGATGGATCGATATTTTTGAGATTGGGCAGCTTGCTGTGATCCAGTGGCAGCAGCAGATTCTCCTCGCGCATCTTGGAGATGGCATAGTCGGACGGAATCGCTACGTCAAAGGTGGTGCCACCCTGCTCGATCTTGGTCAGCATCGCTTCGTTGGAATCGAATGTCTGGTAGATAACCGTAATCCCGGTTTCCTTTTGGAATTGCTCCAGCAGGTCAGGATCGATATAGTCGCCCCAGTTGTAGATCGTCAGTGTATTGCTACCCGAGTATCCCTGGCTGACATTTAGCCGGGCTGCCAGATACATGAGCAGCAGCGCAGCGACGATGATGACGATAAACATACGGCTGATCGTTTTCATTTATCTTGGCACCCCCATTTCGGCAGCCAGTTCACTCCGGCGCGTACGGGTCTGTGCCCGGCGGTTGATCATGTAATAACCGACAACCAGTGCGGTCGTAAACAGGAAGATCAGCGTGGACAATGCATTGATCGACAGTGCTACACCCTGTCTTGCCCGGGAGTAAATCTCGACCGACAGCGTAGAATATCCGTTACCGGTTACGAAGAAGGTTACCGCGAAATCATCCAGCGAGTACGTAAATGCCATGAAGAATCCGGCGAAGATTCCCTGCTTGATAAAAGGCAGGATAACACGTGCCAGTACATCCCGTCGGCTTGCGCCCAGATCGCGTGCCGCATCGACCAGCGTCGGGCTCATTTCCTGCAGACGCGGCAGAATCATCAGCACGGTAATCGGAATACTGAACGCGATATGCGAGATCAGCACCGAGGCAAAGCCCAGCTTGATGCCCACAATCGTGAACAGGATCAGGAATGATGCACCGATGATTACGTCCGGGCTCACGATCAGTACGTTATTGAGCGACAGCACGGCATCCTTGAGCCGGCGGCGCTGAATCCGGTCGATCGCGAGCGCACCGATAATACCGATAATCGTCGCAATCGCCGAAGACAGCAGCGCGATGACCAGTGTATTGATCAGGATAATCATCAGGCGCGTATCCTGGAATACCTCGCCATACCACTGCCAGGTGAAGCCTTCGAATTTGTGCATATTGCCTGCACTGTTAAAAGAGTAATACATCAGGTACAGAATAGGTGCGTACAGCACCGCGAATACGAGTACCAGATACAGATTGCCCCATTTATTCTTATTTCCCATGACGCACCTCCTGTCCGAAGCCGCCGGTCAGCAGCATCAGTACAGCCATTGCAATAATCAGCACCACGGCTACCGTTGAGCCCATACCCCAGTCCTGTGTGACCAGGAAATGCTGCTCAATCGCCGTACCGAGTGTAATAACCTTATTGCCGGCAATCAGGCGGGTGATCATAAATAGCGACAGCGAAGGAATAAATACCGCCATACAGCCGGACTTCACCCCGGACAGTGTCAGCGGGAAAATGACGCGCCGGAATGTTGTCCAGCCGGACGCGCCCAGATCGCGTGCCGCCGAGATCAGCGTCGGATTGAGTTCTTCCAGCGCATTATAGATCGGCAGAATCATGAATGGTACGAAAATATACACCGATACAAAGACAAAGCTGAATGCATTGAACAGCAGCTGCTGCTCGCCAATCCCGATTGTACCGAGCAGCGCATTAATCGGACCGGACGTACCGAAGATTCCGATAAACGCATACGTTTTGAGCAGCAGATTGATCCATGTCGGCAGGATAATCAGCAGAATCCATAGCTGCCGGTGCTTGGTCCGGGTCAGCAGATAGGCTGCCGGATAAGCAATCAGCAGTGAGAACAGCGTCACCAGAAAGGCATACCAGAACGAGCTGAGCGTCATCTGCATATATACCGGCGTGAAGAACGTACGGTAATTCTGCAGTGTCAGATTCCCATCCACATCGAAAAAGGAATAATACGCAACCAGCACTACCGGTGCTACGACAAACAGGACGATCCATACGTAATATGGCAGCATATAGATCGCGCGAGTATTAGCCTGCATGGACACCGCCTTCTCCGTATCCTTCCAGACGGCGGTCGAAATCTTCTTCACTTTCCCCGAATCGCATAACATGAATCGCTTCGGCCTCAAAATCCAGACCGATCTGGCTGCCCGGCTCTGCTTTGCGGGTCGAGTGGACCAGCCATTCATGACCGGAATCATCATAGCAGCTGATCTCGTAGTGAACACCACGGAACAGCTGACTATCGACGCGTACCTTGAGCTTGCCGCGATCTTCGGTCGTCAGCTCCAGATCTTCCGGACGAATAACGACTTCAATAGCTTCATTCGGACGCAGTCCGGCATCGACGCACTGGAACTGCTTGCCGTTGAATTCAACCAGATAGTCTTCAATCATCCGGCCGGGTACAATATTCGATTCCCCGATAAAGTCCGCCACAAAGCGGTTAATCGGCTCATCATAGATATCGTTCGGTGTACCGCTCTGTTCGATCTTGCCTTTGTTCATAACAAAAATCTCGTCCGACATCGCCAGCGCTTCCTCCTGGTCATGCGTAACGAAGATAAAAGTAATGCCCAGACGCTGTTGAATCTCGCGCAGCTCGTACTGCATCTCGGTACGCAGCTTCAGATCCAGCGCAGACAGCGGCTCATCCAATAGCAGCACTTCCGGCTCGTTCACCAGCGCGCGTGCAATCGCGACCCGCTGACGCTGACCGCCGGACATTTCCGAGATCGCCCGCTGGCCATAGCCTTCCAGATTGACGAATTTGAGCGCCTCCAGTACCTTGGTCTGGATCTGCTCCTTTTTCATTTTTTTGACACGCAGTCCAAAAGCCACGTTCTCGAACACATTCAGATGCGGGAACAGCGCATAATCCTGGAATACCGTGTTCACCTGGCGTTTGTTGGCAGGCACTTTGTTGATCACTTTATCGTTAAAATAAATCGAGCCGCCGCTCGGCTCCGTAAAGCCGGCGATCATCCGCAGAATCGTCGTTTTGCCGCAGCCGGATGGGCCGAGCAATGTGTAGAATTTACCCCGTTCGATCTCGAAGTCTATATGTTCCAGTACCAGCGTTCCATCCTCGTAACGCTTGGTCACTCCATCAAACCGGATAATGGTATTTTCGTTCATAACAGCCTCCTTGTTTGCATCCGCCTGTATCGACTGGCGGTGCTCCGTTTCGTTTACCTTCGACTGCATGGATCCATCTGGGATACCTGTTACAGCCGCCGCTTCCATTTATATGACTAAATAACATTTTATGTGATGAAAAAGCATCATTTTATTATTTAACCACTTCAATCTTACGCAAAAGGCACCATTGCTATTATAACGACTCAAGTCCAATAGAAATAGTATATTTTACAAAGAATATATAAAAATTTTGTATAGAGACTGTAGAAAAGGGACCAATTCCGTCTATACCAATCTGGACACTTTGTAATGCCCATCGTAGAAACACACATACAGTACGTAGAATAGCCCCTTCACGAGAGCGCTATCATAAGCCACTATAGATTTTGACTTACCTGTTACATAACATGCTGAGGGAGGAAATATATGAACAAGAAATGGACGAATATGTTGCTATCTGCAGTACTGCTGGTGGGAGGAACGCTGAGTGCAGCCGGACCTGTCCGCGCCGATGCAGCCAGCGATGCTTCCAACAAGGCGCTGATCTGGCTGGAGACGCAGCAGGATGCTACTGCCGGGCTTGCCTTTGACGGACTGGTAGACAGTTTTGAAGACTTCTGGGGACCTAATAATCCCAAGCAGATTGTCTATACGTACGATCAAGCTGTGGCTGCGATTGCCTTTGTTGTCAAAGGAGAGCGTGGACGCGCCGAGAAAGTATTGAACAAAATGCGCGATATCCAGGACCCTCAGGGCTTCTGGCTCAATTCCTACTGGTACAACAATGGTGCAGGTGAGGAAATCCGCAAGCATGTCGGTCCGGTCGTCTGGATGGCAATGGCTGCAATGGCATATGAAAAGCAGTACAATGACACCCGCTACCGCCCGATGGCGCTCAAAGCCCTCGACTGGTCCCTGCAGTACCAGCAGGCTAATGGTGGGGTAGCCGGCGGCTGGAGCGGATGGAGCAATTCCAATGAGCCGTGGAGCTCCACCGAGCACAATATCGATATTTACCGGGTACTTCAGTATTATGCATCCGTCGACTCTTCCAAAGCAGCCTCCTATAATGCAGCTGCTGCCAAAGTCAAAAGCTTCCTCGACACCAAGGTATGGGATGAATCCCACAAACGCTTCACCGGCGGCTGGAAAAACGACACCGGTCTGATCGATCCGAAGATTCCACTCGATGTAAATCCATGGGGTGTACTCGCACTGGGCACCAGCGGCACTCATAATTATGGCGCCAGTCTGGCGTATGTAGAGAACGCCAACGGATCACCGGGTACGATGGACAATCCGCGCTACAAGCAGACACTGACGTATAATGATGCCGGCAATACATTGACCGGATATGACTTTGACTGGACCGATCAGGTAATGCCTGCCCATGACGATAACGGCAACCAGATCGGCAGCACCGGAGCGGACGTATGGTTTGAAGGGTCGGCCTTTATGTCACTGGCCTATTATCTGCAAGGCAATACAGCCAAAGCCGACGCTATCAACAATGAAATTATCAAAAAGCAGGGAACTTCAGGCGCTTCACTCGGCGGTATCCCTTATTCCCTCAAAGGTACCAGCAATAGCTACTGGGTAATGGCACAGCAGAACTGCGTATCCAGTACAGGCTGGCTGATCCTGTCGCTGCACCGGTTCAACCCGTTCACCGGGCAATATCTGACTGGTGGCACTACACCTCCGCCAACAACAGAGCCGCCGGTAACGCCGCCGACTACAGGCAATGGCAGCGAGAATACAACAGCTGACTACACCGCCAGAGCAGCCACCGTCTCCGGTACGGAGATTAGCATTACGTTCAAACCGGTCACCTCTGCCAAGTATGTGGATCTGCACTACAAAATCAACAATGGTGACCAGCAGAACTTCCGTATGACTGACAGCTCCGGCACCTGGCGCAAAAATATCACCGGGCTCGCCAAAGGCAACAAAGTAGAATACTGGTTCACGTATGAGAAATCCGGTCCTCAGTATGATTCGCCTCATTACAGCTACACGTTGAATTAAGCTGCAGACACAGCATTCTGTTTAGGCATCAGCCGCTCATTTCTTCTTATTGCAGACATATTCTCTATACAACAGCCCAACGACCTCCTTTTATGGAGGTCGTTTTTGGCGTAATTCCAGTCCCTCGATCTCTGTCAGTCGGTAGGATGCGATAGCGCATTATTCAGCTGCCCTGTCTACACTACATACCACAGGCAAGTCTGTCTGTCCTCTCCCGGCAGACTTTGATATACTTTGTAAAATGATTTCTGTACAACTTACCAGCGGAAGTCGGCTTGACCGAACACCGCATCTTTTACATATTTCTCTATCCAGAAAGGAAGACTTCCATGGAACATCTGCTCAACTCCTCCGTCAAAGAAATCCAGATTAGCGGTATCCGTAAAATCGCCAATGCAGCTGCCCAGTATCCGGATGCGCTAGCCCTTACACTCGGACAGCCCGATTTCCCGACCCCACTGCATATTATCGAAGCTGCCGAGCGTGCGATGCAGGAAGGTCGTACCGTCTATACACCCAATGCAGGCATACCTGCACTGCGCCAGGCGGCAGCCGATTTTGTACGTAGCAAGTATGGCCAGCAGTATGATGGAATGAGTGAAGTTATTATTACGGTCGGTGCCAGCGAAGCACTGGATATTACACTGCGCACGATTATTACACCGGGAGATGAAGTCATCCTGCCGGGTCCTATCTACCCTGGCTATGAACCGTTGATTCGTCTGGCTGGCGGCATTCCGGTCTATGTAGACACTCGCAGTAGCGGCTTCAAATTGACCGCCGAGCTGCTGGAACCGCATTTGTCGCCGCGTACCAAAGCTGTCGTTCTCGGCTATCCGTCCAATCCGACAGGCCGCGTCATGAGCCGCAGCGAGCTGGAAGATATCGCCGCCCTGCTGCATGAGCGCGATATTTTCGTTATTTCCGACGAAATCTACAGCGAACTCATCTACGATGTACCCCATGAATCGATAGCCCTGCTGCCAGGGATGCGTGACAAGACCATTATTATCAACGGCGTCTCCAAGTCCCACTCCATGACCGGCTGGCGGATCGGTTATACACTGGCACCTGCCTGGCTCACAGCGCATATGCTCAAGGTCCATCAATACAATGTATCCTGCGCCAGCTCCATCAGCCAGTATGCGGCACTGGAGGCGCTGACGCACGGTATCGACGATGCACTGCCGATGCGGGATGCTTATCGGGAACGCCGGGATTATGTATACGACCGGTTGATGAATATGGGACTGACACTTGATAAGCCGGAAGGCGCTTTTTACCTATTCCCTTCGATTGCCCATCTCGGACTGCCTTCCATGGAATTCGCGCTCCGTCTGCTTGATGAAGGTAGCGTCGCTGTCGTGCCTGGGGATGCTTTTTCCCGATATGGCGAGGGATATATCCGTCTATCTTATGCCTATGCGCGTCCGGTGCTTGAACAGGCGCTCGATCGTCTGGAACAGTTTGTCGGGCGGCTTGGCTAATATTCATATCATACTTTGAATAAGAGTATAACAAACAGCATGTTTGCAGATCCGATCGGCATTGTAATGCCAATTGCCGGGCTGCAGACATGCTGTTTTTTTGTGAATCCTGCATTTTTTTCTTGTTTTTATGTTTTATACAAAGTTACTTTCGGTTCTATCTTTATTCAAAGTCGTTTTCTGTCGATAACATATTCATTCAGATCATAAACGGGGGGATTCGATGAACGCAATCAAGGCTTTATTTCTTAATCAATCGTTAGGCCGCAAACTGATGTTTTATTTCTGTGCTGTACTCGTAGTAGCACTGGTAACCTCCAGCTTGGTTTCTTACTTTACCGCCCAGCGCTCGCTCAGCGAAGAACTCATTGACAGCACTGCACTCAATGCAGGCACACTGAGTGCGATTGTAGATAACGATATGCAGCAGAACGAAGATACCGTTGACTATTTTGCCAAACAGATTACACAGCGTGACTATACGACTGCCGGCAGTCCTGCACTGCTCGAACGTCTGAACACATATGATGATGCGACCAGCAAAGTGGAAGGCATCTATGTAGGAACTACAACAGGAGCATTTTTCACTTCTTCGGACGCTCCGACTGCGGCTGACTACGATCCAAGACAACGTCCATGGTATCAACAGGCAGAAGCCAGCCCGGGCAAGACCATTATCACCAATCCGTATATCTCTTCATCCACACAGGAAATGACCGTAACTGTCGCTAGACAAACTGATGACAAAAGCGGTGTAGTCGGACTTGATATCAGTATTGCCTCACTGCTCAAAATCACCTCCACGATCAAGATCGGCGATGAAGGCTATGCCGTGATTGTTGCACCGGATGGCACTTATATTTCTCACCCAACGATCAAAGCGGGCGAGACCGATGATATTGCCAAGCGTATTATTGCCGAAAATAAACCACAGGGCAATTTCAGCTATGTATTCAACGATGTCGATAAACAGCTCAGCTATACAACCAGCCCGCTTACCGGCTGGAAGCTCGTCGGCAATTTCTCTCACAGCGAGATTGACGAAAAGGTAAAACCGCTGCTCTACCAGACACTGCTCGTAATGGTGCTCGCCCTGATTATTGGCGGCGTTATCGTCTGGCTCGTGACACGTTCGATCAGCAAACGAATGAACAAGCTCGTTCATGTTGCCAATGCGATCAGCCAGGGAGACCTGACCCAGTCTGTCGAAGACAAGAGCAAGGATGAACTGGGCCGTCTGTCTGAAGCCTTTAACCATATGAATGAATCTCTGGGTTCTCTCGTCGGCTCGATTCAGGATACTGTGAGCGACGTGGTCTCCTCGTCCGAGCAGCTGAATGCCAGCTCCGAGCAGACCAGTCAGGCGACCGAACAGATTACGTCCGCTATCGAACTGTTCTCTTCAGGTACCGAAAAGCAGAACCAGAATATGAGCAGCAGCGCTTCCCAGCTGAACGATGTGGCACGCTTGCTGCAGGAAGTACAGCAGCACTCCCAGTCTCTACTCGGATTGTCGCATACCTCCAATACGATGGCAGACGAAGGCGATCAGCTGATCCGCCGGACAGTCGGTCAGATGCAGCATATTGATCGTTCCGTGAACCAGGCTAATGAAGTGGTAACCGGACTGTCACAGAAGTCTACCGAGATCTCCACGATCCTCAAAACGATCAATACGATTGCCGAACAAACCAATCTGCTCTCGCTCAACGCAGCGATCGAAGCGGCACGTGCCGGTGAAGCCGGTAAAGGATTCAGCGTCGTCGCCGGTGAAGTGAAAAAGCTGGCCGAACAGTCCCATCTGTCTGCTCAGCATATCGAAGGATTGCTGCAGGATATTATTCGCGAGATTCATGAATCCCTGTCCACCTTCAAGCAGATCCATCATTCCGTAACCGATGGTCTGACTTCGGTAGAGCATTCTGCCGAGCAATTCCAGCAGCTCAAATCCAATTCGCACCGTATTTCTTCGAACCTGCAGGAAATGAATACACTGGTCGAGGAAGTCAATTCAAATGCCGGACAAGTTGCCCGTTCTGTCGAGGAAGTGACCGGTATCTCCACCCGCAATACCGAGAGCATGCACGATATCGCTTCATCTGCCGAGGAGCAGCTGGCTTCTATGGAAGAAATCAGTTCTTCTGCCCAGTCCCTCGCTGCACGTGCCGATGATCTGCAAAAGGAAATCGAGCATTTCAGAATCAAATAAGTACCTTGGTTCCAACTATTTATTCAAGCCCTTTGTACAGCATCCTCTTCGCTGTCCAGAGGGCTTTTGGCTGTGCTTTTATGTACAATGCGATGTCATAGGCAGTACCTGCCGGATAATGAACGATGATCGACTGCTTATTTACTCTTCATGCTGCCCTACAGGTTGGAGCACTACCCCATTTTCGCTGATACAAACAAATCAAACAGGGTTATATACAGATAGAAAGCCTGTTAAATAATGGTTGCAAAGGAGATGTCATCATGGCCAAACAATTAGCGACTCATGAAATGCTGGAAGTGCACGAGCTGCTTACTTTCAAAACATCTTGTGTTACCAAAGCGGTAGCTATGCGCGAACTTGTCAAAGACGATAAGCTGAGACAGATTATGGACGAAGATGTTCAAGACTCCATCAAAGCAATTGAAGACCTCAGATCCATCCTGGAAAAACAAAAATAAGGAGGAGTTCATTATGGCTTCCAACAGTATGACCAAAGAAATGCTCGTTAATGCAACAGCACCACTCGATGATCTGGCAATTGCCACCGATCTGCTGATGTCTGCCAAAGCAGGTGTCCGTAACTATGCGGTCGCCCTGACCGAGACAGCTACACCAGGTGTACGCCGTACACTCAAAGCCCAAATGCAAAAAGCGATCGATCTGCATGAGAAAATCGCTAACTATATGATCGAAAATGAAATGTACCATGCGTACAATATCGACGAGCAGGTAGAACACGATCTGCAAAAAGCCGATATGGCGCTGGAACTCGCCAAAAGCAAGTCCTGAGCCTTGAACGGCTGAATCGATCGGAAGCTTCATGATCTGCCTCTGTAGTGCACTGCGTATCTGAATGCGCAGGCACACAGACAGCACATTGTCTTCCATGCCAAAAGCCACGCCTTCTCCTGTACGGGTATTCCCGGAGGAGACAGCGTGGCTTTTGGCTGTGTTTCTATTTATTTAAAAGGAGCATAGATCTTACTTGGATAGTTCCAGGAACCCTTCACCAAATACATCGCGTACATCATGAATCGTAATAAATGCATTCGGATCTTCGGTACGTACGATCTTTTTCAGGACAGATACTTCCTGTTTGCTAATTACAATATACAGTACTTCCTTCGGATTCTTGGTGTAGTATCCATGACCGGATAATACAGTCACCCCGCGGTCCATGACGGTAATGACCTTCTCCGCGATCGCTTCCTGATGGGAGGAGATGATCATGACTGCCTTTTTCGGATTCAGACCCTCGATAATAAAGTCCATGACCTTGGTACCGATATACAGCGCGATGATTGTCAGCATCAGCCGCTCTGCTCCGATAATGAACAGGGACGAGAATGCCACGATCAGGTCAAAAAAGAGCAAGCCGTAGCTGATATTCCAGTCCAGATATTTATGTGTAATTCGTGCCAGAATCGCTGTACCTGCCGTTGTGCCGCCTGCACGGATAATCAGTCCGATCCCTACACCGACCAGCACACCGGCAAAGACCGCATTGACTACGATCTCATTGGATTCAATATGCCAGCCTTCGGTCAGATGCAGGAACAGCGAGTTCAGCGCTACCGCAATAATCGTATAGATAATACTCGTTTTATCCAGGAATTTGTAACCGATCAGAATCAGAAATGAATTGATCACCAGATTGACCAATCCGGGAGACCATTGGAGCAAATAATAGATGATAATCGTAACCCCGGTCACGCCGCCTTCACCCAGATTGTTCGGGATGATGAACAGATTGACCGCCAGTGCAAACAGAAAAGCGCCTATCGTGATCAGTACCATATCATAAATGCGTTTTTTTATGCTCATGCTTCCATGCTCCTTTAATCATCCGTATCTATTGAACCGGTATAGGAATTTGCTCATGCCGAATCCATCCGAAAAGACGATTCTGCCGCTCGATCCGGGTATCTAACCATTCTTACCCGACAAATGAGTATTGTAAGCCACTGGAGACAAGCAAGTCAAAGCTTTTTTACGATACTTTGACTATTCATTTCTGCACCTGATTACCGTTAAAAAGCGGGTTGTTACATGAAAATACATACACATTTATGAATATGAAGCTGCCAAGTCAGCTTTGCGCGTTTATTCGCTATGCTCATCCTCTTTGCAAGCCCTACTTTACCCAGACAATAATCACCTCAAATTATTTTTGACTATTTAGTCCGAATATTATTGACTATTTAGTCCGGAATGGGTATAGTGGTCTTACAAGCCTTTGACAAAGCCGCTTCATTGCTTCTGTCAGGACGAATATAATCCTATTACTCATTTGAAAGCGAGGCATTTATTATGACCAACTCATCCGTTTCTTCCTCTTCTACTATTGATGTATTGAACGAACGTGCAGAACAGGCGCTGCATCTAATCAACCAGTTTGGTTCTCTGCTGCTGGATAAGGATATGCAGAGCTGGCTGGACTTGTTCGACGAGCAAATCCGCTTTGAGTTCCCTTATGCAGATGAAGGTTACAACAAGTTACTGGAGGGTAAACAGGCTCTCGCCCAGCATATGGAGCAGTTTGATGGAATGATCCGCATGAATCATTTCAGTACACCGGTGATTCACCAGACGCTGAACCCGGATATCTTTATCGCCCAGTTCCAGGGGACAGGCATCTTGCTGGAGACAGGCAAGGTCTATGCACAGGACTATATCTCCCTGATCGAAGTGAAAAATGGTAAAATCTCGCGTTATCTGGATTACTGGAACCCGCTCGCTGTAGCACGGGCTGTCACTCCGGATGCACCTACACAGGAGGTCTAATTATGAAAAATCCACAATTTCTTCTCACTGCCGGCAGCGGCAAAACATCGACCCGTATCGCCGAACTACTGACTGCCCAAGGCTACATTGTACGCAAAGCGATGCGCTCCCCACGTTCTGGTCAGCAGGCGATCCCTGAAGTGGAATTCGACTGGTACCGTCCAGAGACATTCGCTGCTGCCGTCGAAGGAATGAACACGATCTATCTGGTAGCTCCTATCATGGACATGCATCCCGAGAAGGTCATGATTCCTTTTATCGAACAGGCACTAGCTGCCGGAACACAGCGCTTGGTCATGCTGTCCAGTGCTTCGATTGAAGCGGATGGGCCTGTCTTCGGAACAGTGCAGCAGTATATTATGCAGCATGCGCCAGAATGGGCAATTCTGCGCCCATCCTACTTTATGCAGAACTTTACCGAAGCTGCACATGGCTATGCGATTCGCGCCGGCGCAGGTATTACCACAGCGACCGGTGATGGCAAGCTGGGATTTGTCGATGCCGAGGATATTGCCCGTGTGGCTGTCCATGCACTGACCGATGAGCAGCCGCATAATACCGATCATATCATCACCGGACCGGAGTCTCTCAGCTATGGAGAAGCTGCCGCTATCATTAGTCATCTGTCTGGACTGGATGTGCAGCATCATCATGTGGGCGAAGAACAATTGTACGACCTGCTGCTGACTGCCGGGATGCAGCCGGATTATGCACGCTTTTTTGCTGGACTGGATACACGTATTCGTACCGAAGGCATCGAAGATCAGGTGGCAGATACGGTGCTGCGTATTACCGGCCAGGCTCCACGTTCACTGGAAGCCTTTATCCGCGACAATCTGCACTGGTACGCACCCGTTACCAGCTGAATCCGATAATAGGGCACGAATATTTTCTTGTAGCGAACAGCGAACATTTGATTATACCTAAATATATAATTCATATAACAACAGATAAAGGCACACCTAAATTATCATACTTGGGTGTGCCTCTTTTATATAGGATCGCCAGATCATACCGGCGATCCTTCTTTGATAACCTTTATTCAAAAACTTCAACGGTACATCTGATCAAATTCACAGCATTACGCAGCCCCACTGATATGCCGTACATACCATACCAGCAACATCCAGCATACAATCACGAAAATCGCTACGATCCATGCTATTCTTTTGCCTTTTTTGCTCATGTTCATCACTCCTCATTTGATATTCAGCTATCCATGAGTTGCTTTGTTCACCCGAGCTTATCGTTGCAGTGCTCAGGCACGATGACTTCGTAACACCGACAATGCAATCTTCGTGATGCTGCGCAACTGCTGTTCATTCGCACCTGCCTTGGCCGAGAAAATAAGACCCATCCGCTCATGTGCCAGAAAGTGTGCCAACTCCTGCAAATCAAACGCTGCAGACAGCTCTCCTTCATCTGCCGCCCGCTGCAGCAGCCGGTACAATCCCTGCTCGATCTGCTCGGTATTGCTCTGCAAATAATCCCGCAGCTCTGCGTCTTGCGGTGCCTGCTCAACCGCGCTGCTAATGATAAAGCACTGCTGTGCCAGTTCCGGATCGACCAGCGCCTGGATCATCACATCGAAAATATGCTCCAGCTGCCCGATCGCACTACCGGGCTGTTCCAGCAGCTCTGCCATATCCTCGGTCTTGCCATCCATATAATGCTTGACCGCCATAATGAACAGATCACGCTTGGTGCCGTACGTATCATACAGACTCTGCCGCGCAATGCCCAGTTCCTGCAGCAAATCCGGCAAAGTCGTCCCTTCATAACCGGTCCGTCCAAACGTCTTCATCGCCCGCTGCAGCACCGCCGTTTTGTCAAAAGCTTTGGTTCTCGCCATACGTACATCCTCCTTTCGTTCGTTCTGTCTTGCTATCTATACGTGATGTAGTCCGTCCTGCTCTGCAGTTGTTCCTGATTTCCACTCGAAATAATCTGTCACGGTACGAACTGCCACCTCTATCGCGTCCTCACTCGGTTCCAGCTTGGCATGATGCAGGCCATACGGTGTATCCACACCCAGCCAGAACATGAAGCCCGGAATCCGCTCCAGCAAATAACCAAAGTCCTCTCCCGTCATCGCTTCCGTACACTCGACCAGCTGCACATCCGAACGGTCGGACAGCCACTGCATAAACTCGGCAGTCAGCTTTTCTTCATTATATACCTGCATATAGTTGGAGCCCCAATCAATCTCTGCCCGGCACTCGAATCCGGCTTCGATCCCTCGTACCAGCGCCTGAATGCGCGACTTCACCAGTACCATCGTCTCGGCTGACAGCGTGCGGATCGTGCCTTCCAGACGTGCACGTTCAGCGATAATATTCTGCTTGGTTCCGCCTTCGACTTTACCAATGGTCACAACTGCAGAATCCAGCGGATTCACATTGCGGGCGACAATACTCTGCAGCTGACCGACCAGCTGACAGCCGGCAACTACCATATCATTGGCACGATGCGGATAGGCAGCATGTCCTCCCATTCCGATCAGATCAATGAACAGCTCCGACGTATTGGCGAACAGAATACCCTGTCTTGTCGCAATAGTGCCTACCGGATACTCCGGCGCCACATGCAGTCCGACGATCTGCTCTGGCATCCAGTCCGCCAGTTCGTCGCTCTCCAGCAGCGGCTTTGCTCCACCCGGTCCTTCTTCAGCCGGTTGGAAAATCATCACCAGATCATCCTGCATCCGCTGCCGGGCGAAATGCGTCAGTATTCCCAACCCGATCGTCATATGCAGATCGTGCCCGCAGGCATGCATATAGCCGGGGTGCTCACTTTGAAAATCATATCCGGTCTCTTCCACAATCGGCAGTCCGTCCATATCGGCACGATAGCCAAACCGGCGCTTCGGTGCTGTCCCGTGCACATAGACCAGAATACCTGTTCTCCAGGTACGTATTTCCAGATGCTCCTGTGGCAATTGGGCGATATAATCCAGCAGGTATTGCTGGGTTTTGAACTCCTGGAATCCCGGTTCGGGAATCCGGTGCAGATCACGGCGGATATTAATAAGTGTTGGTGTAGTCATAGATTTCGCTCCTTGCCCATAGTTAAGGATATGTTAAAAGTCGGAAGACAGAATCATTGTATATTGAAAAGACTACCGGAATACTCAATCGGTTTCCAGTATATCGTTACGAATGAATGGCTGCTTTTAGACAGATTCGGATGGCTGATTTTGCAAAAATCGAATAAACTTTCGCAGACCTGGCGGCTGTTTCTTCGTATGCCTGATAATAAAATCGATCCTGATCCGTTCGGACAACCGCTTATGTTGCACAGTAGATAAAGCCTCGCGACCGTGAACCGCAGATGCCGGTACGATGCTCATTCCCATTCCGTCATGAACGGCCTGCAGAATAGATTCCAGCGAATCAAATTCCATTATAACCGGATGCTCCGCATGATGGACTCTGGCATATTCCAGTGTTTTATTGCGGTAGATACAGTTTTTGTCCCCATTGACGATCAGGACGGGATCATGGCTGGAATCATCTTTGCCGGGATGAGGCGAGATCAGTACTACCTCTTCCCAATAACTATGCACCGTATCAAACTGTGACGCATTATACTCGCCCTGTACAAAAGCCCCGTCCAGCTCCCCATAGGATAGCATGGATAGCAGATGCTGCTTATCGTTCGTTTTGAGCTTCACATCCATATGACGGGTATCTTGGAGGAATGACGCGAACAGCTGCGGAATCTTGACGGCAGATACGGTCTGGGGAGCACCAATGGTCAGACATTCCCTGCTTTCCTCTGGTTGCAGCACCAGGGTGACTTCGTCCATCAGCTCTACAATCCGATTGGCATAATCCAACAAAATAACGCCCTGTTCCGTTAAGGTAACGCCTCTGTTATTGCGCAGGAACAAGCGAACGCCCAGCTCATCTTCCAGGCTTTTAATGCGCTGGCTGACATTGGGCTGCACATAGCCCAGCTTTTCGGCAGCTTTGGAGACCGATTGCAAGTCAGCCACCTGTTTGAAGATCCGCAAATCGTGACTTTCCACAGACAATCTCTCCTTCACAGATATCATTTCAAATGATACCACCTTCATTATTCTGTATTATACGCCGTGGCTGGCCAAAAATATAATAAAGAGGTGGCATATACCCGAAGGAGGATGAACAAAATGCAGCTACAACTTAAAGTCGTCATTATCACAGGCGGCGGTACGGGGATTGGAAAAGCCGTCGCTCTGAAGCTGGCCGCCCAGCAGGCCAAAGTCGTCATTAACTACAGCCGATCAGAACAGGAAGCTTTGCAAGTTGTAGAGGAAATCACCCGCTTCGGCGGAACCGCAGCAGCCTGCAAAGCCAATGTCGCTATAGCTGAGGAAGTCGATGCGCTGGTACACTATACAGCATCCACATTCGGGACAGTGGATGCGCTCATCAATAATGCGAGCATTACCGCCCAGATCCCCATGAACGATCTGGATGCAGTAACCGATGACGTATGGGATTCTCTTTTCAATGTGAATGTAAAAGGAATGTTTCACTGTATCCAGGCCGTTGTTCCCTATATGAAAAAGCAGGGCTCCGGCGTTATTATCAATATGGGCAGCGTGGCTGGAACGACGGGTATCGGCTCTTCGATCCCTTATGCAGCCACCAAGTCAGCGATTCATACCATGACCCGTTCACTGGCTATTGCCCTGGCTCCGACGATCCGGGTCAACAGTATTGCCCCCGGTGCCGTCGCTACCCGGTGGTGGGCAGGCAACGAAGATAAAATGCATCAGCTGGCAGGCCATCTACCGCTCCAGCGCATTTCCACTCCTGAAGATATCGCAGACGCGATCCTGTTCCAGTTGACACAGGAATCGGTCACCGGCCAGATTTTCACGATTGATAATGGTCAGACACTATGAAGATAATGCCCGTATACCTATAATATTCAACAAAAAAGCCCGGCAGATGCCGGGCCTTTGGTGCAAGGGTCATCAGACCATTTGGTGCTGCTTGTCTGACGCTTCCTCTGTCATATATCCAATTACAGGGTACGCAGATCCTGCAGAATCTCTGTTTTGGATTTCGTTTTGTCGTCGACCTGTTTGATCACGCGTGCAGGTGTGCCTGCGACTACGGAGAATGCAGGTACGTCTTGGGTTACAACAGCTCCAGCTGCTACAACAGCGCCTTCACCGATACGTACGCCTTCCAGAACAACTACATTGGCACCGATCAGTACATCGTCTTCTACGACAACCGGCTGCGCACTAGGCGGCTCGATCACGCCAGCCAGGACAGAACCTGCACCGATGTGACACATTTTACCAACTTGAACGCGTCCACCCAGAACAGCGCCCATATCGATCATTGTACCTTCACCGATTACAACACCGATGTTGATTACTGCGCCCATCATGATAACCGCATTGTCGCCAATGGATACCATTTCACGGATAAATGCGCCCGGCTCGATACGTGCATTGATGTTCTTCATGTCCAGCAGCGGAATCGCGGAATTACGACGATCGCTCTCGATCACATGATCTTCGATCTGTGCGCTGTTCTCAGTCAGTACGCCCTGAATATCCGCCCAGTCGCCAAAAATAACACCGGTGTTGCCGGTGATGAATGTCTGCACGCCCTCTGGGAAAGTCAGACCGTCCAGCTGGCCTTTGAGGTATACTTTGACTGGCGTTTTCTTTTTGCTTGTTTTGATCAGGTTAATAATTTCGTGCGTGTTCATCTCGGTAGACATGTGCAGATGACAGCTCCTTTTTCTCAAATAATCGTGCTCCCGTATGTATAACTCTACGCTACGGTGTGCCTGTATTCATATCATATGGCATAGCCTTATGTGAATATATTCGTGTATGCTTGGTTCCAGGTCGGAACTACATCATTTATAGCATACATCAAGGATTGCCCGCAATTGATCCATGATATTTACACCAAATGTTTATACAGATAGTACATAATTCTGCAGATTATACCGTATGTGCAGCGCAGTCCAATACCTGATCCTGTTAAAAGGGAAAAGAATCCTTATGACGAGTAATCCAATCCTCCAGGGTTTGCATAGCAGGATTAAGCTGCTTGCTTTGTTCCAGATTGCGTGCCCCACAATATTCTTCTTCAAAATCGTGATAAAATTGATACGTGTTGGCCAGAATACTTAATTCCAATGCTTCTGAATGACGGAAGACACGATCCTCTACCGCATGGTAATGAACCTTTTGATTCAACACCTGGCTAAAGGCAGCTGCCATCTCTTGTCCTGTTAAATGCCCGCCTGCAATACCTACCGTTTGTCCAATATATTCATCCCCGCTTTTAAAAATTCCGTATGCGCATCGTCCAATATCTTCAGCGCCAATACCTGGCAACTTACGCTGCCCCATTGGCAGAGTTAGCGAAAGCACCCCGTCTGTATTCAAAGTCGGCCCCATACCGGGATAGAGAAAGTTCTCCCAATAGAAAGAAGTCAACAGAAATGTGGTTGGAATATTACGACGAATAAATTCATGATTCCCGGCTGCTTTCCCTTCTGCTTGAGGAAGTTTATGCTTTCCCATAACTGTAGGAATCCGTTCATCATCCAGCGATACAAGTTGGAGAGGATCATCCAGAGTCGACCAAATCACATGCTGAAGCTCTGCTTCTTTGGCAGCTTCCGCCATATTCGCAATCTGCTCCAATTCTTTTTCCGGAGTACCCAGTTCTCCAAAGTTTGTTACACAAAAAGCACCATATGCTCCCTCAAAAGCAGCTTTTATACTGGCTGGATCACTCAGGTTAGCCTGGACAATTTCTGCACCCTGTCTGCCAAGCTCCAACGCTTTTTCGGATTGTGGGTTCCGGACAAGCGTTCGCAGCCGAAAAGGGCTGTCCGGATCATGAAGAATGGCTCGGGCCAATCCTCCTCCTTGTGTACCCGTAGCACCTACAACAGCAATTATTTTTTTCATATGATTAAAACCTTCTTTCGTCATAAGATAGACCTATATAAAATACAAGTGTTGTTTATATGGCTCTTGCTCAATATAATCAAATGAATATTGCTATTCAATATTCAATATTTCGCGTTTTGAATGATAACATGCATATCAGACGAATCTGTCGTTTAACTTCAAAAATAGAAAGGAAAATTAATGTATGGTTGTTAAAACAGACCTGCGAATTGTCCGTTCCAGGCACTCCATCCGTAAAGCATTTGCTGAACTGCTGAATGAAAAAGGGTACGATGCGATTACGATTCAAGATATCGCAGACAGAGCAATGATTAACCGTAATACTTTTTATTCCCATTATCAAAATAAACCAGAGCTTCTTAATACATGTATAAACGAACTGTTAGAAAATGTAGGAAAAGCCGTTATGATTTGCCCCAATGATGAAATGCCGGTCAGTTTAAAAAGAATGGAAACCATAGCAGAACTTATTCTAGAAAATATTTCCAGCCATCTGTACTTTTATAAAGCGCTTTTAACAGAGGAAAAACAGGTTCACGGGTTTCAGACCAAAATGGAGGAGATTATACAGAGTACCATGAACGAAAAATGGGAAAATCATGAAATCTCTAAAGACTTATTAATCCAGTACACCGTATCTGCTTTTATGGGTACTGTCATCTGGTGGATTAAAAATGACCTCTGCCTTACTCCAAAACAATTGGCTTCTCAATTTTGCAGAATCTTTGCATATGGTCATTTATATGCTGCCGGTATTGCGTTAACAGAGTAAAAAGAATATACCGTCCAAAATGTGGACAGTGGAGGCGAATCATGAAGCACCCCAGTCCTGGCAAAACTATCATTAGAATCTTTTTTATCCTTCTTATACTGCTTCTACTGTCTATCTATATCCATTACAGATACTGGTACAATAACTGGAAAACCGATCTGGCAGTCATAGAACAGCAGTACATTCACCAAGATATTCAGCTGGATCATGATACGGATAGAGCGAATACTTTCATTCGTCAATTAAATACTCTCACTAACAAATTGCCTTCCTATTATCCTGATGATGATCAGGTAAAAATCGGTATTATGCAGGCATTGACCAGAGTCGGTCAGCTTCATAACTCTATCCAATTCAGCCAGACCACTAACATGCTGCCATTTCGCCTTTACCTCCAGGATAGCAAATTGTATGTGATAGCCGCTTCATCTGCCTACCAGCAGGTCATGTATACCGAACTGACCGATATCAATGGTCACCCGGCTGCCCGGATTATAGAGCAGCTCAGACCCCTTATCCCTCATGATCACGAGCAGGATTTAAGAGGACTGATTCCTTCTTATGTGCTGCTTCCGGATATTTTGCATGGACTGCATATCATTACAAACAAGCAGCAGATTCCACTCACCTTCCTGGACAAGCAAGGTACTGTCATTCACCTAACTGCTGCCCCTATACCGATAAGCCATATGAGAGAGACAGTACGTTCACCGGCGACACTTTCACCTGCTCCAGCTTCTGATCATCAGTATAATTACAGTTTTACTATAATGGATAACGAACATACCCTCTATATGAATTATAAGCTCTGCGCCGATGATCCCAGTAATCCGGCGACTCAGTTCATCATGGATGTGCAGGATCGTATTCATAATCTGGAGATATATAAATTTATTATTGATCTAAGAGGCAACTCAGGCGGAGATGAGAACGTGATGCTTCCTCTATTTGATATTCTAAAAAACTCACCATCGATCAGTCAGCGAATTATCGTGTTGGTAGATCGATATACTGCTTCTTCGGCTATGTTTCATGCAGTAACCTTACGCAATGAACTGCACGCGACCATTATCGGAGAACCTGCAATGGGCGATCCCAATGCACCCGGAGACATCCTGCCATTTACCTTGCCGAACAGCCAGCTAACTATATATTATTGTACGCAGGACTTTCAACGTGCAGCCTATTCTATTGTAGAACCGGACATTCATGTATTGTATACAGTGGATGATATGCAAAAAGGAAATGATCCTGTACTCCAAAAAGCATTACACTACGACAAATAAAGGCTACCGATTCAGCACGGTAGCCTTTGGCGTCTCAAAATGTTGTTACAGAGCGATTGGCAGCATACACATCTTGAGTCACTTCATTTGCTTGATTTCCATACACATTACCAGTTACTGAAGTGTTGGGATCTTTTCCATTAATAATCACTTCATTCACACTGACATATCTGCCTGTCGTTTTCACATGAATCTCAAATTCGTGGTAATAGCCTGGTTTGACGGGAATTGTCTCCAGATACACGATACCATCGCCGCCGGGATCACGAACTGTTGTCTTCAGCTGACCAATCGGAATGTCTCCCGTATTCCAGTCCCATCCGGACGTAATTGTATATTCATCTTCTCGCACACCGGATCGGTCCAGAGCTACAGGAGAGTACTGGGTAACAATTTGAACACTTTCTATATAGGTTGGATTGCGGAAGAAATAGAGAGAAAGCGAACCATCATCATTAGGCGGATAATTGGGATTAGTATAATACCATGACGTATAAATATCTCCATCAAAAGCATCGTTTGGCGTCAAGTTCAGATCACTGTAATACGGCCAGACGCCACCCCTTGTTCCTTCAGGCAAGGTTTTGGCGATTTTACTCGATTTGGGTACAACCGACAGTTCTTTGGAGTAATATATTTTACCCTGGACGTTGGCGGCGATTTTAAAATAATACTTCTTGTCATTCACTAGATTATATACACGCGTCCCCAGATATCCTCTCCATGGCGCAATGACTTTATCCGTGTACACGCCGGGCTGAGTTCCGTAATAGATGACGGTCTGGTTGGCAAAACCTTCATGCTCCCACGTCAAAAATGCCCCACCACTCAATTGAGAGACTGTAGCATTATCAAATGTAGGCTCTGTTCCTTGCGTCAGATAGAGTTCGTTGATCGATACAAATGCAGTATTACTGGAGTCCATCGAGATCAGGACACCGCCATACGTTCCTTCCAGAACCGGGATTCGTTCCAGCACCGTCGCCTTGCCGTCTTCGCGGTATTCTACCGTACGAGAAGCACGTCCAATTTCTTCCCAGCGGTTGCCATTCAGTCCGTAGATCAGATAGCTGAATGTACTCGTCGGATAAGAAGTCGCTGCAATCTCAATTCCGTTCATTTTGATATCCTGGTTAAAAACAAAGCTTATTACCCCGCTGTTGCGTCCTGCATTCCACGCGGTAGCCAGATTACCATCCGCAGCCATTTGGGGAGTGCTGCCCGGTAACGTGTTGTGTGCGCTGATCAGACTTTTGGCGGGTACATCGACTCTTTCGTAATCATTCTGCTCCGCGTGCACCGTTCCAAGCGGTATATAAGGCACCAACAGACAAAGCATACACAAAGCGATACACACGACACGCCAATTCATTAATAACCCCTCCTTTATAGTATAAAGATTCAATTCATTATATAGCGGTGTTACGTGAATTTAATACATTTATTTGTAAAATTTCCATAATTAATTTATACGCAGATCTGCTTAGTTAAATTATGAATAACATTGGCCTCTATAAAAAGAACTCCACATCCCTTAAAGAACAATGGAGTTCCTTTCAATTCATTTATTGTTCCCGGCTCTATACCATCAATTTATTTCAACAGCTGTCCCCGCTTCTATATTCATCAGGAAATGGATCGGTTTTAAAGGGTCTTCTCTGGCCGGCATAATCTTTTCTGTCGTGCTTACTATGTATTGATTGCTCTGATCTGTTGGTTTCATTGTGATCCAGCCTGTTTCTTCTCCTTCGGTATACGCCACTGAATAGGCAGATCCCATACCGATCGGCACTTTAATTGTCTGTTCTTCGCCAGTTGCCCTATTTTTGAGATAGACACGTTCGGAGGAATTGCGCTGTGTACCATTCACAATCTCCAGTCGGTACTCATACTTTCCATCTGTGGTTATCCTGGTCTCATCTGCACTAACATGATCTGTTAACCAGCCCACCGTGCTCGTATTACTAATGCCAACAAAGGACAACAGTAAAATGATGGCTGATATTATCACCGGAACCAGCGTACGCAGCCAATCTGTAAACACTCTTGTGTAAAACAGATTATACCCGCCGATAATAATCAGACCGATCAGCGGAATGCCTACTACGATCAACATAATAGTCTCCACCAGATCAACCGCTCCCTGAAAAGCTCCTGTTGCTCCGAGTACCATCCATAGCAGCGTCAGAATGCCAACAGCAAGCACTGCACCATACGCTATCTTCAGAATCTTCTGCATAAGCGCCTCCTTTTTCTAAATGTATAGCTATATCATATCGTCTCTTGTCCGTATAAAAAAGGGATCTGTACCAAACACTGACATCTACGATCTGAACGCATCTACGTCTGAATATATTCGATACACACGATGTTGAAACGGATGGACTACTTTTCACTTCGTATTCTGGTGCTGTTTATTGTCCTTGTCTATTTTTGCTACTGCCAGTATCAAGATCCTTTCACTCATGAAAGTTTGATACTAGAATTTATGATACTAGGTATCAACATCTATTCAATGGATACACGCTATAAACCCTTTAATAGCAAGGATTTTTAGCTATTCCATACCACACACTCTCCTTTTAATAATACTATTTTTGATACTTCATAACAGTATTAATACTTAGTATCATTAGTATTAATACTACTTGATACAGTATTAATACTGTGTTAATATATCAAAAAGAATGATGTTTAACATCCGACTTCTCCCTGGGGGTTCCATTATGTATCAGAAAAATTCCAACGCCGAGAGTATACGTAATCACGTGCTTCGTTATTTGCAAAAAGAAGGCAAAACCGGGTTCGCTGTTATCCGTAAATACCTGGAGCAGCTGCCCGAAAATTATAGTGATGGTTCGATCATTGGTGCACTGCGCACAATCGCTGATCGTGAACCACGTATCGTGAAGATCAAAGAAGGCACTGCTGCGTATTACGATCTGGCTGAGAATCAGACACAGGTACAGGCACAGACTTCTGTATCGTCCTCTTCTATTCGGGAACTGAATATATCTGTTCCGCAGGTGGAGCAGAATCCGCATACGGTGTTGATCCAGGAGATCGAACAGCTGATTATTGATCTGAATATGAAGACTCAGGAACTCAATATTCTGATGCTCGAAGGCAAAGCGAACGACCGGGATGCCTACTATATGGGACTCGCTATCAAAGCGAATGAGCTGCAGACGATCGTCCTGCAGAATAAACTGACCAAAGCATGAGAAAAAGCTTTTGACTCTATAGCGTTATAGAATCAAAAGCTTTTTGTGTTGTAAGGAACAGCTGGGAATTGTAATCAGAGGATAGCTATTATATGGTTGGGAGAAGATAAACCAGATGTAAGACCATACGATTTGTCTAATTCATCAAGGACGGGAGCGCAAATGAATAAAAAAGCGAAAAGTATTATCGCATCCATTGTAGCGGTTTCCAGTTTGTTAGCTGTAAGCTCAATACTGATCAACCAAAAGTCAGCCCCTGCACCTGCCACGTTGAATAAGACTTCACCTGATCCTGATCCTGATCAAATCGGCTTGGTCTCTTCCAGTGAACCGGCTTCTTTTTAGCATAAAAGGTAGTAAGCAAAAAAGGTAGGATTCCGCTGCTGTGAGCGAATCCTACCTTTTGCCATTCCACTTCATACGTATATCAAACCGTATTCGTTATTTCATGGTTTTGCTTTATTTTACTTCCAGTGCCCAGCCAAATGGATCTTCCACTGCGCCTTTCTGGATACCGGTCAGTGTCTCATACAGCTTGGCAGACAGTTCGCCTGTCTTGCCTTCGTTGATGATCAGCTTCTCGCCTTGCCAGTTCAGCTCACCGATCGGAGAAATAACCGCTGCTGTACCGGTACCAAAAGCTTCTTCCAATTTGCCGGAACGAGCGGCTTCTTCCAGCTCATCAATAGACAGCTGGCGTTCTTCTACCGGAATATCCCAATGCTTGAGCAGCTGGATGATTGAATCGCGGGTAATCCCGTGCAGGATACTGCCGTTCAGCGCCGGTGTAACGACGGTGCCGTCGATTTTGAAGAAGACGTTCATACTGCCGACTTCCTCGATATATTTGCGGTGTACGCCGTCCAGCCACAGCACCTGGGAATAGCCCAGCTCGGTTGCGCCTTCCTGCGCTTTGAGACCTGCTGCGTAGTTGCCGGCTGTTTTCGCCATGCCTACGCCGCCGGGAACAGCACGTACATACTTGGATTCCACGTAGATTTTGACCGGGTTAATCCCTTCAGCATAATAAGCGGCTACCGGGGACAGAATGATCATGAATTTGTACTGCAGGGATGGAGCTACACCCAGTGCCGCCTCAGTTGCAATCACAAACGGACGGATATACAGGGACGTACCTTCACCTTCGGGAATCCATTCTTTGTCGATCAGTACCAGCTGACGCAGTGCTTCCAGTGCCAGTTCCGGATCAATCTCGGGAATGCTCAGACGCTCGTTGGACAGGTTCAGACGCTCGATGTTTTTGGTCGGGCGGAACATGAGTATACGTCCATCTTCAGTCAGGTACGCTTTCAGACCTTCAAAAATCGTCTGTCCGTAGTGGAATACCTTGGCTGCAGGGTCCATGCTGATATTTTGATAAGGAACGATACGAGGATCGTGCCATCCTTGTCCATGATCGTAGTCCAGAATGAACATATGATCTGTAAATTTACTGCCGAATACCAGACCTTCTGTTACAGGTTTTGCTTTCGGGCTTGTTGTCTTTTCGATTTTGATATCGATCGTCATGGTCATGTCTCCTTAACAGGCATTACTTGGGATTGGTTTCATTAAATCATATCACTTTTTACAGAGTATCGAAAATAGCTAAATGCAATAACTTTATAGCCACCGGTTTGGCATGTGTCGTCTTCATCCATACCGGAACCGGTTTATACCTCACAGCGAACATGATTCCACTGAATTTTGACCATACATCCCTATCGATCCAGACACACTAATCCAGTCGCTTATGGCAAAATGGCAAATGAGCGCACCGGGAAGCCGGATGCTTTTTCCGCTTTGGGGACAATGTTGAAAATAACAGCGCCTGTCGGTGGAACAAGATCCAGATTATTCAATAGTTCGACCTGATATGTATCCTGATCCAGCACATAATATTCACCGAGCAGCGCTCCATTACGGGTATAATCTGCAGCGGCATCGGTATCAAACGTCTCATGACCGACCGCTTTGATCCCACGTTCCCGGAACAACAGCTCCAGTGCTTCGATCGACCAGCCGGGGGCATGGTTATTGCCCTGCTCGTCCTTGTTCTCGAACTTTTCCTGACTCGGCCAGCGCTTGCTCCAATCGGTGCGCAGTGCCACGAAGCTCCCGGATGCGATCCGTCCATGCTCCGACTCAAAGGCTTCAATATCTGCTGCAGTCAGTCTGTAATCTGCATCGGCCGCAGCTTCGGCCGATTTGTCGATCACGACCAGCGGCAGGACAAGTTCCTTGAGCTCCAGCTCTTCCAGATAACGGGCATCCCGGACAAAATGAATGGGTGCATCCAGATGCGTTCCGTATTGTCCCGCAAAACTGAACTGCTGAGCGAAAAATCCATCGTTATGATCGAACATGGTCTTGAATTCCGCCGCCGGAAATGCGGCAAAATGCGGCGAATCCGGACCAAAGGTATGGGTTAGATCCACCCATGTTTTACTTTTGATCAGCTGCATCGCTTGCAATAATTCGTTGGACATGATCGGCACCTCTTTCCTGATTTCAAGCTGCTGCGCTGGACATGATCCTGCACGTCTGTCACAGGAGACAGATTCGGAATAACTCCATCTGTCTTCCAACTTCTGGGGCAGCCGGTTTGTCCCAGTATAGCGCCGATATTTTCCAGGCGTCAATCTGCTAAGCGCCGATATATGCGAGCAGCGGCAGCTTACGTGTATCGTGATCAGTACAGGAATTCGGCGTTATCTTATTCCAGGAATCGCCTGCTAATGCTCCCTTTACACAGGTATGATATACTCGTCTCAATTTAAGAAATCAGTTCAACCTATCATCATCCCATCACCAGGTCATTCACCGATATGAATCTGCTCGGTTGTCATGGAATCAAATTGGTTTTCATTAGTAGAAGAGTATCAGTAATAAGGACCTGCGATTCGCCAAAGGAGGACTCATTATGAATATCCCGGAACACAATTCGAGGAACAATATTGACCGATTTAACGGATTTCAGGAATTATATGACCAGCATCGTCCACAGGCGCCCGGTATGGTCGTCGATCTGCTGACCAACTATTTGCAAAAACGCCCTTCTCTGGTCGTCGATGTAGGCTGCGGGACCGGTTTGTCCACGCTGATCTGGCAAGGACGCGCTGCACGGGTGATCGGCGTGGAGCCGAATGAAGACATGATCACTGTCGCCCGGCGCAAGCTGGAACAGCAGGGAGATACGGATCGTATCACCTTTGAACAGGGATATTCCAATCAGCTGCCTGTCGAGCAGGGAGCTGCCGATATTATTACCTGCTCCCAGTCCTTTCACTGGATGGAGCCGGTAAGTACACTGCAGGAAGCAGCGAGAGCGCTCACGACAGGCGGCGTATTTGCAGTATATGATTGCGACTGGCCGCCTACGATCAACTGGCAACTGGAGCGGGAATATGAGCATTTGATCCGTCTCTCCGACCGGCTGATCGAGCAGCATGCCGATCCGGACAAGACTGCCGTCAAGCGTGATAAAAGCCAGCATCTGCAGCTGCTTGAGGATAGCGGACATTTCCGCTTTACCCGGGAGATCGTCTTCCACCATACGGAGCCGTGCAGTGCGGAGCGATATACTGGAATTCTGCTTAGCCAGGGCGGTATTCAGGCAGCATTAAAACTGGGAACAGCCGCGCAGCATCTGGAATCGGAGATCGCGGTATTTCAGGCGATGGCAGACGACTTTTTCCGCGGCGGTGTTATCAATATATTGTTCAGCTACCGGATGAGACTCGGGATCAAATAACGGTGATACATCTGCAAGTCGGCATAGGTTGTCGATGAATTCAGAATATTCGAAGTATAAGCTATTCCACACAATAAAAAAGCCTGCAAACAGAGAGTATCTGCTTGCAGGTTTTTTATTAAATATCGAGGCAATCAGGCCTTAATCAGATTGATATGATCCAGATCGGTGCTGCTGTTGAAAATGAACTCCAGCTTGTAATCCCCACGGATATAGGTCATCTTGGTCTGCTTGTTCGCTCCGCTGCCGATTGTAGTTGTGGATGCAGGTGCATACCACTGCTGGCGCAGCAGCTTCATTGTGATACCGCCGATATTCGTCTGGCGCTCCACATTGGTACCAAAGTAGCGAATCTCGTTTAGTACATTGTTTTTATTATAATGAAAGGCATAACCGGGATGCCCCATATTGGCGGTGTACTGGTCGTATCCGCTGGCATTTTTGCGCGGCACTTCAGCGGCGCCCAGGCGATCCAGCACTTCATCTCTTGTCGTCTTGCCGACGGTGTATGCATTCATGTCTCCAGGGAATTTCCCTTTGAGTGCAGGCTTATAAAAGCTATTCAGGTTCTGCAGCACCAGCTTCTGCGTATAGCTGCTCTCTGCCGCTTCGGCATGATGCACAGGCGCCAGTACAGCGTATCCTGCTCCTACTGCGCCCAGCGCTGTTGTGCCGGCGATCGTCGCAGCCAGTATTCCTTTTCGTACAGATAAATGACGTAACATATTGCATTCCTCCTTGGCATTGCCTGAAATGGAGCTGCATGATACAGCAGATAGACCAACTGCTAATCATCCGGACTGCAGCTCTTGTCATGACGCGCCATCTTGTCTGGCATCGTCACAGGGTATCTGTTACAGCTATCTACTAGACGAACCCTTATCCCTAAAAGTTACCCTTCTGACGTCTAAGAATAACAGAATAGTATTCATACTTTAACATATCCGCTTCACCGCTAGCTGTCTGATCCTATGACACTTCCCGAAGTTCCGGCTGCTCTGCCTGCTTCGGTACAGCATGGTATGTATCTGAGCAATGCCCGGTTAGCACTGCCTCAAACAGGGTATTGAAAAGCAATATGTTTTTTCGTGCCGGAGTACAGTCTGGACTGTCTCCCCTGATTAATCACGGCTATTCTGAGAAACCGAGGTGTCTGTATGAATCCTGTTAACCACTCTGCTGCGGAACCGTCCTTTACTACCCGCCGTCCCAAAATCGTACTCACCGGAGCAACCGGCTATATTGGTCACAATATGCTCCAGCAGCTCGTACGTGACTATGATGTGATTGCGCTGTCCCGTCATGAGCGCAAGGACCACAATAATGAACATGTAGAATGGCGTGCCTGTGAGCTGTTCTCCATGTCTGAAGCGGATGAATGTCTGGAAGGCGCAGACTATGCCATCTATCTGGTTCATTCCATGATGCCGACCGCCAAGCTGACCCAGGCCAAATTCGAAGATATGGATGTTATTCTGGCGGATCACTTCGCACGGGCTGCCCGCAAAAATGGAATCAAGCAGATCATTTACCTGAGCGGCATCATCCCGGAAAATGTACCGCGGGAGCAGTTGTCCCGCCACTTGCGCAGTCGTCTGGAGGTGGAGCAGGTGCTAGGTTCCTACGGTGTACCGGTTACCACGATTCGCGCCGGACTGATCGTGGGACCGCAGGGCTCTTCTTTTCCAATATTGGCACGACTGGTTCGCAGATTGCCGATTATGACACTGCCGGAGTGGACTCGTACCATGACCCATCCGATTGCCCTGTCGGACGTACTGAATGCGATCCAGCAGAGCATAGGCAGTCCACAGCTGTATAACCGTGCTATTGATGTGGGTGGTCCCGATGTGATGACCTATAAGCAGATGATGGAAAAAACTGCTGAAGTGATGCACAAGCGTCGTACCTTTATCGATATTCCGCTGCTGACGATCGGTCTGTCGAGACTATGGGTCACTCTGGTCACTCAGATGCCGCGCGAGATGGTCTATCCGCTGGTCGAGAGTCTGGCTCACCCGATGGTTGCCCATAAGGACCACCATGTACCGGGCATCAGCGATGGCAAGGTGACTTTTGAAGATGCAGCCCGGATCGCTCTGGAACAGGAATCACAGGAACAGCACAAGCAGAAAACAAAGCCTGCCAAACAGGCCCAAACGTCTTCCTCATCTGCTCCGGCGGTATCGGATGTGCGCTCCATCCAGCGTGTACTTATACCCGAAGGGAAAAATGCACGCTGGGCCGGCAGTTATTATATGGAATGGCTGGGACGCTTGCTGCCGGGTATCGTACGTACCGAGCAGGATCAACCCGGTCATTACCGCGTATATGTGCGATTTCTCCGCAAACCGATCCTGGAGCTGACGTTCTGTCCGGAGCGCAGTGATGCAGGAAGTGCCGTGTATTATATTACCGGCGGCGCCTTTGCCCGTATCAAGGAGACGCATGAAGGACGACTGGAGTTTCAGCAGATTCCCGGTACTCAGGAATGCGTAATCGCAATTCATGATTATTTGCCATCGCTGCCATGGTTCCTGTACAAATTCACGCAGGCCCGTGTGCATCTGCTGGTTATGCATGCTTTTCGCAAACATCTGCTGCGCCTGGGTGCTTCGGATCGTCAGGATCATCCGGCATCCGCTTCCCAGCCGTCCAGCTCACAGTAACCATAGCCTTTAGCCAGGGATAACGCGATTCGTGTTATCCCTTTTTGGTGCAGGTTTATCGAAAGATAACAGGGGAGCTTCGCAGCCCACTTCTGCTATACGATACCATCCATGCAGTGAACTTATCCGTTACCATCATCGAACTTATGCTAAAATGACAAAATAAGATTCAACCATCTGCTACTTACCGAGAGGAGTCTGACCCGTCTTGAAAAATGAACTGATTGAACGCCTGACCTCCTATGTCCAAATCGATACCCAATCCAATGAAGATAGCGACACTTGCCCTTCCACACCCGGCCAGTGGGATCTGCTGCGCCAGCTGGTGCAGGAGCTGAACACGATCGGCATGGAGGATGTGACACTTGATGATAACGGTTATGTGATGGCTACTCTGCCGTCCAATACCGACAAGGATGTACCGGTAATCGGCTTTATGGCCCACGTGGATACAGCGACTGATTTTACCGGCAAAAATGTAAAACCACAGCTGGTTGATTACCATGGCGGAGATATCCTGCTGAATCAGCAACACGGTATTGCATTGTCTCCGCGAGACTTCCCGGAGCTGGAAGGCTATCACGGTCATACCCTGATGACGACAGACGGCACGACCCTGCTGGGCGCAGACAACAAAGCCGGCATCGCCGAGATTATGACTGCGATGCATCATCTGATCCGCAATCCGGAGATCAAGCACGGCAAGATCCGGGTCGCCTTTACCCCAGATGAAGAAATCGGACGCGGTCCGCACAAGTTCGATGTGGCTGCCTATGGCGCGCAGTATGCCTACACGGTAGACGGCGGTCCACTGGGCGAACTGGAATACGAGACATTCAACGCAGCTGCCGCTAAAGTCATCTGCAAAGGAACCAATGTACACCCCGGCACAGCCAAAGGCAAAATGATCAACGCGACCAAAATCGCCATGGAGCTGCACCGCCGTCTGCCGGTAGAAGAAGCACCTGAATTTACAGATGGTTACGAAGGATTCTATCATCTGATGTCGATTCATGGTGATGTGGAGCAGACACAGCTCTCCTACATTATTCGTGACTTTGACCGTGAAGCTTTTGAACACAAGAAAAATACACTGACCAGCATCGTGCACGAATTCCGCCAGACGTATGGAGAAGATAGCATCCTGCTGGAGATGAATGATCAGTATTACAATATGCGCGAGAAGATCGAGCCGGTGATGCATATCGTCGATACTGCTGAACAGGCGATGAAGAATCTGGGCATCCCGCCACATATCACGCCGGTACGTGGTGGTACGGATGGTGCGCAGCTCTCGTATATGGGACTGCCAACACCAAATATCTTCACCGGTGGCGAGAATTACCATGGTAAATACGAGTATGTCTCGGTCGACAATATGGTCAAAGCAACTACCGTTATTGTGGAAATCTGCCGATTGTTCGAAGAACAGGCCTAATCATTGATGCAATGTGCAGCTGAGGTTGGAGTAACCGCCTCAGCGTGCTGCTTCTGGCAGAACGACCGTTTACATCCCATGCAAACTCTGCTACCATGCAATATAATATTATTCCCATCCAGAAAGTAGGTTATGTATAATGACTTCTTCTCCATCTTCCCTGCTGCGTACGACTGCGCCTTTTCGTGCAGATCATGTAGGCAGTCTGCTTCGCACCGATAAAATCAAGCAAGCACGTCTTCAGCAATCTGCTGGTGAGATTAACGCCCAGCAGCTGCGACAGATCGAAGACGAAGAAATTCGCCGTATCGTAGCCAAACAGGAAGAAATCGGCCTGCAGTCTATTACCGACGGTGAATTCCGCCGTGCCTGGTGGCATTTTGACTTCCTGGAAAATCTGGATGGCGTTGAGGCTTTTGAGTCGGATAAAGGTATCCAGTTCCATGGGGTAACGACCAAAGCACGTGGCATCAAAGTAACCGACAAAATCGATTTTACCGGTCATCCGCATCTGGATGATTACAAATTCCTGCACAGTGTTGTCAGCCCGGATCGTACCGCAAAAATGACGATTCCAAGCCCCAATATGCTGCAATTTCGTGGTAAAATCGAATCCGATCTGTATGCGGATAGCGACGTATTGCTACACGATCTTGGGCTTGCCTACCAAAAAGCACTTCGTGCCTTTTACGATGCAGGTTGCCGTTATCTGCAGCTGGATGATACATCATGGGCAGCCTTTTTCTCCGAAGAAGCCAAAGCCAAGCTGCGTGCAGAGGGCAAAGATCCGGATCGCATGCTCGCCGATTCCGTCAAACTGGTGAATCTGGCTGTAGCTGACCGTCCGGACGATATGGTTATTACAATGCATATTTGCCGTGGTAACTTCCGCTCAACCTGGACGGCTTCCGGTGGTTATGACGGTGCAGCCGATGCCATTATGGATCAGCTGAATCTGAACGGTCTGTTCATGGAATTCGACGATGAACGCTCCGGTTCACTCGATGTACTGCGCCATGTGAAGCGCCGTGATCTGCAGATCGTACTCGGTCTGGTTACTTCCAAGCACGGAGCGCTGGAGAGCGTGGACGAGATCAAGCGCCGGATCGACGAAGCCGCCAAATATGTAAACCTGGATCAGCTGTGCCTGAGTCCGCAGTGCGGATTCGCCTCCACCGAGGAAGGCAATCTACTGACCGAAGAACAACAATGGGAAAAGCTGCGCCATGTCATCCAGATCGCCGAGGATGTATGGAAATAAAACAGTCATGACTGGCAGCCCATCCCGCATCATGAACCCGACAGGAGAGATTACGATGGAATGCCGTCCCGGCTGTGCAGCATGCTGCATTATTATATCCATATCCTCACCGATTCCCGGCATGCCACAGGGCAAGCCTGCAGGAACCCCATGTATTCATCTGACTTCCGAGCGCCGATGCGGTCTGTTTGGACAGCCGGAACGCCCGGAGGTATGTGGAGGTCTTGCAGCATCCCTGGAAATGTGCGGCACATCGGATGATTATGCCTTTGCCTATCTGGAAGAGCTGGAACGTCTGACTGCGCCAGAGATGCAGTCATAGAAGCACTACGGATGTGAATGCTGTAAATACGGCTTGGCTGCAGGCAGGATCTGCTTTTGTAGACAAGTATTGCTTTTTGAAGAGCGGTTGGACTTTGGTCTGCCGCTCTTTTTGCTTTGTATTCATAATCACAAAAACTTTTTCGCTTCCTTTATTAACGTATTTGGCATATTATTGATGCAAACAAGACGTTTTGACAGCTTATATCATATTATTACCTATTTATATTTTCATATTATGGATAAATCATACTATTATCCATATATTACTAATCGTAAGCTGCTAAATATTAATCTGTCCCTCGCCGATAAATAGAAAATGTACTGTATTCGAACGAAAAGGACGGGATAAAATGAGTATCGTTAATGCTCTGATTAGTGTAATTCCATACTTCACCAAAGGTCTGCGCGAAAAAGCTGCAGTCTCCGTATATGACCACGAGAAAATTCTGTTCTACGAACAGCTGGGAGACTTTAACCTGGGCTACTCGGCAGGCAGTCCCCTGGATCCAAGCTTCCTTAATTTTAACGGTGTAAAAGATAAACGCAACACGTCCATCTCCTTCTTCCCGGCGGAAGTATTCGGCTATCCGCTGGAAGGCATCTCGGTACCTATTATCGAAGACAACAAGCTGGTTGCCATGTTCAATGTATTCTATGAGCAGACAACAGCCCTGAACTTGGACAAAATTGTAGATGAGAGCCGCTCGATCTCCAACAGTCTGGTCGATATGGTCCAGCATGTCGCTGCCCATGCCGAAGAACTGCAGGCCACCAGCGAGCAGATTCTGCAAAACAGCAAAACTACCGTTCAAAAGTCTTCCAAAATCAATGAAGTTGCGACGCTGATCAAGGAAATATCTGAGCAGACGAATCTGCTGGGTCTGAATGCAGCGATCGAAGCAGCTCGTGTCGGCGAACTGGGTGCCGGATTCGGCGTTGTTGCGACCGAAGTCCGCAAGCTGTCCGTCAATGCCAAGCAGGCGACCGGTGATATCGAGACGGCGCTGCGCGATGTGCAGGAATCGATCCGCAATATGGAGCGGGAGATCGAACAGATCACTTCTTCCTCCAAAGAGCAGGCCACGCTGGTCAGTTCCTTTACCGATGTGATTGAGCGTCTGCATAATACGAGTGCTACGATGCAGTCACTTGCTGACAATCTGTACCACTATTCCACCAAAAAATAAATCGTTATCCTGTCTTCCAGCTATATGGTCATAGGTAGGCGCAGTTATCTGCAGGATATCCTATAGACCCACCGTATGACGGAAAGTAAAACCATACAAATACAAAAAGACGCTCTGATTCACAGAGCGTCTTTTTGTATTATACGATTGATCCATCCCACCCGATTATACGAGCTTACTTATTGATTAGACTGCTGTACAGTCTCTATCGTATCGGTCTGCGGCACATGCACAGCAACCCGATTGCGTCCGGCACGCTTGGCCTTATACAGTGCCTGATCACTCAGCACGTACAGTGTATCCAATTGAATATCGGCTGCTGCCCGTACGGTCACTACACCCAGACTGATCGTGTACGCTACTGGCAGTATGTCCGAGAGATTATCGGCAATTGTCCGTCTTAACGCTTCTGCCCATTCGGCAGCTTCACGCTCATCTGTATCCGACAGCAGCACAGCAAATTCATCTCCACCATATCGACCAAACAGGTGATTCTCGGCAGGGAAACGGGATAGGCACTCTTTGACCCGGTTTGCCATATCCATCAATACACGGTCTCCCGTAAAATGACCATATGTATCATTAATGGTCTTGTAAGCATCCACATCAAACAAAATAAATGAGACCAGCTTCCCCTGCCGGGCCAGCTTATGGATATGATTACGACTCTGTATGATAAAAGTACGCCGGTTGAACACACCGGTCATCTCGTCATAACTCGCCATCCGCAGCAGATCCGCATCGGCCTGTTCCTTGGACAACAAGACAAAACCGATGTTGCCCAGAATCATAATCAGATAGAGCGCAATAAAGGAAAATGTCTGATACAACCCCACCGTGAAGAGTCCTGCATGTGCGCCCAGCTGCAGAGCTGCTACTGCCCGTGACACCAGACTGATAGCAACTACACCGTACAGATAGCCCACCAGCCTTTTCAGCGGAGAAGCCTGCGGCTCGCGGGTCATCCGATAGACCGGATATATCAGGAACACAGTCGTCCCAATCGAAGCATAGACAATCCGTGTACTTTCGGATACACCAACCATATAAATGACTGCAAAACCAACTACACAGATGATCATATACAGGAAATGCCAGCGTCTTGCCCTGCGTGTAAATACCTGCTGTAAAATCAGCAGTGCTGCCGTCTCCATGGCTGCACCGATAAACAAAAGCGTATTGGCGAGCACGATAGACATTATCTCCGGCAGTGCACTACGGAAAATCAGCATCGCCCAGGCAATCGCCTGAAGCCATTTGGCGAGAATAAATATGTTGACCGAACGGTCCTTGACCGAAGAACGACGATAAGCAGTAATCAGAATGACAGTGAAAATATGACCAAATATCAGGGACATGAATACCGTTTTCATATCCAGATTAAAATCCACGTTACCACCACAACCTTACTGTTGTCTGACAACTATACGAGAATTACATCCGAGAATAGCTGTTTGACCCAGTATAGCATTTTCAAGAAGTCTGGATAAGAGGATTTATTATCCTTTTGGTCTATTCTCAGGCTTCACCCATACTATTCTGGAATTCGGCAATCGCGCTGTACTGCTGCTCCAGACTGCGGAAAATAGAAATATAGATCGGCAGTAGCTGATGATAGACATGGGTAGCTGCAGGTTCCGGCTCATGACTATGGGTAGAACCGATCATTCCGGAGACGATATCCAGCGATTCGATACGACCGGTACCATACAGTCCCAGTACCACGGCACCGAGACAGGAGCTCTCAATACTTTCCGGCACAATGACTTCCTGGTCGAAAATATCCGCCATCATCTGGCGCCATAATGAGGAACGAGCAAATCCACCGGTCGCATGAATACGGGCCGGACGACCGATCTGTTCTTCCATAGCCAGCATAACCGTATACAGGTTGAAAATAACCCCTTCCAGCACCGAGCGGATCATATGCTCTTTGCGGTGCTTCATCGTCAGCCCGATAAAGGAACCACGTGCATCCGGATTCCACAATGGTGCACGCTCGCCGGTCAGATACGGGTGGAACAGCAATCCATCCGAACCCGGACGTACCTGCTCGGCGATCCGCGTCAGCACATCATAGGAATCGATACCAAGGCGCTTGGCCGTCTCTACTTCCGAAGCAGCAAATTCATCGCGTACCCAGCGGAACAGCATCCCGCCATTGTTAACAGGACCACCGATAACCCATTTGTCCTCGGTCAGTGCATAACAGAAAATGCGGCCTTTGGGGTCAGTTACCGGCTGATCCACTACAGTACGAATCGCTCCGCTCGTGCCGATCGTTACTGCAACCACTCCCGGTTCGATAGCGCCTACTCCCAGATTGGACAATACCCCGTCGCTGGCACCCACGATAAATGGTGTTGTTAGCCCCAGCTTCATCTCGGCTGCAGCCTCTGCATGCAATCCCTCGATCAGATGGGTTGTCGGTACGAGTGTAGATAGGCGATCCGCTGTAATACCAGCCAGTTGCAGCGCCTCTCGATCCCAGTCCAACTGCTTGAGATTGAGCATGCCGGTACAGGATGCGATAGAATGATCGACAATATACTGACCGAACAGACGGAAAAATACATATTCCTTGATCGAAATAAATTTGGCGGTCTGATCAAAAATCTCGGGATGTTCTTCTCGCAGCCAGATCAGCTTGGTCAATGGAGACATTGGATGAATCGGTGTTCCGGTACGCATGTAGATCTCGTGTCCGTTCCATTCTTCCTTGAGCTTGCGGGCATAGGGAGCGCTGCGATTGTCCGCCCAGGTAATGCAGCGAGTCAGCGGTGTTCCATCCGAATCGACAGCAATCACACTGTGCATCGCCGAGCTAAAAGAGACTAACAGAATATCGTCTGCGGCTGTACCACTCTGTTCCATGACGCCGGCAATGGTATGCAGTACGGCCCGGTAAATCTCATCCGGGTCCTGTTCCGCCGTTGCTGTAGTAGGCGTATGCAGCGGATAGCCGATATTCGCTGAAGTTACGACGGTTCCATCCTGTTCAAAAAGTACCGACTTGGTACTGGTCGTTCCGATATCTACACCGATCATTCGTTTCATTGTGGAGTCTGTCATGGTTATCAACCTCTTTTCTTGTAAATGGGTGCCTATGAGAGTAGCAATGGCACCAGTGCATGGAAGGTGTCTCTGCTTATGCACGAGAGATGTGCATGGTAGATAGCCGAACAGATAAGGCTAGCGCCTATACGCAGTAAAGCAGAACGGGGAGAATGTATCTTCCCGCTCTGCTTTCTGGTTGGCTTTTACATAAGTTCCGGTACTGCAATCATTAGGTGTAGATGTTAGACAAATACACTCAGGATCATGATGAAGATCAGGCCAACGACGGACAGGATGGTCTCCATGGCGGTCCAGGATTTCAGAGTCTGACCGACGGTCATACCGAAGAATTCCTTGATCATCCAGAAGCCTGCATCGTTGACGTGGGACAGGATCAGAGAACCTGCACCGGTCGCCAGTACGACCAGTTCGATATTGACACCGCTGCTCACAGCGAGCACTGGTGCAACGATACCGGCAGCTGTAGTCATGGCGACAGTAGCCGAGCCGGTCGCGATACGGATCAGTGCTGCTACGAGCCATGCAAACAGGATCACGTTAATATGAGTCTGACTGGCGATATCAGCAATTGCACCGCCCACGCCACTATCAATCAGTACCTGCTTGAAGGCACCACCGCCACCGATAATCAGGATAATGCTGGCTGTAGGAGCAAGACATTCACTGGTGAATCGGGAGACATCTTCTTTGCTGAAGCCGCGGGCAAAGCCCAGTGAGAAAAAGGCGAACACCGCCGAGATCAGCAGCGCAATCACTTCATGTCCAATAAATGCTGCTACGTGAGTGAAGCTGTTCACTCCCTGCGGATCTACGATATCAGCAATCGATCCGATCAACATCAGGATAACCGGCAGCAAAATAGTGAACAGGGTAATACCGAAGCCTGGCAACTGGCGATCTTCCTTGGAAGCGAATTGATCTGCCAGTTCCTGCGGCGGATGTACAACAATACGGTTACCGATAAATTTACCAAAGATCGGGCCGGCGATAATTGCAGTTGGCAAGCCGACGATCAGGGAATACAGAATCGTTCTGCCCAGATTGGCATTATACGCTTCAATCGCAATCATCGGTGCCGGATGCGGAGGTACCAGTCCGTGTACAGTCGACAGACCTGCCAGAATCGGAATACCAATTTTGAGCAGGGACATCCCGGTCTTGCGGGCAACCAGGAAAATAATTGGAATCAGCAGAATGACACCGACTTCAAAAAATACCGGAATTCCGACGATAAAACCGACAATCATCATCGCCCAATGGACGCGTTTAACACCAAAACGGTCGATCAGTGTAGTGGCGATACGTTCGGCACCACCGGATTCAGCCATCATTTTACCGAGCATGGTTCCCAGACCGATAACGATCGCTATCGTTCCGAGCGTACCGCCCAGACCGCCAGTGACGGATTTGATCAGACCCTGCGGATCCATGCCTGCCAGCAGGCCCAGCATGAGTGCAGACAGCAGCAGTGTGACAAACGGGTTCCATTTAAACTTTGCAATCAATACGATCAGAAATACGATCGCAATCAGTGTCCAGATAAGCAATGTTGCATTATGACTGAGTCCAAATAATTGATCCAATGCGAAAACCTCCCTGTTTTCCTGCCTGAAGCCGGATGACTTCGGCTCTGTTCGTTATGAATTGAAAACTTTCAAATCACTTTATGAAAATTTGAAATATTTTACGAAAAATTATAGAGCGCTTTCACACATGATGAACACGTGTTGGAGAAACTGATTGTATACTTGTCGACAAGTTAAAGGTAAAAATATAATTCATTTTCGATAATTGATAAGATCGGGATAATGTCACTGCAGTTCATGACTGCTGTATACATACTGGCCTGTCATAGGGTGACATCTATCATTACGACCCGAGCCAGCCTGCCAATCAGGGCAGGCTGCGTATCAATGTCTGGGCAGAATCTGCAAAATAACTGCTGACTACCTTGTGAATGACTTCGGGATCATGGGAACGCAGGCCTTCGAGGATCATGTAATGCTTGTCCGCGACCCAGTTCATGCGTTCTTCCCCGGTCTGAAATCCCTTTTCGGTCGTAATCAGAATGACCGTCATCACAATCTGGCGAATACTGTTCCAGAGATGGATCATTCGTTTGTGCTGGGCATGCATCACAATAGCCTCATGGAATGTAAAGTCCTGATAGGCAAAATCGACGTAGTCACCATGTTTGACAGCCAGCTTCATTTTGTCGATAATCCGGTCCAGCTGGGTGACCAATACTGCATTATCCTGCTGTGCCAGCTGCTGCTGGGCAAAGCTCTCGATCAGATAACGCACATCATACAGTTCTTTGACATCTTCCAGATTCAATCCCAGTACAACAGCGCCCATCCGTTCCAGTCGGATCAGTCCTTCACCCGATAGCGTCTTGAGTGCATCCCGCACCGGAGAGCGGCTCGTTCCAAAGTCGGCAGCGACCCGATTCTCGGAGATGATCTCTCCCGGCTTGATCTGTTCATTTATAATTTGCAGCCTGAGCTGGCAGGCGATGGCTTCCCCGCGGGAAGCTCCCTGCATCCAGGCAGATGGATATTGCATGATCCAACGTCTCCTCTTATGCATAATAGGCAATTATCCAACCGGTAAGCAGCATTATGTAGATGTTCCATCCGATTGTAGCAGCGTATGCCACTTCTTATAATTTTAGCATAGATTCATTCGCGGGATGCATTGTCTTGCTGATGAATAGCGTATTCAGGCCTCACTTCCTTACCTCGAATTATCCTGTAAAGAAAACAGATAGCTGCTGTTTCTTCCTATCGGTATACTTGTATACAACTTTGACTATTATCTTACTACTCCCGATTTGCATTTGTAAAGAATAAATTGTAAGCGTTTCATAATTCGGGAGAATGACAGACTTTAATCTATACCCTTTTTTACACATTATAAATCCGGCTGCCTGTACGATAGATATAAATTCTGGTACGGTGGACATCGCGGCAGGTAATCACCTGCTCTGCTTCCCAGTCCGGCAGCGCAAAGTAGACACTGATAATATAGGTGCCCGGTCGTGTCTGTTCACGAAAAATCGGACTCAACCGGGTCATCGCACCCGGAAATAAATAACAGACAATCAGATCAGCCTGCTCATAGTGATACCTGTACATATCCCCATGCACCAGCTTTATAGAATGGCTGCCCGGTAGACAGGCCAGCAGTCTCGAGACCATTAGTGGTACTACTGAATTCTCAATGCCTACTACCCTGCACGACTGGCAGTAACGTGCCAGATGCAGCGCCATCGTACCCCACCCGGAACCGGCTTCGATAATCAACGGACCATCCGACTTACCTGTCTCTCTTCTATGTATACTCTTCCTAACTGTCGCTTCAGCTCCATCTGCGGCAGTGGATATAGACTCTACTCGAAAGGAATGCATTGCAGAAGGGACTGCATTTGCTGTTTCTCCGGTAAACCCATAACGTCCGCTCTCCTGCTGAACAGCAGATAATCGTTTCACTTCCTGCTCCACCTGACGACGTAGCAGCAAAGATGAAGGCAGCGGAGAAATGCCATTGCGCCAGGTGTAATAGACGATAGAGATTACGAGTACCAGTGCAATCGTAAGCAGAAGCATGGACAGTACAGCAGATACCATATGCCTTTCTCCTTTCGGTTTCGTGTTCTTGATTATATTGCTATTATTCCTACCACTCTTTGACTATGCGTTCTCACTGAATGTATCTTATGTATAAAAAGTGGCGGCGATTGCATTGCTTGATTAGGCCACTACAGATCATTACCCATTTTATTCCTTTTTCCTGCCGAATTCGCCAGCTCTATAAGCAAATGCGAGCCAGCAGTCGTATTATTCATCATTCCTAATGTAATCACACAAATAAAATCCGCCTCCCGAGCAGGAAGGCGGATCATATCTACTTTGAATACTAAAGCTTATCCGATAGCTTTTATGCTTAACCTTTGACCGATCCACCCAGCAAACCGCGTACAAAGTACTTTTGCAGAGCGAAGAATACAGCCAGTGGCGTCAACATGGAGACAAAGGCTGCTGCCGTAAGCAGATGCCAGTCGCTACCACGCGATCCGACCAGGTTGGCGATACTCATCGACAGCACCTGTACTTCCGGCTGGGAGCCGAGGAAGATAAGCGATACCAGATAATCGTTCCATACCCACAGGAACTGGAAGATACAGATCGATGCCAGTGCCGGTACCGACAGGGGCAAGATCAGTTTGGAGAAGATGGTAAAGTTACTCGCTCCATCCATAAAGGCAGATTCGAACAGATCCTTGGGCAGCTGACTGATCGAGTTGTACATAAAGTATGTGATCAGCGGCAGACCAAACGCGGTATGCGCCATCCATATCCCAAAGTACGTCCCGTTCAGTCCGAGCGCCGTATAGTCACGCAGGATTGGAATCAGTGCCACTTGCAACGGAACGACGAGCAGTGCAATCACGACGATAAAGAATGCTTTGCGCCCCTTAAATTTCAGCCAGGCAAACGCATAGGCTGCAAATGAGGCGATAAAGATCGGAATGACTGTCGATGGTACAACGACAGCAATCGTGTTCCAGAAGGAACGGCCCATCCCGCTGCCCTGCTCCGTCTGCACGGTACCATCCGGCTGGGTGATTTTGTACTCTTTGCCCCCGAGTACGGTCTCATAGTTCTGCAGGGTAAAGTTGGTCGAAGAACCCCATTTCTTTTCCTGTACATCTACTGTACGGGCACGGCGGTTCTCCCAGATCAGACGCTGATCGCCTACTTCTACACCTGCTTTGAGTTGATCATCTGGAAACGACTGTCCATTGACCTCAATCGGTTTGCGAAGATCCGTGTCGCGGTCCAGCTTGATCTGACTGACCGTCTCCCACTGACGATGCGGGATAACAGTCCACCAGCCAGTCTGCAAAATATCTGCAGCCGGACGAACGGATGAGATCAGCAGCCCCAGTGTGGGGATAAACCAGACAACGCAGATAATGCCCAGAATAAGATTGACCAGCCAATGACCTTTACGGCGTGGAGCTTTGACTTTTTTGCGCATTAGAGGTTGCCTCCCTTCTGAAGCTGACGAACGTTCAGAATAATCACCGGAATAACGGCGATCAGCAGCACGATCGCGAGTGTCGAACCGTAACCAGCATTCTGGTACATGAACAGCTGACGATAGAATTCGGTCGCAACGACCTCGGTACCGTACTGTCCACCGGTCATAATCATGACCACATCGAATATTTTCAGTGTAAATACAATAATGGTTGTTGTTACGGCAAGCACGGTACCCGAGATGACTGGCAGCATGATTTTGAAGAAGATGCGAATCTCACCTGCACCATCCATTCGTGCGGCTTCCAGCATATCTTCCGGGATCCCCTTGATAGCAGCCGAGAAAATAACCATGGCAAATCCGGTCTGCATCCAGACGAGGATGACAATCAGGAAGAGGTTATTCCACGGCTGCACCATACTGAGCCAGCCCTGTGGCTGGAATCCCAGCTGGATAATAATCGCATTCAGCAGACCAATCTGCTCGTCGCCCGGCTGGTAGTAATAGATAAACTTCCAGATAACCCCGGCAGCGACAAAAGAAATTGCCATCGGCATAAATACAATTGCTTTGGCGAGACGTTCAAAGCTGCTGCGATCCGCCAGTACAGCGACCAGCAGGCCCAGAATTACGCAAGCCAACGTACCAATAACAACCCACATCAGATTGTTGCGCAGAGCAGTCAACAGCAGTCGATCCGTAAAGACCGCTCCGAAGTTCGCCAGTCCGACAAACTTGGTGGAATCGGCATTGAAAAAGCTTAAGTACAGCGTACGCAGCGTCGGCAGGAACAGCAGCCAACCGAGCAATAGCACGGCAGGTCCAACGAATACGTAAGGGGTGACTCTTTCTTTCCATTTATCCGGATACTGCTCAACTACCCAGTTAAGCGTAAAGTAAATGGAATAAATACCGAAGATTCCCCAGATCACTGCCAGCAATGCATTAAACATGGGAGGAAGACCGGATTCACGGAAGAACAGGAATATTAGCGTATGCACTCCCAAATTAAGTAAAGGAACGAGGATGGATAACAGAATCAGGCGCGGTGTGAAGCGCTGTTTGCCCCTTACATTGATTTCATTGCCTGCGTCCATTTGCTTTCCCCCTTTGGCATTTGCAAAAATGCTCCCTTAATCACACCAAACGGACCGATCAATACCGGTCCGTCTGACGTGTTGATCTCATGTTGTATAAAGGCCAGTTACTTTTTCCAGCCGGATTGGATTTCCTGCATGGCCTCATCCAGATTGGCTGTACCGCTCACATAGTCGGTCATGCCTTTCCAGAATGTACCTGCACCAACAGAGCCTGGCATCAGGTCAGAACCATCAAAGCGAATCGTGTCTGCAGTCTGTACAAATTCGGACATGCGGCGTTCCTGGTCATTGGCGAACCAGTCATCCGGTGTACCGTTCATAGGAGGCGTTACACCGCCGGATTTAATCCAGCTTTGCAGGGATTCTGCAGTCGTGAAGAATTCCATAACGGCACGTACTTCCGGACGATCATTGAACATGGCGTAGATATCGCCGGAGATCAGAGCCGGTGTACCGTATTTTGCATCAATGGATGGGAACGGGAACCAGTCATACTGGTCAGCTGGCAGTCCTTCAGGGAAGAACGATACGATAAATCCAGCTTGACGATGCAGCCATGCTTTTGGAGGATCCGTAAACAGTGGTTTTACTGCATCCCCAAAGTTCGTTGTTACGATCGAACTGCGTCCGCCGTATACATAATCTTTGTTGAACCAGATATCGGACATTTTGGTTACTGCATTTTTAACGATAGGATCAGTGAAAGGAAGTTCGCCTTTTACCCACTTATCGTAGTTTTCCGGTGTAGTGGTACGCAGCATGATATCTTCCAGCCAGTCAGTAGCCGGCCAGCCTGTTGCCGCGCCGCTCTCGATACCTACGCTCCATGCAGGATCGCCATCAGCAGCGATCTGCTCGGTCAGTTTCATCATTTCGTCCCATGTTTTTGGAACGGTATATCCTGCTTCGTCAAAAGCTTTTTTGTTGTACCAGACCAGACTTTTCACGCTGCTGCGTGCCCAGACGCCAGCAGTGATGTCTTTGTTTTCCGGACCGGCCATTTGTGCCATATCCAGCCAGCTTTCTTTGTACTGCTGCTTCAGGTAATCAGCAGGCATAAAGGAAGCGACATCAATAACTTTGCCCGATTTCACGAAGCCTTCCAGCAGACCTGGCTGTGGGAAGTCAGCGATATCCGGGGCATTGCCGCCGTTAACGCGTACGTTGACAGTTGCTTCAAATTCCTTGGAACCTTCATAAGCGATATCAATACCTGTTGCTTCTTCGAATGCCTTGATACTGGCATTGAATTTCTGCTCATCCGCATCGACGAATGGACCGTACATTGTTACTTTTTTGCCTTTATATTCACCATTTAGCGCCTTTTCCAGTTCAGATCCTGCCGGTACTTTGGCAGTCTTGATCAGGTCAGCGCCTGAAGTCGTTGTCGCTGCCGGTGTTCCTGTTCCCTCGGTGCCAGTCTGCGAACTGTTGGTTGTTCCAGAGTTGCCGGAACATGCACTCATTACTACGGAGAACAACAAGACCATCATCAAAGTCATAGAACCGTTCTTCTTCCACTTGCGTTTCATAGACTCAACCCTCTCATGATATACTGGTTTACTTGAAATAACAGCTACAAATAGATAAATTTTACTTTTATACCATTCTCTTATTTTTGGCATGAAAAGTAAACAAGATTTTGTTAGCGGTTGCAATTTATTTATCAAATTCTCGCCGCTACCTCTGGCTGTTTAACCCCCTGATTCAAAGTAAGTTAATTATCTATTTGAAAGCGTTTACAGATGGCTGCAAGAACATTTTATTCCATCGCTACCTGATAAGCAATCCTTTTTTTGTACATTTCAGACAATTTTTTTATCCATATCTTTCCTTAATAGATATATTGAATATTAATAATTACAAAGATTATTTTGTTTAGGGCATTCGTTTGCACAGTACACAAGGTTTTTCGTCAATATAATATTATCTTTATAAATATGGAATGCGGGATTCTATTTCAAGTCTGTATTTCTCAAAATGAAATATTCCAAATTGAAAAACATTGCTAAGTGCCTATATAGCGTAGACAGCTTATACTGTTATATTAGGTTGGTAGCAACAGATTTGCCAATAAAAAGGAGGTTTATAATGAAAAAGTTTATTTCTACCTGTCTGGCGTTTTCCCTGGTGATGCCAGGAGTGACAGGGAACGCTGCTTTTGCAGCAGAAAGCACCCCTACCGATGTTCCAAACGCTATACCATTTAAAATAACACCAGAAACAAGTGTTTCTCCGACTAACGTACATAACAATGTTTATGAAATGACCTCTGTTCCTACGTCTGCCAGCAGCAATACCTATCAGTTGGAAAGCATTAATATTCTTACTCCTCTGGGCATGGCTTATTATAATGGCTATGTTTACATCACACAGGGAAACAATGGATTGTCCAAAATAGACGTAGCAACGCAAACAGTCACCAAAGTGGTTTATGGTTCTCCTACTTCTCCTATGCATACCATCACTGCCGATACAGACGGAACCCTGTATTATGTAGTTCCTGATAAACTGAATAACGAATATTCATATATCAAAAAAATAAAGCCTTCTTCTCTGAACCAAACGCTCACTACTGAACAATTCCTTGCCGCAAGTGTAGATTATGCACATATTCCAGCAAGCCATATCAGCAGCATCGCTATGGATAAAAATAATCAGTTGTATATTTCTCTCGACAAAGGATGGGATCTAGACCCTGGCTTGCTTCGTTGGAGCAACACATCCAAAACGCTGACTCCTGTCTCGGAAGAAGCTTCCATGATTACGGCTATCACTTTTGATAATCAGGGTAACCTTTATTTCAAAACTCCAAGTCCGCAATCGTATTATTCCTATGCTGCCGGCATTGTCAAAATTAGTGCTGCCGATCTGAAGGGTACACTGCCTGTTGCAGACGAAAAGCTGATTTCTTATAAACAAGATGTACTTCGGAATGAACCCTATAACGGATTGTTGTTCCTTTCTGACGGAACATCCTATTTCAGTAACGGGCAAAGTCTGAAGCGTGTATACCCTGAATCTCGCCCGATCGTGACTTTAAAAGGTTACTCGGATGCTGTTGTCCAGGGAGACATTTATACCGATCCGGGAATTCGAGTTATTGAGGATGAGAAGTATTCCAAATTTGATATCAAAGTAACGTATTCCTTTAATGGTGAATTTGTTCCTAGCCTGGATACCAGTAAAGTCGGAACATACACCATCCATTATGTAGCCGTAAATCCAGCTGGTACCGCTTCTCTGGAAAAAACGCGTGAAGTGACCGTCAAGCCGACTCCAAGCCAACTAACAGACTGGTACATCACAGGAATCAACAGTATGGATGCGGATAGCCAGAATCTGTATCTGACTAATTATTCGTATAAGGATAATCCCAACTATGGCCTGTACAAAATCTCTTTACAGACCATGCAAAAAACGAGATTGGCAGCAATCAATGATATAGGCGCTGTAGCGGTGAACGCATCAGGTGACCTGTTCTTTACACGCTATGATATGGATAACATGATTTTCAAGATCGAAGCCAAACATCTACAGAGCGGCAAAGCCCTTACCGCAGATCAGCTGATGAAGCTCAGCCGTACGTACATGCCTTTTACAGCCAAAGAGGCCAGCGCAGCTCCGCTTAAAATCAATGGTCTTGAGTTTGATAAACAGGGCAGATTGTATGCTGCTGTAAACGTCTACGGCAAAACAAGCGTCACTTCCAAAATCGTTCGTTTGACAGGAAATGATTGGAACAAATCCACCTTGGTTACCGAACTGCCTGTCAGCTCCAATGATATGGATTTCTCTCCTGCCGGAGATCTGTATATTTCTACACAGGAACTATATACCACCTGGAAAAAAGATACGTACAAGGTTACCCTCCAGCAGCTGAATACGCTACCGGTACTGAGTGATAGCTTGACGAAAACCCCTTATACCGAAGGGGATAAAGGTATTGCATTTTTGGCGGACGGTACAGGATACGTAAGTAGAACAGATGATTTCGAAAAGCGTAAACAGACGATCTTGAAGTTTAATTATTAAATTCCCATACAACTATCATCGATAATACTGATTGATAACATACAAAATCCTCTTTGTGTACTACATGCAGAGAGGATTTTGTATGTTAAAAATATAAGAAAGTACCTGACAATAGTGTCATTCCAATCTAGTGCTAACATAACTAAACTTTCTTCTTAAATAAGATAAGGCTATTGAGTATTAGCGTATCTATCACTGATTCGCCTGATCCGGTGAAAAAGTATTAACACTGCTTCAATATTAGCATAAAGTAAGCTGTTTTAATCATATATAACATCATACGATGATGTTATATTATTATTGAAATACATTTTTTCCAAATAAAAGGAGGTAAATAATGCGTAAATTTATTTCACTTTTTTTTGATTGTCATCCTGTTACTAGGAACTACAACAGGAACTACTGTTCACGCACAACCGGAAACAACTGCAAACGATTTCATTCCCAACTCCTTAACGTCTGATTCATTTTCTGCCGTCCCTGGTCATGTACAGCAGGATGTATACGGACTATCACCAAGCACTGCTTCCTCAGTCACTTCATCGGTATACCAGGACGTATATGAGTTAGACCAGTTAGGTCTCAATAGTGTATACCAAACAGCAATATATAATCAGGAATTATATATTGTGAAGCAGCAGGGGGAGGGTTTAGCCAAGGTATCCCTTGTTACTGGAAAAGTAACGACAATTATTACACGAACCAATCTCGAGTTTAACGCTGTCGCTTTTGATTCCCATGGGGACTTATACTACACCCTCTATTTAAAACCCTCTATTAAAAAAGTAAGTGCTCGAGCACTTCAGAATCTTCCTCTTACTACCCAACAACTGGAGGATGCCAGTACCGATTATGCTGTTTATTCCCCTACTTCTCCCACAAACAAAATTTCAATAGTGAATATGGTTTTCGATTCTAATGACCAGCTTTATATTTCTATTTACAATAAGGATTCCGACAATATGCAACCGGGACTGCTGAGACTGGATAAGACTTCCAAAAGCTTTGAGCCTGTCTTGGCACAAAGCGGACAAAGTATTACCGGAATGGGGTTCGATCCACATGGTAATTTGTTCTTCAATATACATTCCTCTTCCTTCCCTGTAACGACAACCGACTTGGGTATAAAGAAAATTCCAGCAGACGCCCTGCGTTCTTTGCCTGTTACAAGTGATAAGGTTAAAAATCACAAACGTGGCTTTAATAAGTATAATCCAGGAGTTTACAGTATACTTTTTTCATCAAAAGGAGCTACCTATATAACTACAGGAATAAGTATAGAGCGCCTATTCCCACATGGACTACCTATTATTACGCTTGAGGGTGAGCCTGAAGTGACTGTGAAATATGGACACACCTATGAAGAGACCGGAGCGTATGTTGAAGATGATAAGTACTCTAATCTGGATATACAAACCAGTTATTCACTGGGAGGCATACCTGTTGAGAAGATTGACGAAAATGTACCAGGGAGCTATCAAGTTCATTATAATTCTACAAATCCCGATCAGTTACAGGCAAGGGAGGTAATACGCAGAGTCACTGTCGAAGGCAAACCTGCCAGCCTTGATGGACTAAATTTAACCAATCCAGGAAACATGGATTATGTGAACGGTTTTGTTTATATTACTAATCCTGCAAATTCTACTACTCAGGAGAGCGGCATTTATAAAGTCTCCGTCGAGGATTACAGCTATCGACTTATCGCTGAGCTGCCGTCAATTCTGGCAATTGCTGTTAATGATAATGGTGATCTTTACTTCTCTCTCCAAGATGACTTCAATCGAATTTACAAATTGGAGGCCAGATATCTGAATACATCAAAAACCATGTCCGAGTCCGACATTATGAATCGGGTCACCTATATACAGCCTTTCACTCCGCAAAATACTGACTTAAAGTCCCTGCAAATTAGTGGGCTCGATTTTGATAATCAGGGAAGACTATATGTTGCAGCCAATCAGACCGGCACAGATAAGCATGCCTGGATAGCACGGTCAACTGAAGTCGGTTTGGAGAAATTCCAGTTTTTCGCTGAAGGAGATGAGCGGATCAAGCTGGCAATGAATAATATTCAGGATATTGAAATCAGCCCTGGTGGTAATCTGTATGCCAATTTTGCAGGCACCGAGATGGCTAGTTATCATACTATTCAAATGCTTCCGGCTGCTGCACTGACAGAAGATACGCCGGTACTGATTTATGATCATTTCAAGGAAAGCAATGATCTGTACAGACATAATATAGGGATAACGTTTCTGGCAAACGGCGATGGATATATTAGCAAACCAGATACCTCGCCTAAAAATATTATAAAGCTTCCTTTTACCGATCCTGCTCCTTCCAGCCCGGTTGTCGAAGATACCTATCGGCTGGAAAATCTGAATATCCAGACTCCCTATACTATGGATTACTACAATGATCATGTATATGTATCGCAGGGAAACAATGGATTATCCAGCATTTCCTTGTCTACCCGAACTGTAACCCAACTTGTCTATGGCTCTCCTGATTTTAATTTCGGCGGTATTACTATCGATTCCAAAGGTTGGTTATACTATGAAGTTCCCGATATTCCGGAATCGGAAAGTACCTATATCAAAAGGATAGATACCCGCGCTTTTGATCATACTCTCACTGTAGAACAAATGCTGGCGAAAAGTATGAATTACGCCTATCTACCGATTGATAATATTACTGGAATGGACATGGATCCAAATAATCGTTTATATGTGACAGGTAGTGAACTTGGATTAACACGATGGCATGCAAGTTCCAAAACTTTAATTCCTATTGTGAACGAAGGGAAATCAATCAATGCTGTTAAGTTTGATGCCCAGGGAAACCTGTATTTTAGAGGTCTTTCTCTTCATGGAAACTATTCATTTACTCCGGGTATTGTTAAAATCAATGCTTCTGATCTGGATAAAACCCTACCTGTTCCTTATGCCAAAATGACTTCTTACAGCATTTATTATGATTATATAAGCCGGGTATACGATATGGTTTTCCTTCCGGATGGCAAGTCCTACTTCAGTAACCGCAATTCTATTAAGCGAGTCTTCCCTGAATCCCGGCCAGTTGTTCATCTCAAAGAAACGTCTCAAAAAATATTACTTCCGGGAGACCTTTATGTAGATCCCGGTATCGAAGCCATTGAAGATGAAAAATATTCCGATTTTGATGTAAAGATAAGTTATTCACTTAATGGCAAGCCTGTGTCTTCTTGGGATACCAGTATTCCCGGCGTATATACCATTCACTATACAGCATGGAATCCAGCAGGTATTGCTTCTCTGGAAAAAAGAAGGGAATTTATAGTCCAGCCAGCGCCAGTTAAATTAACTGACTGGAACATTCCTAATATTAAAGGCATGGATACCGACCAAAAAGATGTATATATTGCAAATAGCGGAGAAGTCGACAATCCTAACAATCCTAACTTTGGACTTTACAAAATTTCCATGAAAACGATGAAGCGAACTCAACTGGCCATAATAAACGATCTCACGGCTGTCGCTGTCAATAACAAAGGAGATGTATTTTTTACACGCAGCTACAAATACAATATGATTTTCAAAATTGAAGCCCGTTATCTTCAAAGCGGTAAAGTCCTCTCAGCCGATGAGTTGATGCAGCGAAGTCGCACATACACCCCCTTTACTGCTGGAGAAAATCATCTGCAAAAGCAATATATTACTGGTCTTGATTTTGACGCAAAAGGCAGGCTGTATATCTCCTCCATAGCTTATGATGTTAACAATACATCTTCAAGAATTATGCGTGTAGAAGCGCCCAACTGGGATCACCCTACTCTTATCGCAGCCATCCCTCTCAGTGGCTTAGATATGGAAATAACAAAGAAAGGCAATCTGTATATTAACGTTTATGGTCCTGCTTCTGCTCCGTTCTTTAATAAGCAGGGAACGTATAAGATTTCATCAGAACAGCTAAATCAGCTTCCTGTACCATTTAATGAAATAGTCGAACTACCCCAGAATCAGGGGGATTATGGAATTGTATTTTTCGATGATGGAACTGGTTATGTAAGTAGAACTTGGGATAGACAATATAATGAACAGACTATTCTCCAACTGCAGGAAAAAGATTAAGGTATAGGAAACTCAGTTTCCAACTACTAATGATAGCTGCCGGAAACAACAATGAACTTCCGTAATTTTGATCCGGCAGGTATGTATAGTAGGCAGCAGATGCTCCCCTGTAGATTACAATCAGCGGAGCATCTGCTGCCTACAAATAAATTTGACAATAGTTTGATATCAAATTATATTGTTTTTATGAAAACAACAGATGCTGTATCACTAATATCCAAAATCAGAGAACAGGTGAACCGGTTTATCATAGCCGAAATGGCAGAACAAGGCGTTGAGGGCATTGCTACTTCGCATGGAGATATTATTTATACCCTTGCCGGCAAACCGCGTATGACTATGGCCGAAGTATCCAGATCAATCCGCAAAGACAAGTCTACTGTCACTGCACTGGTGGACAAATTGATCCGTCTGGAACTGGTACAAAAGGAAAAGGATGCAACCGATACTAGAATTACCTTTGTATCATTGACACCAAAAGGAGAAGCACTCAAGCCTGTTTTTGAAGAGATTTCTCATAAGCTGATGGACTCTTTTTATACCGGCTTTTCTGCAGAAGAGAAAAAAGAACTACTGCGGCTGCTTATGAAGGTACACCAGAATTTCTAATTTTTTTGGATTAATAGTTTGATATAAAACTAAATGTAGAGGTGAAAAAGATGACCGATTATACAAAACTGCTCCCTGCTCATACTACAAAATATGTAGGTGACTACGATCTTTATCTGGAAATGTACCCTGAGGAACGACCGACAAACGAGACTTCGGGAAGGCCTCCCCTGCTTTTTGTTCATGGCGCGTATACCGGCAGCTGGATGTGGAGCAAGTATATCCCTCATTTTGTCGACAACGGCTGGACGTGCTATTCCATGAATTTGAGAGGGCATTACAGAAGCAGATCGGTTGATATGAGCAAGGTTACGTTTGAGGATTATCTTGAGGATATTCGTACGATTCTTGATGAATTCGAACGTCCCCCTGTACTGATCGGGTTCAGTATGGGTGGTATTCTGAGTCAGAAAAAAGCCGAATCAGCTTCCCTTGCTGGCCTAGTCGTGATCGATTCCAGTCTGAGCCGGGAAGTACATGAACAGGCTCCTTATCCAGATCTGATTCCCGAGCTCCCCGGCCTTGTTATTCCTCCGCCGATCCGGGATGAAACAAGTAGTCTGGATGAATCGGAGGAAGATATTGCTTTTCAGCGAAAATACCTATCCATGGAAGCGTCTCATGCATTCGGCAAAGTCTCTGTAGCCTTTGGAGCACAGGGAGGCATTCCCATCCAGCATCATCTCATTACCATTCCTTCTCTTGTCATCAAGGCGGTAAACAATGATACTGAGCAGCGGCAAGGACAATTGACCGCCAAGCAGCTGGATGCAGAATATACTGCACTGCAGGGCACTACTCACACCGGTCTGCTGGTCGGGCAGAGATATCGAGAAGGTGTAGACCGGATTCTGGCATGGCTGGAACGATTCGAAGGCTGAATGAAATGAAGATAACGAAAAACGAATCCGATCGGTGAGTACTGCTGGATCCTTATGGCATACGTTCATTATCTCGATCTTGCAAAACGTTCAAGTTCATTAGTTGTGACCGACAAGTTTCACTTTATGCTTTTCTGGTCCAATATGTACTTAATGTCTTATTATTCCGATCATTTCACTTTAGTATGATTTCTGCTACACTATAAGGCACATTACGCAAAAGGAGATGAATGACTATGACTAATCAAACACGTCTGGGCAAAAGCGATCTGCTGGTGAACCCCATCGGACTGGGTGCCAATGCTGTCGGCGGACATAACCTGTATCCGAATCTGGATGAAGAAGCAGGCAAGGATGTTGTACGCACTGCGATTGCCCATGGAATCAATCTGATCGATACCGCATTCATCTATGGTCCAAAGCGCTCGGAAGAACTGATCGGTGAAGTGCTCAAAGAAACCGGCAAGCGCGATGAAGTCGTAATCGCTACCAAGGGTGCACACAAATTTACCGAGCAGGGCGACGTGATCTATGATAACTCTCCAGCCTTTCTGCGTGACAGCGTAGAAGGCAGTCTGCAGCGTCTGCAGACCGACTATATCGATCTCTACTACATCCATTTCCCGGATGAGCATACGCCCAAGGATGAAGCTGTCGGCGAACTCAAAAGGCTCAAGGACGAAGGCAAAATCCGAGCTATTGGTGTATCCAACTTCTCCCTGGAACAACTGCAAGCCGCTAACAAAGACGGCTATGTAGATGTACTGCAATCCGAATATAATTTGTTCAAACGTGAAGCCGAGCAGGATCTGCTGCCTTATACCGCACAGAACCAGATCAGCTTTATTCCGTATTTCCCACTGGCTTCCGGTCTGCTGGCAGGTAAATACGATGCCAATACTACCTTTGATGATCTGCGGGCGCGTGATCCACTGTTTACCGGTGAAGCATTCACCCATAACCTGCAAAAGGTCGAGATGCTGCGTCCGATCGCCCAGGCCAAAGGTGTCGAAATCGCCCACCTGGTACTAGCATGGTATCTGACACGCGACTCCATCGATGCCATTATTCCGGGCGCCAAGCGTGGAGATCAGGTACTGGATAATCTGAAGACACTGGATATCCAGCTGACTCCGCAGGAGATCGAGCAGATCAGTCATATTTTTGTCTAATATGCCTTCTTTATCGAATACAGACCGAATAGCGTAACGGTTCCGGCACAGCTATGAGCTGAATATATCCAAAAAAAAGACACAGGTTCCGCGAATAACAGCGGAAACCTGTGTCTTTTTGTATAGGGTGATTTTGTGAGTACTGCCATACGTGCACGGCAGTCACTATTTTTACAGTGCCTGTTGGTTCAGGCTGGATAGCCTCCACCCGGTGGCGGCCATTGGCCTGCCAATCGACGCAGGATCACTATCTCACCGAGATGATACGTATTATGCGAAGCGATATTGCGCAGCAGTCCGGCTGCCGTCTCTCCCGGGAAATGCTTGAGTCCGGCAGACAGATCGACGGTACCGGCAAGCTCACAGGCTGTATCGATTCCATGCAGGAAATCATCCAGCAGCTGCTGCCAGGTGGTTTCGTCTTCTGCCATAGCTTCGCGGGGCCAACTCTCGCTCACATCCTGCGGACGTTCCGGCTGTTCACCATGCAGGTGAGCCAGCATGTACTCCTGCCAATAATTCATATGACTGACCAGCTGATAGATGCTATAAGGGACACCTTCGACTATCCGGCCAGACAGTTCCAGATCAATATCCGACAGTGCCTTGGCAATCGGCAGATGCCCGCGCTCGCCAATCAGGGACTGGATCAGTGCTTTGGCAAAATACTGCTGTTCTGACATCGTCCTTCAACTCCTCCCGTTTCTAGTCTACAGTATACCAGATCGGGAATCGGTAGCGTACCGGACGGTCTATTCGCCGAGGTTCAGCAGACCGACAGAGTATAGGAAGATCAGAATGATCAGAATCGGTGCCACATAGCGGATCAGGAACATCCATATTCGGTACCATACACCGTTCAGACCTACTTCATCGCCTACACGTTTCCAGGCATAACCGGTAAACAGAGTCACGATCAGCCCGCCAATCGGCATCAGTATATAAGAGGTAACAAAGTCAAACAAATCGAATATGCTCTTGTCGGCAAAGCTGATAAAGCTCAGTACTCCACCTACAGACAGTGCTGCCGGTACACCGATAATAAAGGAAGCTACCGATACGATAACCGCAGCTTTTTTGCGGCTCCACTTCCACTCTCCCATCGCATAGGCGACAGGTACTTCCAGGATCGATACACAGGAAGTCAACGCTGCAATCGCCAGCAACAGGAAGAACAAACCACCAAACAGGAATCCGAGCGGCATCTGGGCAAAAGCAGCCGGCAGCGCCATAAATGCCAGACCTACGCCTGATCCTGGCTCAATACCGTACGAGAAAATAGTCGGGAAAATGATCATACCTGCAATAAAGGCATAGATCAGGTCACCCGCACCAATTGCCAGTGTAGCTTTACCCAGGGATTGGTCCTTTTGTACATAGGAGCCATAGGTCAGCATACATCCCATACCCAGAGACAGGGAGAAAAAGGCATGTCCCAGTGCTGTTAGCGCAGAAACCGCACTTAATTTGGAGAAATCAGGGGCAAGGAAAAATTCTACGCCTGCTGCCGCTCCCGGAAGAGTCAGGGCACGAACCATCAGAATCACCAAAATAATCAGGAAGCCGGGAATCAATACTTTGTTGAATTTCTCAATACCGCCCGAAATCCCTTTGGCAATAATAATTCCGGTAATCAGCATAACGATAGCCTGCCAGAGCAGCGGCATATATCCGCCTGCGAAGTCGGTGAATGTCTTCGTATAATCTGTACCTGGCTGGTATAACCCGCCGCTAAACGAGCCTACGGTGTAATGCAGCGTCCAGCCTGCTACTACACCGTAGTAGGACATGATCAAGAACGCGGTCAATACTGAAATCACGCCTACCCATTTCCATTGCTTTTTCCCTGTAATGTTGAAAAGCGACGAAGCAGCATTACCCCGTCCACCGCGGCCAATAGCCATCTCCGCAAGCAGAATCGGTAGCCCTACAACAATCAGACAGATGATAAACAACAGAAAAAATGCCGCGCCGCCGTATTTACCGGTAATATACGGGAATTTCCACATATTTCCGAGACCGACCGAGCTGCCGATCGCCGCCAGAATAAAGCCCGACTTGGAGAAGCCGTCCGTTTTGGGACTCAACGATGCCGGTCCCGGATTTGAAGACTTTTTATTCATATATACACTCCTGTTCATGGATGCAGCGGTCAGCTGCCGGGCACTGTCCCTGCGGACACACGGCCCGGGCATCAGCCGGCAAAATTAATTATGCTTATGTTACACAAATTGTGAGTCGCTGTCCATGAAAAAGAAATCCAGAATAAAAAAATTCATATTTTACGATTATCAAACCGAAATGACAAAAATTGTTCATTATCCGGACCGTCAATCAGCTGCCGGGTATATTCATTATGTGTGTAGTCCATCAGCAGCTGCTCCCAGAAGCGACGAGCATGAACATTGCGCTCTGTCGGGTTGGTATGAAGCTCCCATGAACCACGAAATTGACCGAAAATTTGACGGGCTGCCTGGGCGGCCAACCCCTGTCCACGAAATGGACGCATCACAAAAAACTCGTGCATAAAATAGTCGGTTTTCTCATAGGATGGAATATAAGGAGGGGTCGATACAAGGGCAAATCCGGCCGGTATTCCGTCAACACGGATCACATAAGGAAACAGAATACCAGGATGCTGCCACCAGATCCAGAACACTTCACTCTGCTCTGCCAGCGTACGATAGCTGTCTTCCTCTTCAAAAACGCCATGCCGATTCGGCTGGCGTTCCCAGATTTCCGATAGATCATACAGATAGAATGGATACAGATTCAGGATCGTATGTGACTCTTCTACCGGGCACAGGGCAATATCCAGCGTTCCCTGTGCAGGCAGGAAAGGGTCGGGCTGATTCATGGTGTTCCACCTCAATTATGACGTGATCTTATTTCTGCAGAAAGCTCGCGGCAAATTGAAGAGCTGCCATGGATTCTTTGACAAAAACGCGGTTCTCCGGTTCCCATTCATTGGCATCATCCATAAAAGAGTCTTCGATAAATTCTTCAAGTGCAGCGGCGACTTTTTTACGCTCTCCTGGAGCGGTTGGTCCTTTGCCTCGCAGCGCCTGAATAGCTGTCCGCATCTGGCGGCAGGAAGTCTGGATAAATGCATAGTCATCTTTATCCCAGGCTTTTGCATTATCCATATCATAAAAAGAAATCCAGCGTTCGATCATTGACGCCGCTTGTTTGGCATCCAGTTGGGGCATGTGAATGTACTCCATTCTATAATTGAAATTCACGTCCGCTTCTACGTGTTACGGACCTGCTTTTACATTATACTTGCTTCTGTACATTTTACCATGTCATCCGGTATAGAGCATGATGAATAATATCGGCTAGCGGGTAGCAGGACGGGCAGCGACCTGCAGCTGATTGGACAAATAGACTACCGTCCCCTGGGGTTTGCGCTGCGCAATCCGGTACATGCCCTCGGCCACAATCTCGGCGGAAATCGCTTTGTACTTGTTCATTGGACCGATGAACAGCGGGGCTAATCCTCGCGCCAATATGGCACCGGTACGTTCACCCAGCCGGAACTCTCTGCGCTTGCCGAGCAGCAGGGATGGCCGCACAATAGATAAGGACTCATACCCGATCTGTGCCAGCTGTTGTTCCATTTCCCCCTTGATCCGGGAGTAAAAGACCCGGGAATGCGAGTCTGCACCCATCGCACTGACTACCAGAAACTGGGTAGCTCCCTCTTCGCGGGCAATACGCGCCAGTTCCAGCGGATAAGTTACATCGATTCGATACATATTCTCCTGCGTCTTGGCTTGGCGAATGGTCGTGCCCAGACAGCAGTATATATCATCTGCCTGCAGCTCGCGGCGCTGCTGCTCCAGATGCTCATAATCCACAATCACCTGCCGAAGTCCGGTATGGTGCTGCCAGCGCTCCACCGGCTTCCGTACCAGTACAATCACTTCCCTGTATTCAGGAGCCTCAAGCAGCAGCTCGGTTAACACCTGACCGACCAATCCGCTGGCTCCTGCAATCAATGCTACTTTCTGTTTCAATGCCATCATCTCCACCTCTAAAGGATCGCCCGGCTGCAACGATAACGGGTTAGCAACCTATTACCCATTTCGGGACATGCAAAAGCGGCGATTCGGCCGGATTCATGATTTTTCCGGCAATATGGAGATGCCAATATATTCACAGTAAAAAAGCGGCACTGCCGCCATTGGTATGGATAATATAATTCGCCCCCAGCCCTTTGTAGATCATGCGTGAATTGCTGCCTTCGGTAATGACATAGACTGGCTGGCTCGTCCATGAACGACAGATCTGAATGTAACGGCAGCAGAGCGGCAGACTGCGCTCAAACAAGTAAACTTTGCCGATATTAAGCTCCGGCATGATCCATAATTCCTGACGCTGTGTATCCAGCAGGATCACATGTTCAAAGCCCATTCCTTCAAAACGCACCTTCTCCGCATAGCTATTCACAATAAGGGCAAACGGGATTTTTTTTACTTTTAACAGCTGGATAAACTGCTCTCCAGCCCGGGTTGCCGGCGATACCAGTATATATTCTTCCGACAAATGATGTTCCTGCTCCAATTCCATTTCTCTTCTCCTCCAGTAGTATAAAGGCAACAAAAAAGAAGCCGAGGAAGAGGTGGTCTTCGTCAGCTTCTTCGACATCCGCGCAGAGATATCCCTGACGGATGGCATGACAATTGTCGCCTCTCTTATTTTCAGCTTACGAGGTTAGCTGCCGGATTCGGGAGTAAGAGTCTCCCTACAGACAGACAGGCATCCATCATATCCTGTCGTCCGATTCACCCCTGAAAAGAAACCGCTATGGCTCTTCTCGATGGTTCCCCCGCTCTCTGTATACAGCATGGCTGTATCACAAAAACTCAGCTGGTATGTGTGCGCTGCGATCAGCGCTGTCTTATGAACTTGAGACGAATCATACTCCCGCTGCTGAACGTTGTAAAGGCTACTCAAGCCGTGTAAAAAGCTACTATACCGAATAAATGTGGAGTAACAGATAGGATACGCTGTATAGCGCTCGTTTCCTCTTGTTTTCGCCATTTTATTTACAGAAAATGAAAATCGAAGCATACGCCAGATTTTGGTAGGCAGCGATAAGATTACCTGGAATGAATACGATTACATGAGGTATTCCTGACAAATATGAGCTGCCATGATGCCAGATGTCAGTTTACGTTCAGCCGAATCCCCCTCTATGATAGCTGACAACTACCATTCCCCCCTGAGGAGCGTGCCTTTCATGCAAAATGTATTATCGGTCCCTGCGCCACTAAATATTCCTGCAATCCCGGCCACCTGTATCGGCTCCCTGGAAATCTATCTATATGATCATCACTGTTTGTCCTTGCCGGATAGCTGTATGATGCTGCATTGTGGTCTGCTGCGTATCTCACTGGCGGGCGGATCCGGCTGGGCCGAGTATGAATTCTCCGATGGACAGCGTCGATTGGATCTTGTGCGCTGGGCTTCCGTATTTCGGCGGCTCAAAGGGCTGACCGTACAGCAAGCACTGGTGTATGTGGAGATTCACCGGCAGGTCTGGGGCCATACCCGTGCCCAACTGGCGATCGAAGCACTGCATAATTATACGATTCGGCAAAATGAAGCTGAGGATTCGGCTCCTTTCAGACAGCCTCTGACAGAGCGTCAATTTCTGGGCGATTATGCACAGGCTTATTATTCTTTTTGAGCGAAGCTGGTTAAGAGTTCATTATAGATACAATAATACGTACCGAACAAAGGAGAATCCGATGATGAATGACGAGAAAATTATGGTCGGGGTCTACTACGGCCCTAATGGCGAGCGACTGATCAGGCGGGGTATTCGGCTAGCAGAGCTGCTTCAATCTCCGCTATACGTCATCACCGTATTGAATGAACCGGTTAGTGAACTGGATATGCAGCAGGAGAATTATCTGAATTCATGGAAAAAGTTGACGGAGGAAGCCGGCGGTACATTTATCATCAAGGTCGATGAAGAAGATGAACCGGCAGATATCATTGCCGAAGTCGCGCGTCAACAGCAGATCACCCAGCTCATTATTGGTCAGTCGGCGCAGTCCCGCTGGCAGGAAATTACCCGTGGCTCTATCATTAATGATCTGCTGGAAAAAATGGGGGCAGTCGATATCCATATCGTGGCTGTGCAGCGGATGAAAGCACGTCTGGAAGAAACTCATGAAGACGGTGTAGAAGTTGATGTTATCCGCACACCTTCTGGCTACCAGATTCGTTACGAAACCGATCAACCTATCGTAACGCAGGGAATCTTTTTTAAGGATCAGCATACCGACTTTGATAATGGACTGCTGAAGCTGCTTATGAATGGCGAGTACAAATACTTAAAGGTGTTCAAAGGTAGAGTCATTGATTTACCTGAAGACGTAATTCAGAATACAGGCTCATAATGAATAGTTTCGTAGAAAGGACACTGCCAAAAATCTGCAGCGTCCTTTTGTTTGAATTTCCGCATTAAAAGGCGTATGATCAGAAATACTGCTTGGATATACAGAAAGGAAGACATTATGAACACCTTGACACCACTCAAACGGACGGGGCTGATCGCTGCACTGGTATTTCTGTGGGGCATCTCCTGGTCCATCTATAAATTGGCGCTGGATTATACACCGCCACTGTTATTCGCCGGTCTGCGTACATTGGGAGGCGGCGTACTGCTCATGTTGATCCTGCTGCCCCGGCGGCGGCTGATTCGCTGGCATGCCAACTGGAAAGCCTATGTCATTTCCGCAATTCTGAACGTTGTCCTGTTCTATGGACTACAGACATTGGGTCTGCTCTACATGCCATCCGGTCTGTTCTCTGTACTCGTCTATCTGCAGCCAGTATTGGTCGGGCTGTTTGCCTGGATGTGGCTCGGCGAATCCATGTCTCCATTGAAAATCATCGGGCTGATCCTTGGCTTTGCCGGTGTCATCTCGGTTAGTGCAGGCGGCTTCTCCGGACATGTCGCTGTGATTGGCGTCGTGCTGGCGCTGGTGACTGCACTCAGCTGGGCACTGGGTACCGTCTATATCAAAAAGGCCAATCAAAAAGTCGATGCGCTGTGGATGGTTGCTTTTCAGTGTACACTGGGCGGACTGGTGCTTACAGCCTCCGGCTCGGCGACGGAGAGCTGGGCCGCTATTACATGGAATGCGCCTTATCTGATCGGACTGATCTTTGGCATTATTTTCGGAATTGCCCTGTCGTGGATTATCTACTTTACTCTGGTCGGTGCCGGAGATGCGAGCAAAGTCGCTTCCTATACCTTCCTCGTACCGCTGTTGTCGGTATTTATCGGTACCCTGGTTCTGCATGAGCCGTTTACCTGGTTCCTGCTGCTCGGTCTGGTACTGATCGGTATCAGCATTTACCTGGTCAATCGTAAGCCGAGAATGCTAAATATGCGGTCGTAAATAAAACTGGTTCACTTAAGTTAAATCGCCTGTCACTTCAGTTATATATGTACAAAGCAAAAGCACACCGCTATCGAAACGGTGTGCTTTTGCTTTGTACATATAAATCATATTCTCTGGGCGAACAGAAATTGGCGATCTACTATAATATCGCTCCCATACTGAAAAATGACAGATGTTAATACAGCTGTACATCCCTGTAAGACTGCCAGCTGTCCCATTCATTACCGTGCTCCATAGTCCGGTCCTGCAGATACCGGTACGGGCTTAATGGAAAACGAGGCCCTTCCAGCAGTACAATTTCTCCGAGATCTCCATGATCCCACAGCGTAAATACATCTCCTGGTTGCAGGCCGGATTCGGGTACCATAGATGCGGGAATCCGTACTTGTCCATACGTATTCCATGAATCGGGGATCTTACTGACAATACGAATCTCCAGACCTTCGACAGTATCTTCCTCCGACTCAAACTGCGGTGGACAATCTTCCTGTAGATCACTCAGTTGCTGCAGCCATTCTCCTACCAGCAGATCAGCCGGGTCACTGTTCCAGCGAATCATTGCCTGTAACGTAAACATGTGTTCATTCCCCTTTCCTGTTCTGGTTATGATGTCTTCGAAATATGGTTATCCAATTAGGGTTATCCGTAGACTCCATTAATGGTGGTTATCCTGACGCAGTGCCCGGATCGCCAGATAGTCGCTCAGATTGATCGGCTGCCATCCTCTGTCTTCTGTGAACAGATAAGCCCAACGCTCGTGCAGACCCGCTCCCAGACCCGGCACTTCATGCTCACGGCTGAATTTCAACAATGACGGTACCGCATCGGCGGACAATCCGATCAGGTAATCCATATCCAGCTGCCCGGTCTGTTCATAACGCTCCATATTACGGCTCGCGATCTGGCGGTCCATACCGGCATAATTGACCAGAACGTAGGCAACCAGTGCCAGAATAATATAACAGCGCGCCAGCGGCAGACGACGAAAATGTATCCGCAGTCCCGCCACAATCAGCAGGACGCCAAGAAATATCATAAAAGCATGCACGAGAAAGCGGATCGTCGTATAACCATACGCCTGCTCATATAACAGAAGACGGGTAAACGCCGAATATAACATCACGCCGGAACATAATACGAGTACATACAGCAGTCCATTGTTCAGACGCTGCAGTCCTTTTCCCGCAGGACCGGCATAGAGCAGTCCGCATAGCATAATCACAAAGTTCAGCGCAGTCACCAGCACCAGCTCTGCAAATCCACTACGTGCATATTCGGCATACGTACTGCCATCCGGCAAATTGCCCTGCGGCGCTCCGAACAAGTAGGAGAACTGCAGGAAAACAAACAGCACATACACGATATTGATCAGCACCAGCACCGTTCCGAGAATAATCGGATCGATCCGTACCGGGTTGGCAGTCTGTACAGGCAGCGCAGCAGGATGAGGCATTGAAGCATTTATACTATGCTGCTCTGTTGAATTCATGCCTTGCGGCGGAGTGGCAGAATCCGTCCCCGGCGGCGCTTGCCAGACAGGCGGGGTATAGATGAAGGGCTTCACAAATCCCCATAGGTAACCAAACAGGATAAAGCCCATGATCACTACCCAGACCAGCCGGAATGTGCCCTCGCCAGGCGACAGATTCATAATCCAGCGCGGCATGGTGCCCAGCAGCTCGTTAAACATGCGATCTGCAGACGTTAGGAGCGCAATAATAATGAATAGCAGCGGCAGGGCTGTCAGCACACCCAGCATGATTTTGCGGAATATCGTACGCTGACCTTCCTGCATCCGCTGGGACGCTTTATTTTTTAACATGGCAAACGGAGTAATAAAATGACGGAACGTCTGTGGAATCAGGTGATCCAGTGCATCGATGATCAGCGCCGGCTGATTCCAGTCCAGCCGTCTGCGGCTCAGCATATACGCCAGATGCAGAAAAATCAGACACGGGATAAACAGACCATTCAGCACCCGAAAAAACTCATTTCCGAATAATCCGTACGTACAGGATAGCAGTAAAATAATGACCATGACCAGTCTGCTGAACCATGATCCCTGCCGCAGCCGGTCACCCGCATACGTATACATATAGAGATAAAACAAAATGACAAAGACCGGATAAGAAATGCCAAAGTCGTGTCCATAAAACAAATATTGATGAATGACCGCCAGAACAAAAGCACTGATTAGTGCAATCCATCCCCGCTGGGGTACTACAATCAACTTCTCGTACAATGCTCTCTCCTCCAGTTGGATTCTTGTATTTACTGGTAGTTTGGTTATGCTCAACTATAATTTTGCTTTCGATCAGGAGTTGGGTTTGTGGTTATTTTTATTGTAGATGATAAAATAAGAAAATAAATAGAAGAAATAAACTGGAAAATTTCCTATTTTATTTGGAGACAATCCCATCAGAAATAGCATTGGAGAAAACGGATTGCCTCTTAGCGTCATGTGGATAAGCACTACTGAAAAAGCATAAATATACAGGATTATAAAAAGGTTCCTACTGGAACAAAGGGAGGAATAACATGAAATTACATCGGCAATTCCTGCTGCTGCACTCCCAGTATGGAGCACAGAACGAGCAGAATGTCACACTGGATGAATTGGCAGAAGTACTGGAATGTACACACCGAAATGCACTGAATATTATTACTCGCATGAGCGAGCAGGGCTGGATTGGCTGGCAGTCCCAACGGGGACGGGGACGTCGCTCACAGCTCACTTTCATCGCGTCTCCCGAGCAGATCGCCATGGAGTCGATGATGCATACGATTGAGCGCCGGGATATCCGGGACAGCATGGAGCAGATCCGTCTGCACGCACGGTCGCCGGTTGTGGAGGAACAGCTACAGGACTGGCTGCTTAGCTATTTTGGCCCGCATTCGGAGATTCAGCGTGACCGGCAGATTGACCAGCTGCGGCTGCCGATCCGACAGCGCATCCATACGGTAGATCCGCTTTATATGAATCTGTTAGCCGAATCGTTTGTATCCAGCCATATTTTCGACGGATTGGTTCGCAAATCAGGTGCAGATGGCCTCATCACTCCGCACCTGGCGCATGCCTGGGAGATCGACGAGCAGCGGACAGGGTGGACTTTTTATCTGCGCAAGGATGTGCTATTCCACCATGGACAGATTCTGACTGCCGAGGATGTTGTGTATACTTTTGAGCGGCTGATTCGTACTTCACGCCGGGCGCTGTACCGGTTTGTATTCAAGCAGATTCAGTCGGTACGTGCGCTGAATTCCACCACCGTTCATATTCAGCTGCAGGAACCAAGCGAGCTGTTTTTGCCTTTTTTGTGTACCAGCCGGGCCGCGATTGTGCCAAGGGGATTGAATCGGCGCAATGAGCAGGAATTTGGTCTCAAGCCGAGTGGTACCGGTCCTTTTCGGATGGTGGAGCAGAGTGAAGAGCGCTGCGTACTGGAAGTGTTCAAGCCTTATTTTCAGGGACGCGCCCATCTGGACCGGGTAGAGATTATTCATATTCCATGGTCGGTTAGCGGGAACCGGGCTGATCCGGCCGATCCGGTCTCTCCTTTTCACCTGATCCCCAATCCTTCCGTGCCGGATGACCATTCCTGGAGTCAGCTGCCTTCGCCGGTATCGGTACGCAAGTTCATCACGTTCAATACGCAAAAGGAAGGCCCGCTGCGTGACCCTCATATTCGCGCCCATATCTGCAACTGCTTGCAGGGTGTAATCACAGAAAACGCCATACCGACGTCTGCAGCAGATACCGAACACACCCTTACACCGCTACGGATTCTGACGATTCCGCAATACCGCCGGGATGCGCGCGAGATTGCCGAGACACTGCAGCAGCATTACGACTGTGAAGTCGTTTCTCTGCCGATCGAGCAGTTTCAGGGCCCGCTGCGAATGGAGTCTGATCTGATCGTATTCTCGCTGACCCGTGATCAGGATGAGCAGCTGCGTCTCTATGATCTGTATCTGACCCTGTCTCAGCATCTGGATACCCATACACGAATCGATATTGAGCATGCCCTGATCAATATTCGTCGCCAGTCTGATTCCCGGCTGCGAGATACGCTGTTCCAGCAGATCTGGGAGCGGCTCGCTGCGGATCACCAGCTATATGTACTGTATGAGAAACCTGTTCAAACCGCGTATTTGCCTACGGTACGCGGGATTACGTTTAACAGTCAGGGATGGGTCGATCTGCGGCATATCTGGTTCCCTTCACCGTCAGTGGATTTATAATAATCCCCAAAAAAATCAACAAAAAATAACCTGCCGGATCATCTGTTTGGCAAAATGGGAGAAGTACTGTCATGATGGGGATCAAGCGATTTGGCGAGGAACAATATGAAGCAAGGCAGTGATTTAGCACTGACTGTTCTGGGAGAATTGGGGTGTTTATTCTATTTTCGGACGGGTAATACAATACCGTGGCGCTGATCATAACAGCACACATACAACTAGAAAATTCAGAGGAGTGAGTAGAAAATGGCAAACAACAACAGCACTAACAACAACGGCAAAATGAGTAGAGAAGAAGCAGGTCGTCTGGGTGGAAAAGCCACTTCTAAAAATCACGACAAAGAATTTTATCAGGAGATCGGTCAAAAAGGCGGCGAATCGACATCTGATTCCCACGGCAAAGCATTCTACCAGGAAATCGGCCAAAAAGGTGGTCAATCCACTTCCAATTCCCATGATAAAGAGTTCTATCAGGAAATTGGCAGCGAAGGCGGCAAAGCGCGCAGCAATTCGGACGGCATGAGCCGCGAGGAAGCAGGCCGCAAAGGCGGACAGGCACGCTCCAAAAATAACGACTAAGCGCTATTGAACCTGCGCGGAGTATGCAGGTCACCCGCTTCTAATATTGAATATGAATGCCTAAAAAGGCAAAAAAAGAGCAGCCCGACCAGTAAACTGTACCCTACAAGATG
>NZ_AOIG01000026.1:0-113925 GCF_000346635.1 Paenibacillus shenyangensis
TCCCGTCGGTTCCGCCATTTTTTAATTAAATATCAGTATGGCTCGGTAGCTCAGTCGGTAGAGCAGAGGACTGAAAATCCTCGTGTCGGCGGTTCGATTCCGTCCCGAGCCACCTTTATTTTGTGGAGGCTTAGCGAAGTGGCCAAACGCAGCAGACTGTAAATCTGTTCTCTCCGAGTTCGGTGGTTCGAATCCATCAGCCTCCACCAGTTTTATTACGAGCCATTAGCTCAGTTGGTAGAGCACCTGACTTTTAATCAGGGTGTCGAAGGTTCGAGTCCTTCATGGCTCATCATATAAAAGCATCTTGCTGAAAAGCAGGGTGCTTTTTTTGTATGCTTTTTAATAATGAATCTATTAAATGATCAGTTTATTGGAGTACAGTGCGTTATATTTATACTTTGCCTGGTAAATAGGATAAAATAAAGTTACTGAATAATGAAATTCAGCAATAATAAAAGCAATAGTGGAATTTTGGAAAGAATATCCCTACGAATGTTTTATATTCTTATGCCCTTGCTAGATGGATTGTAAGGAAGAATGGAGAAGGAATATAATTATGAATCTGATCAGTCTAAAGCAACAAATTGAGCACATTATTGGATGTTCTATTGCTGAACATCAGTGGACAATAGAGCAATGGAAAAATAGAAAAGCTCCAAAAGTAAAGCATAAGTCATCAGATACATTACATGTGGAGAATATACAGTCTAATTCTTATCTAATTCCTATAGTTATGCAGGAGAAGAAAGTTACTGTTTGGGAAATTATATTTTCCGATGCACCATTTAGAGCTGTATCGTTTGATGACACAGACACAGACACAGACACAGACACAGACACAGACACAGACACAGACACAGACACAGACACAGACACAGACACCTTCGTCATAAGACAGAAAATAGATGAAGCAGAGAGTCAGCAAATCGAAAATTTTAATAGTTTAAAAGCACATCAGGATCATAGAGGTGTAGCACATCTATCAGAAGAAAAAAGGATAGATCAGGTATATCAACTGTTAAAGCTTCTGCTTCCTTCTGTGATCGGATTGGAGTTAGAGCAGCCAGTTAATGCTGCAGACGAATCCGAACTGGCTGCACGAGAATTGGGACAATGGATTGTTCGCCAGTTGAGCAGCCGCAATCCTGCAGAGGCTATACCTGATGAGACTGTGCTACGTCAGCGTCTGAATATTTCGATGATTCCTTTTCTGCTGATAGTAGATAGTTTGCAGACCGGTAATCTGCAGCTCAAGGATTTGGAAAAGTTGTTATCCAGTTACTTCGATAGAGAATTGCTGCTTATTCCGCTCCACGATAATGAATGGCTTATTCTGGCGAATCACAATCTGCTCGAAGATGAAGAGCAGAATGATTCTTCTGCTCCCGGACGAGAAATATATAGTGAGCAGGAGGATACTGAAGAGGATGTACTAACCGCTTTTGCACTCGGTCTGCATGAACTTGTAGCGAGTGAATGGGTCGGAGTCTTCCATATTAGTGTGGCACGTCCATTGATACCAGCAGATAGGCTGGTACAGACGGTAGCCCAGTTAAGAGAGACGATTCATCTGGGTAAATTATTCCACGTATCTGATCATATTCATCTTCCCTGGGAAATGCGTCTTGAAAGTCTGCTATACCGTATACCTGTAGAAGAAAGACAACGGTTTGTGGATTCGGCGGAAGACCACTCGCATCTGTTTGGAGACGAAGAAACGGTAAGTACACTGGAGACTTTCTTCAAAATGGATTGTAATGTCAGTGAAACAGCCAAGCAGCTTTATATTCATCGTAATACACTATTATATCGACTCGACAAGATTAAGCAGGAGACGCAGCTGGATGTACGGCGGTTTGAAGATGCTGTATTGATGCGTTTGACACTGCTTTTGTATAAAGTGACAAAAAGTTAGATTTTTTTTTGTATAGTTTGTGGATGGAGTGGAAGAGAGGTTTGGAGTAAGATAGAAACAGATAAAGAAACCGGTTTCAAACATTCGTAAAATGAATGGATAGCTAGCCGGTTGGATGATTTGCTCTTTATCCTGTACTTGCTCCCATCCTTTCTGCTGCATAACAGTGATTATACATACTGCAAATGAAAAGGGGACCGAATTTGATCTATGACAGTTGTTATAGAGTGTATGATCGGTAGATAGCCTACAGATCAGCTCCAATACAATCAAGAATAGAATCAATTTGGTAAGCGTTTACAGATGAAGCGGATCATTTCTTTTACCAAGGATTAAAGACTTAATAATGAAAAGCTTCGCAATTATTCATCTGACTTTGATAAGAAGTCGGTATGAGGCAAGATTCAAAAAAACTACATCTATATTCAGGGAGGTTTTTTATTATGGCAGGCGTACGTTTAGAGCATATTTTCAAAAAATACCCGGGTTCCGATAAAGCTACAGTAGTTGACGTTAATCTGGATATTAAAGATAAAGAGTTTCTGGTACTAGTTGGTCCTTCCGGTTGTGGTAAATCTACGACGCTGCGTATGATTGCAGGTCTGGAAGAAATCTCTGAAGGTAAACTGTACATCGGAGACCGTGTAGTTAACGATGTAGCTCCAAAAGATCGCGATATCGCGATGGTATTCCAATCTTACGCCCTGTACCCTCATATGGATGTATACTCCAATATGGCATTTGGTCTGAAACTGCGTAAAGTGAAAAAAGAAGAAATCGACAGACGTGTTCGTGAAGCAGCGAAAATCCTGGATATCGAGCATTTGCTGGAGCGTAAACCAAAAGCGCTTTCCGGTGGTCAGCGTCAGCGTGTCGCACTGGGACGTGCGATTGTCCGTGATCCACAAGTCTTCCTGATGGATGAGCCGCTGTCCAACTTGGATGCTAAACTGCGTGGTCAGATGCGTGCGGAAATCACAAAACTGGCAAAACGTCTGCAAACGACTGTTATCTATGTAACGCATGATCAGATCGAAGCCATGACCATGGGCGATCGCATCGTCGTTATGAAAGAAGGTATCATTCAGCAGGCTGCTTCTCCAGAAGAGCTGTATAACCATCCGCGCAACATGTTCGTAGCCGGATTTATCGGATCTCCTACAATGAACTTTATCCGTGGTACACTGTCCGAGAAAAACGGAACAACTACTTTCTCCGCATCCGGTCTGGAACTGAGCTTGCCAGGTGGTAAAGCACAGGTAATGAAAGAGCAAGGTTATGTAGGTAAAGAAGTAATTCTGGGTGTTCGTCCAGAAGATATTCACGAAGAGCCAGTATTCCTGGAAGCTTCACCGAATACCGTATTTACTGCAAAAGTAGATGTATCCGAGAACCTGGGTCACGAAACACTGTTGTACCTGGGCGGTATCAGCTCCGATACAGTTATCGCTCGTGTAGACGGACGTTCCACTACACGTGACAATGCAACCGTAACGATGGCAATTGATATGAACAAAGCACATCTCTTCGATCCGCAATCCGAAGATAACCTGTTCTACACGGAGCCAGCAACTGTATAATTGTATACAGTAACCCGGTTGAATATAATGTAAATGAATCTGATCATCAGTGAACAGCAAGCAGATTGATGATCAATACGATAAAAGCTTATCGTGCCTGTTAATATAAGGGTACGGTAAGCTTTTTTGTTGCAATTGCTTGTTAGCCCGCAGCATAATTTGTGTAGGTGTAGGTGTAGGTGTAGGTGTAGGTGTAGGTGTAGGTGTAGGTGTTCCAAAAGATAGTTGTTTTTTTAATGGGTTTTATACAGGCTGGGTTCAGATGGTTATACGACATTATGTAATTATACATAAAATGATTTAAAAACAGGATTTCATCATAGACTGTTCATAATGAAGAGATACACTTAATGAGAAGTGAGAAGTGAGAAGTGAGAAGTGAGAAGTGAGAAGTGAGAAGTGAGAAGTGAGAAGTGAGAAGTGAGAAGTGAGAAGTGAGAAGTGAGAAGTGCATATGTTCTGACTGCCATGAGAGCCTTTGTTCTGAGTGATGATATATGACCACAATAAAGCGGTTAATCTGCTGATATAATTGATTTCAGTACCGTTTTCCATTACCATTGGTACATTGGGAATAATATGTACTCCGATTTATGGTCATAATCAAATACGAGACAAGGGATCCACTCAGGGAAAGGAAGAACAGTATGGCTAAACATGTGAAGGTTTCGGAATTAGTGCAGATGTTCCAATTTGAGGTTGTATCCGGGGGACAGGGCTTAAAACGAAACATTATCGTAGATGATCTGAACCGGCCCGGTTTGGAAATGGCAGGATATTTTGAATACTATCCTACAGAGCGTGTACAAATTCTGGGAAGAACAGAACTCGCTTTTTTCAAAATGCTCACCCATGAAGAAAAAGCAGAGCGTATGGGCAAGCTATGTAATGAAGATACACCATGTATTATTGTTACACGTGGTCTCGAAGTACCCGAGGAACTGATCGAAGCCAGTGATGCCCATAATCTGCCTGTACTGCGCAGCAATTTGTCTACAACAATCCTGCACAGCCGGATTACCAACTTCCTGGAGAAAAAGCTCGCACCTACAGCAACGATTCACGGTGTACTCGTAGACGTATACGGTGTAGGTATGCTGATTACCGGCAGCAGCGGTATCGGTAAAAGTGAAACAGCGCTGGAACTGGTCAAGCGCGGACACCGCCTGATCGCGGATGACGCGGTAGAAATCCGTCAGACGTCGGATAATCAGCTGCATGGTACAGCACCAGAACTGATCCGCCATCTGCTGGAAATCCGCGGAGTCGGTATTATCAACGTGATGACTCTGTTTGGCGCAGGTGCGATTCGCAACAATAAACGTATTACGCTGGTAGTACGTCTGGAAGCATGGCAGCAGGACAAGCAGTACGACCGTATCGGTCTGGATGAAGAAACGACGCAAATCATCGATACCGATGTACCACTCGTTACCATCCCTGTACGTCCCGGCCGTAACTTGGCTGTTATCATTGAAGTGGCGGCAATGAACTTCCGCCTGAAGCGTATGGGGTACAATGCAGCTCTCCAATTCACGCACAAATTGACCGAGACGATCGCCGAAGATCTCGACGAACTGGATTAAGGAGAGGGTATGCATGGGGACAGCTTTAATTAATCCGATTGCTTTTGCAATCGGGCCACTGGAGGTGCACTGGTACGGTCTGATCCTGGGCCTCGGTGCACTGGTGGGTCTGGTACTGGCGCTACGGGAGGGAAACCGGTTCGGGATTCCGCAAGAATTTTTCATGGATCTGGTATTGTTCGGAGTACCGTCCGCCATTATCGCTGCGCGAATCTATTATGTTGCTTTTCGCTGGCCGGATTACAAAGATAACTTTGTAGATGTATTCAAAATCTGGAATGGCGGTATTGCGATTTATGGTGCACTGATCGGTGCTATTCTCTGTGGCGTGATCTATACACGTTATAAAGGCTACAATTTCTGGCGGATTGCTGATATTTGTGCACCGGGTTTGCTGGCAGGTCAGCTGATCGGCCGTTGGGGGAACTTTGTAAACCAGGAAGCTTACGGCGGACCTGTCGATGAGTCCTTCCTGCGCAGTAATCTGCATTTGCCGGATTACATTGTTAATCAGATGAATGTAAATGGTGTATTCCATCATCCAACGTTCCTGTACGAGTCCTTATGGAACTTGGTAGGCATTCTGCTGATCTTTGTGCTGCGCCGCCGTCATTTTGTTCGTGCCGGTGAAATCTTTATGTACTACTTTATCTGGTATGGTATTGGTCGTTTCTTTATCGAAGCACTGCGTACCGACAGTCTTACCTTTGATGGTCCGGTCTGGCTGGCTTCATTCGTGAATAGTCTATGGACACCAATGACCTGGTTTGGATTTGAGCAAGGCGCTATTGAACCGGGATATGGCAATATTCGCGTCTCCCAGCTGTTGTCTCTTGTGCTGATCGTGGCTGCGATCATTATTATTATTGTCCGTCGCCGTGCTGGCTGGTCGAAAGAACATTATAGCGATCCGATTCTGTCGACCAAAGTAGCTCATCATGATCCTGTACCGGATAATCATCATACAGAGCATCCGACTGCTGCAGGCACTTCTAAAACAGCAGAGTCGGATACTCATGAAAAGCTGCACCCTGAACGTAAGGAGTAATCAAACATGATAGATACGATATTATTTGATCTGGATGGTACGATTGTAAATACGAATGAGCTGATTATCTCTTCATTCCTTCATATCATGAGTCAGCAGCCTGCTGCAGCGCTCACCAGGGAACAAATCATTCCCCATATGGGTTTGACACTGGAACAGCAGCTGCGTACTTTCTCCGGTCTGGAGGATGTGACGGCGCTGGTAGCTGCTTATCGCGAATACAGCTCGCTGCACCATGATGATATGGTAGCTCCATTCCCGGAAGTGAATGAAGTGCTGGCACGACTCAAAGCAGAAGGATTCAAGTTGGGCGTAGTAACCACTAAAATCCGCGCGACTACAACCCGTGTACTGGAACTGTTCGAAATGGCCCAGTACATGGATGTGATTATTACGCTGGATGATGTAGAGCGTCCCAAGCCGGATGCACAACCTGTACAAAGAGCGCTGGCAGCATTGAACTCATCGCCTGAGCACGCGCTGATGGTCGGTGACAGCCCGGCTGATCTGCAGGCAGCAGCAGCTGCGGGTGTACGCTCGGCAGCTGTTGCCTGGTCACTCAAAGGAGAAGCAGAGTTGTCCAAGTATCACCCGACGTATATTCTGCATACCATGAGTGATCTGTATGAACTGGTACTCGGGGATCCGGTCGACCGATGAGAAAAGTGGAGCGTTATCCCGTGGAAGGCAATCGGAATGCGCTGCGTCAAATTTATAAAACAGTGAGCCCCTGGAAAGGGGTTCGCAATTTTGTTTTTATACAGATATCGAGATACTGTCCGATTCTGGAAATGAAAAACTGGATTTATCGTCATCTGCTCCGAATGGAAGTGGGACAGGATACTGCGTTTGGATTAATGGTCATGGTCGATGTATTTTTCCCCGAGCGCATCAAGATCGGCAAAAATACCGTTATTGGCTATAATACAACGATTCTTGCCCATGAATATCTGATCCGTGAATACCGTCTGGGTGATGTAGTGATTGGCGATGAAGTTATGATCGGCGCTAACAGTACCATCCTGCCGGGAGTCACGATTGGAGATGGAGCTATTGTGGCGGCAGGTTCAGTAGTACATAAAGATGTAGCTGCCGGTACCTTTGTCGGTGGTAATCCTTTGCGTGTACTATCACGGAAAAATCCGGAAATATTGGGCAATGTTAATGAAGTAATATTAACGGATCCCTCTCCGGACCACCAAACAGAGCAGTAAAAAGGTTCAGAATGAGTACTGGATAGCGGTATATAACATTCTGGATGTGAGAATGAGAATGGTGCAGACATGGCGGCTTTATGGGGCGAATGGACAAGCCCGGGAATAGTAAAGTCGATAACCTGTTGTACCATTTCAATTGTAAGGAGATGCTTTAACATTGAATCCAATCAAGAAAGAGCGGCTGCCACAGCTTGATTTCTTTCGGGCTATTGCCATTATAGGTGTGCTGCATGTGCATTCTACGTCCAATGCGACGATAGAAGCCGTCAACACCTCGCTGTATTATGTATTTAATTTTTTGAATCTGTTTTTCAAGTACGGTACACCTTCGTTTATTTTCCTGAGCAGCTTTGTACTGTTTTATAATTATTATGATCGTCCGCTGACCGGTAAATTGATTGGCAGCTTTTATAAAAAGCGGATGCTGTACATTCTGCTGCCGTATATTTTGATCTCGGCGCTGTATTTCCTGTACAAGCTCAATAATAATGATCGATTTGATGAACCGATCGGCGTATTGCTGGGTGACTATGTTCATGCCATTTTCCATGGCTCGGCCTGGACTCATCTGTACTTTGTATTTATCAGTGTGCAGTTCTATATTCTCTTCCCGCTGATGCTGGCACTACTCAAAAGTCAGCGCTGGATCGCACGCTGGGCGCTGCCAATTGGTCTGGCGATTCAATGGGGCTGGGTATTATGGAACAAATATGATCTGCATTATGCGAGTAAAGGAAGTATTGCTCTATCGTATTTTGCGTACTACCTGATGGGGGCATTTGTAGCGATTTACTTCAAGCCTTTCCGTTCCTGGGTAATGAGCAAATGGAGCGAGATGCGGCGTATCCAGAAGATCAGCACAATTGTGCTCTGGGCCAGTTGGCTGATCACCGGTCTGATCTATGTGCAGATCTGGTATGATGCCCGTCTGACCAATGAATGGCTGGATTCGCTCTGGTATGAATTCATGTGGAATATCTACACGATGTTGTCTTCTCTGGTATTGTTCCACAGCGCATTTATCCTGCATCGACGTGCACCGGCATGGTTGCTGGCGATTCTGCGTCGTCTGGGAGAGATATCCTTTGCTGTGTATCTGGTTCATCCGTTCCTGCTTGCCTTTTACCGGGAGACGCAGGATCAGTTCTCGATGAGCACGATTACGTATTTCTGCTGGATCTATGGAGGTCTGATCTTTGCTTTGGTGGTCTCGTCCATTATTGTACAGATTATGTTTAGACGGGTTCCCTTCTCATGGGTACTACTCGGAAGTGTTCCGGCTTCTTTATCCAAAAAGAAACGCGATAATAAGGATAACACCAAACGCACACGTAAAACGGATGCGGTTCAGCGAACCAGTCCATAATAGGAATAGCGCAGGCAATAGCTTGTATCAATAAATCTAAAAGGTCACCTCTAATGCAGGTGGCCTTTTTGTATAGCTAAAAATAAGCGTAATGGATAGAAGGATAGCGAATAGCCTCCGGATTTTATTTTCCGGGAAATAAGAAGGAGAATGACTGCCCAGTGGGTAATTGGGATAGAGAGCAATCGAAAAGGCTATAGACGATTAGAAGTGCCTATGAAGTAGTTGGATGAAGAGCATCTGCTGCCTGAAAATATAGTATGTAAATTGAGTAGATAAAGAGGCAGATATAAAAGCACAAAGGAAGCACTATAGAAGCTATATCGAGAAATGGATGTCAATTGACTGTACAGTTACGGTGTGGTAATATATCAAATATCCTTTACTTTATTAGCAAAGTACCACTTTAATGTGATAAAATATTGTGTGATCAGGGGTGACTGTTTTGTCCAAGCCAAAAGGATTCGAAAAACCGACAGGTGTGCGTGATTATCTACCGCATGTCGTGTCCAAGCTGCGGTACATTGAAGAAAATGTGCTTCAGTCTATGTCCCAGTGGGGCTATCGCCAGATCATTACGCCAACACTTGAATATTACGATACCGTAGGAGTCGCCAGCTCGACCTCCGACCGTAAACTATATAAAATGCTAAATAACCGTGGTACAACGATGGTGCTGCGCTCGGATATGACAACACCGATCGCGCGTGTAATGGGCTCCCTCCTCAAAGAAGAGCCGTTGCCGATCCGGTTGGCCTATCATGCGAATGTATTTCGCTCTATTGAAGAAGAAGCCGGACGGGAAGCTGAATTTTTCCAGACGGGAGCCGAGCTGGTAGGTGTGGATTCTCCTGAAGGAGATGCGGAAGTGATTGCTCTCGCCATTGCTTGTCTGCAGGCGGCAGGGGTGCAGAATTTTAAAATATCGCTCGGTCATGTAGGCTTCTTGAGCGGACTTCTGGAAGAAGCATTGCCAGGCAAAGTGCGTGAGCAGGAGGCGCTCAAGGATCGACTGCTAAACCGTGATTTTGTAGGCTTCCGGGAACAATTATCTGCCTTTAACCTGTCTAACGCGCAGCGTAGTGAGCTGGAAGGGCTGCTACGGCTACGGGGAGCCGCAGAGATCTGCGAGCAGGCTCTGGAAATCAGCAATAATGAACAGGCATCCGCTTCGATTCGTCACCTGTGCAAGGTATGGGAAGTGCTGGAAGCGTACGATATCTCGAAATACGTGATGATTGATCTGACCATGATCGGCAACTTCTCTTATTACACAGGAATGGTGTTTGAAGGTTATGCAGCGGAGCTGGGATCACCAATCTGCAGCGGCGGCCGCTATGATAATCTGCTGGCACAGTTTGGACGTTCTGTGGTAGCAACCGGATTTGCACTTAAAACAAATCGAATTCTGGATGGAGTGCAACTACCTGTACCACAACCGGAAAAACCAATTATGGTTACTTACGATGCAGCCAGCCGGCGTGAAGCTTTTGCCCATGCAGCGAGTCTGCGGCAGCAGGGGAAAATGGTAGTTACCGAGTATGCTGCAGAAGCGACAAATGATAATCTTTCTTCGGATGGTTATGGAGAGATTGTTCATTTTAAAAGTGGCAGCCCGGCGATTAGCCAATAACACGAATCAAGAACTGCAAATTAGAACAGGGAGATGTATACCCTATGAGTCAGATTCTGAAAGTAGCGATGCCCAAAGGGCGTATTTATAAAAAAGCAGCCGAGCTGTTCTTGCAGGCGGGTATTCCAATTCCAACCGATGTGGATGAATCGCGCAAGCTAATTGTAGAGCTGCCAGAAGCAAAAATGGAGTTCATTCTAGCCAAACCAGTTGATGTACCGATCTATGTCGAGCATGGAGTAGCGGATATTGGCATTGTCGGCAAGGATGTACTGATGGAAGAAAACCGCGATGTATATGAACTGCTCGATCTTGGAATCGCCCGCTGCCGCATGTCTGTAATTGCTCTGCCGGATTGGCAGCCGGGTATTCAGCAACGTGTAGCGACCAAGTATCCGAATGTAGCTTCCCAGTATTTCCGTGAACGCGGACAGCAGGTTGAAGTGATCAAGCTGAATGGATCGATTGAACTGGCGCCTATGATCGGACTGGCTGATCGTATCGTCGATATGGTAGAGACCGGACAGACACTACGGGAAAATGGACTGGTCGAGATGGAGGAACTATTCGGTATCACCAGTCGATTGATTGCCAACCGGGTGAGCTACCGGATGAAGAGTGAAGAAATCCAGCAGCTGTGTGATCAGCTGCAAAAGGTCATTCAGCCATCGACAGCAAATGAGACCTAGGAAATCAGATAGTAGACAATAGACCGGGTGATCCTGATTGGGTACCCGCAGACATAGCAAGGTATGAAGCAAGGGGGAATGTATTGTGAGAATAGTATCTGCACAGGAATTTGATTTGCGGCGTGAAGTGGACTATGGTTCACCGGAGCAGAATGCTGTGGTACAACAGATTGTACAGCGTGTGAAGCAGGAGGGAGATACAGCTCTGCTGCAATATACTGCGCAGTTTGATCGGGTAGAGCTGGCAGCGGACCAGCTGCGAGTGACGGAAGAAGAACTACAGGCTGCCTACGCGCAGGTAGAACCTTCTTTTATTACAGCCATTACACTGGCGGCGGACAATATCCGTCAGTTTCACCAGAAGCAAAAGCGTAATTCCTGGATGGATCTGCAGCCTGATGGCAGTCTGCTCGGTCAGATTATTTGTCCACTGCAGCGAGTCGGCGTATATGTGCCTGGTGGAAAAGCCGCATACCCTTCCTCGGTACTGATGAATGTGATTCCTGCGCAGGTAGCCGGTGTACCGCAGATTGTGATGGTGACACCACCGGCAACAGGCGGAACCGAAGGCATCGATCCGTATATTCTGGTCACAGCAGCCGAAGCAGGTGTAACGGAGATTTACCGTATCGGTGGCGCACAAGCCATAGCAGCACTGGCGTATGGCACAGACAGCATCGATCCGGTCGATAAAATATGCGGTCCGGGTAATATCTATGTAGCTCTCGCCAAGCGGGAAGTATACGGTGTAGTCGATATCGACAGTATCGCCGGTCCGAGTGAAATCGTTGTACTGGCTGATCATCTGGCAAATCCGGTCTATATAGCAGCGGATCTATTGTCTCAGGCCGAGCATGATGAGATGGCATCTGCGATTCTGGTGACGTCTTCCCGGGAAATCGCCGATGCAGTCGCAGCCGAAGTGGAACGACAGCTGGAAAGTCTGCCGCGCAAGGAGATTGCGACTGCTTCAATTCGCAATTATGGCGCCATTATCGTCACACAAGATATTGCAGAAGGTGTCCGTATCGTAAACCGACTGGCACCGGAGCATCTGGAGATTATGGTCGATCAGCCGATGAATGTACTGGGCATGATCGAAAATGCAGGAGCGATTTTCCTTGGTAATTACAGTTCGGAGCCAGTAGGGGATTACTTTGCCGGACCGAATCATATTATTCCGACCAATGGTACAGCGCGCTTCTCTTCACCGGTAGATGTGGACGATTTTATCAAAAAGTCGAGTATGATCTATTACAGCAAGGAAGCGCTGCTGACGAATGGTAATATCATTATGGAGCTCGCCCGTCATGAAGGATTGGAAGGTCATGCACGTGCGATTCAGGTACGGCTGGAACAGGAAGGAAGCTGAGACAGGAGTGTATCGTCTGTCTTGGATAGCATTGCATATATAAAATAGCAGGAGACCAGGGGGAGAATTCATATGTCAACCGAGAATCAAAGTACACGCCAGGCAGAAGTGAGCCGCAAAACGAACGAGACCAATATCCAGTTGGCTTTTCAGGTGGATGGAACAGGACAGGCCGAGATTGAGACGGATGTTCCTTTTCTGAATCATATGCTGGATCTGTTCACCAAGCATGGGCATTTTGATCTCAAGCTCAAAGCACAGGGAGATATTGAGATTGATGATCATCATACGGTAGAAGACATCGGGATCTGCCTGGGTCAGACGTTGCGTGAAGCGCTTGGAGACAAGCGTGGTATCAAGCGGTATGCAAGTGTATTTGTGCCGATGGATGAAGCGCTGGCACAGGTGGTAATCGATGTGAGCAACCGCCCTCACTTTGAATATCGGGCTGAATATCCTTCTACTCAGGTGGGAAGTTTCCAGGTGGAGCTGGTACATGAATTTCTGTGGAAATTGGCCCTGGAAGCACGTATTACCCTGCATGTGATCGTACATTACGGTCAGAATACGCATCATATGATCGAAGCAGTATTCAAGGCACTGGGACGTGCTATTGATGAAGCAACCTCTATTGATCCGCGTGTAACAGGAGTACCTTCGACGAAGGGAGTGCTGTAACCGATGGCGATTGCGATTGTAGATTACGGTATCGGCAATCTGCACAGCGTCAGCAAGGCAATTGAGCGGCTCGGCTATGAATATGTCATCACAGGCGATAAGGATGAGATCTTTGCAGCCGAGGGAGTGATACTGCCTGGCGTAGGTGCATTTGGCGATGCAATGAATCATATCCGTGAAGGTGGAATGGATCATATCGTACAGGAGGTTGCTGACAGCGGCAAGCCGCTGCTGGGCATCTGTCTGGGTATGCAGCTACTGTTCAGTGAAGGCGAAGAATATGGCGTTCATCGGGGTCTGGATATTTTGTCGGGCCGGGTAGTACGTTTCCAGGAGGGCGATTACAAGATTCCTCATATGGGCTGGAACAAGCTGGAGTATCAGCGTCCTGAAGATCCGCTAGTGAGAGATTTGTACGAAGGACATGTGTATTTTGTCCATTCTTATCATGTGCAGCCGGATCGCACCGAGGATCTGATTGCTGTAGCGGATTATGGACAGCCGGTGACTGCCATTGTAGGCCGGGATAATGTATACGGAATGCAATTTCATCCGGAAAAGAGCGGAGAGCTGGGCAGGTTGCTGCTGCGCAACTTTCTCGCCCTGTCGACTGGTGAAAGACTGGATCATCCGGCAGATATCGTTATGAACCGTACAGAGAGCCAGTAATCATATTCATTCTATCGAACGAGGGGGAACCATATTGTCTTCTTTTACCATTTATCCGGCCATTGATATTCGCGGCGGCCGTTGTGTGCGCCTGATCCAGGGCGATTATAATCAGGAAACAGTATACAATGAAGACCCGGCAGCTGTTGCAGCAGACTTTGCTGCGCAGGGAGCCGGGTATGTACATTTGGTGGATCTGGATGGTGCCAAAGCCGGCCATCCGGTCAATCATGAGCTGATTGGACGTATTGCCCGTCAGGTGCAGGTACCCGTGCAGGTAGGCGGTGGACTACGTACACTGCAGGATGTAGAAAAGCTGCTCGAGCTGGGTGTCAGTCGCGTCATTATTGGCACGGCAGCGATTGAGGATCGTGAATTTACAGAGTCTGTACTGGCGACTTATGGCAGTCAGGTCGCTATCGGTATCGATGCACGTAATGGATACGTAGCAACCCGTGGCTGGCTGGAGACCTCCGAAGTAAAAGCCGAAGAGCTGGCTATCCAATTGGCTGCCAAAGGAGCAGAGACATTTATTTTTACCGACATCTCTCGTGATGGCATGATGCAGGGACCGAATATTGAAGCAATAGCAGCGATTGCACAGGCATCCGGCAAGCAGGTGATTGCTTCCGGCGGTGTTACGGTGCTGGATGATCTGGTGAAGCTGGCAGAGCGGCGTGAGCAGGGAATTAGCGGTGCGATCGTGGGCAAAGCGATATATACTGGCAAAATTGATCTGAAGCAGGCACTGCAGACGATCCGGTAAAGGAGGGCAACTCATGCTCGCAAAGCGTATTATCCCATGTCTGGACGTCAAAGAAGGACGGGTCGTCAAAGGTGTGAATTTTGTAAATCTGCGGGATGCTGGTGATCCGGTAGAGCTGGCTGCGCTATATGATCGCGAAGGTGCGGATGAGCTGGTCTTTCTGGATATCTCTGCTTCGGTAGAAGGTCGGGAGACGATGGTAGATGTAGTGCGCCGCACAGCCGGAGAAATCTCGATTCCATTTACAGTCGGCGGGGGGATCTCCTCGGTAGAGGATATGAAAAAAATCCTGCGCGCTGGCGCCGACAAGATCGGTATTAACACAGCAGCCGTGCTGAATCCACAGCTGATTAATGAAGGGGCGCAGCGCTTTGGTGCCCAGTGTATCGTTGTAGCAGTTGATGCCAAATTCAATCCCGAATGGAACGAGTGGGAAGTATACACACACGGAGGCCGCAAGCCGACCGGCATCAAAGCATTGGAGTGGGTTCGTGAAGCCGAGCAGCGCGGTGCCGGGGAAATTCTGCTCACTAGCATGGATGCGGATGGAACCAAGGATGGATTTGATTTGCCGCTGACCAAAGCGGTCTGCGAGGCGGTGAATATTCCGGTAATTGCATCCGGTGGAGCCGGGAAGCCAGAGCATTTCTACGACGTGTTTGATCAGGCTAATGCCGATGCAGGTCTCGCAGCGACTATTTTCCACTATAAAGAGATTTCGATTCCTGCGCTTAAAACGGAATTGAAGGCTGAAGGAGTGGAGATCCGTTGAGTAATGATCAGCTGCAATCGGAGATGATTCATCAGTCGCTCTCTCTGGAGGAGCTGACGACTGCGATTAAATGGGATAGCCACGGACTCGTACCGACTATCGTACAGGATGCTACCAGCAAAAATGTACTGATGATGGCCTACATGAATGCGGAATCGCTGCGCCGCTCCCTGGATTCCGGCGAGACCTGGTTCTGGAGCCGGTCCCGCCAGGAATACTGGCACAAAGGCGGTACGTCAGGCAATACGCAGCGTATCCAGTCGCTGTATTACGATTGTGATGGAGATACGCTGCTGCTATTAGTGGAAGCAAATGGACCAGCCTGCCATACAGGCAGAATAAGCTGCTTTTATAATGAGGTGAATACAGTGGACAATAAGCCAACTTTTCAAAATAATACAGTCAATGCCAATAACGATACATCAGGAGCAGCGGCCGGCAAAGACCGGTTCGCTATTCTGGCTGAACTGGAGCAGATGATCGCTGATCGTGAGCGTGAACGTCCGGAAGGTGCCTATACCACGTATCTGTTCGAGAAAGGGATCGATAAGATTCTGAAAAAAGTCGGCGAAGAGACTGCCGAGACAATTATCGCTGCCAAAAACGGAGATAACGAAGAGCTGCGCTATGAAGTGAGCGATCTGATCTATCACCTGCTCGTGCTGCTGCAGGAACGCAAGGTACCGCTGGATGATGTACTAGCCGAGCTGGATCGTCGTCATGAGCGTCCACGCAAAGACTAATAGGATGGAAGGGAGGAAGCGGCGATGCTGATTGACTATCATACTCATCACGTCCGGTGTGGCCATGCTATTGGTGAACTGGAGGAATATGTACAGCGGGGGATAGAGCTAGGATTGTCCCAGCTTGGATTATCCGATCATCTGCCGCTGATCCATGTAGACCCGTCTACCTATTATCCGGAAATGGCGATGCCTATGGATGAACTGCCACGCTATGTGGAAGAGTGTCTCATGCTCAAAGACAAATATCGGGATCAGATATCGATTCGGGTAGGGCTGGAAGCCGATTATATCGAAGGGTATGAAGAAGTGATCGGTAAGATACTGGACAGTTATTCTTTTGACTATGTGATCGGTTCTGTACATTTCCTGGGAGAGTGGGATATCTCGGATCATCGCCAGACGCATCAGTGGGAGGGCAAGCAGATCCTGGATGTGTACCGTCAGTACTATGAGGCTGTACAAAAAGCCGCAGCCACCGGTTTTTATGATATTGCCGGTCATCTGGATGTCATCAAGCGATTTGGCTACATTCCAGAGCCGGAGCAGGCAGAAGAACGAATTGCACTGGAAAATGCAGCTCTGCAAGCTGTCAAAAAAGCGGACATGGTAATGGAGCTGAACTCCTCCGGTCTGTCCAAAGTGTGCAAGGAAATCTTCCCTTCCCGTCGTATCGTAGAGCAGGCTATCGCTCTGGGTATCCCGCTTACGCTCGGCTCGGACGCGCATGATCCGCTGAAGCTGAGCGATCATTTGGACGAAGCAAGAGCACTACTCACCGATCTTGGCGTGCAGCAGATTGCTACATTCGAGAATCGCCAGCGCTCTATGGTACCGCTGAATGACTAAATGTCCGGATTCCACAAGTTTATTTTTTATTTGGAAATGAAATAATAAAAAGTATAGAGATGTATGTAATCCTACTTCTGTACAACAGATTATTATTCACTCTATCTCGCACAGAATCTGCATTCATGCAGAAGACGTATTTCCAAAATAAAAGCCCACTGACCGTGTAAACAGGCCAGTGGGCTTTTTGGATATATGTGGTTCGAATCTATCTTATTCATATATAGAATAGATGGTTGGATGCTTGATCCATACCGTGATTGCAATGGCTGTTCCAGCTTAACTGTGACTTGGACCCGCCTGCTTATCACTCTTAGGCAGGATAAGCGCCGAATCGGAATCGGAAGTAATAACTGTCTCCGTGGAGTCAACCTCATCCGGATGCAGCGTGCCTTCTTTTTCCGCTTTGCGGATCTTGCGCATTTCATTCAGCATCAGCAGGAAGATCACGACTAGAATACAAGTGATCAGGATCAGGAATCCACCGATTTCCTGCATAAAGTAATGCAGGTCACCACCGCGGAATCCAAGACCGCGCAGGAACTTGAAGTGCCAGGACAGCGGCAGCGCATGGCTGACATTTTGCAGAATCGGCGGCAGCAGGGCTACCGGAAGCTGCGCACCACTCAGGATAAATGATGGCAGCAGGATCATGGTAATCCGGCCAGCTGCTTTGGCTGGACTGGAAGCACTCCAGCCAATCATCATACAGAGCAGGGACAGAGCGATTGCATACATCAGGAACGGAATCCATAGCTGATAGACATTCGCTTCAAACCGCAGGCCACCTACCTGCTTGAGACAACCCATGACGAGATACATGGAGCAGGTCGCAATAATCGAATAAGGCAGAACACGCAGTACCAGACTCAGCGGACGTCGCAGCATATCCTTGAGCAGTCCCTGCTCACGCAGACGCGGTATGATCGTCAGCGTCGCTCCGCCAAGAATAGACAGGAACACTGTATTCACAAAACCGATAACCGAGCTCATCAGCATATTGTTGGTCGGGTTATACAGCAGGCGTGTCTGCAGATTCAAACCAGTCGAGAAGTTGGTTGCCTGTGCCGAGCTGACTCCCATGGCCACCAGTCTGTTGGCTGCAGCAGCAGAGTTTTCGGCAGCGATCACTTCTGTTACCCCGTTACGCAGATACGTAGTGGCTGTAGACAGTGAAGTATCCACATACAATCCAATATTGGTCTGGGCCCCTTGTGCATGAGCTTTTTCCAGTCCGGATGGCAGATAAATAACACCAAAATATTCTTCATTATACATAAAGCTGTTAGGCTCCATGTAGTTATACGTAATATAGCTAATATGGATATACTGATCGGCATCCAGCTTCTGGATCAGCTGCTGGCTATAGGCGCTATGGTCCAAATCCACGACAGCGACCGGAGCTTCATTCAGCTGATTGTTTTTAAATACATACCCGAAGGCCGCTGAGATGATCAGCGGCGCAATCAGGATAATAAAAATGAATTTGCCGTTCAGAATATGCTTGAATTCATCAATTATGGCTTTCATTGGTTGGAACCTCCACCGTCATTCCCGGCAGCAAGTCAGAAGTACGTTTCACATCTACACGAACGATAAAGGAAGTCGTATCCGACTGACCTTTTTCACGGCTCATGCGCAGCGCAGCATATTGCGGCGCAGAAGTGATGTAGCGTACGGTACCCTGAACATTTTTGCCAAGAGAGATAACGTCGGTCGATACTTTGGCACCTGCCTGGAAGGACTTGATATTTTCTTCGCCTACATACAGGTCGTAGTACAGTTTGCCAGTCTCAATAACGACAACAGGTGTACCGGCAGAGACATTCTCGCCTACTTTTGGAACAACGCGGGTTACTTTGCCATCATCAGCAGCTGTCAGAATCCGGCGGCCTTTCTGAACTTCATAACCATCCAGTGTTACTTGCAGGGAATCTTTTTGTTTTTTAAGCAGTTCGATATTGTATTTGCCATTATCGATATCTTCCTGCCCCTGTTCTATCTGCTTCAGTGCTTGTTGTGCCTGTTCGAGCTGCACATGTGCTTGCTGGCGTTCTTCGGTAGTAGCGCCATTTTGGAGCTTTTGCAGTGCATTTTCCTGCGTGCTCACTTGATTGCTGGCAACCTCTACTTGCTTCATCGCAGAATTCAATTGATCCTGGGCGCTCTGCACCTGTTTGGTTGCTGTATCTACACTGTTCTGGGCAGTATCAAGGCTGGCCTGTGTACCCAGACCATTATCAAATAAAGACTTGGCACGGTCATAGTTGGTTTTGGCATAATCCAGTGTCTGCTGGGCAGCTTCGACTGCTGTCTGTGCGGCAGTTACGCCATTGTTGGCCACTTCAACAGATTTTTTGGCAGAATCCACGGCAATTTCCTGGCTGCGGATATCTTCTGGACGGGCACCGGTCAGTACTTTCTGTTCAGCTACCTTAGCGGCTTCGATATTCAGCTGGGCATTGGCTTTTTGCTCGGCCAGCTTGTGTGCCTGACTGGTCAGGCTGCTTTGTGCCTGGCTGATTTGAACATCAATTTGGGACATTTGCTCTTTAACGCCTTTGATCTGCAGATCGATATCGCGCGTATCCAGAACGAGCAGAGTCTGTCCTTTTTTGACATGCTGTTCTTCTTTGACTTTGACAGCACTGATTTTGCCGGATTGTCCTTCAAAAGAGCTGTTTACGGTATCGACCGTCAGCACGCCTTCTTTTTTCATGGCAGCCATCGATACTGCATCCTTGCCATGCATGGCAAGCAACGTACCTCCAACTCCCAATGCAACGATTAATAGAATAATCGGAATAAGTTTTACAATTTTCACTTTGATATGCTCTCCTATCTGATAAAATCAATGAGTACATGCCACAAAGGCATTTTAATAAAAAATATATTATTAGCCGCCAAATAGTACGGCGCCGAACAACTAACGCAAAAAAAGCTGAAATTATTCATTAAGTTCAATACCTGTACGCAGTTTGTACAGTAATTCTTGCAACATTCCCCGTTCTCCATCCGTCAATTGAGACATAACTGAAGTAACCACACGGGCATATTCAGGCAGCGTCGTCATTAACAAAGTCTCGCCTTCTTCAGTTAAGTGAATAGCTGTCATACGACGATCTTCGTGAGCTCCACGCCGGATCAAGCCGTCTTTTTCCAGACCATTAATCAGTCCGGTCATAGTGGAGCGTGTAACACCTGCAGATTTGGCCAGTTCGGAAGGAAGCAGTGGTTTCTTGCGCAGTAACAAAGAGGTCAGGATACGCATCTTGCCTTGTGAGATTCCGCGTTCCGTCAGTAGGGAAGCTGATTGGTTATACAAATCATGAGAAGTGCGCACCAACAACAGAGAGGTCAACATACATTCGACATTAATCTCGGGAAACAAAGGCGCCAGTTCACTGAGCCGGTCCAATTCCTTCAGCGTACTGCATTTGGAGCCTGATGAATCTATATTCGGCATTTTACTCACCTTTCTGAAGTCTTCGATGAAGATAATTGTACGGCGCCGAACTAGTTTGGTCAAGAAAATTTTATGAAAATTTCAACATAATATTCTGTAAACTGTGTTATAACGACATTATTCTTCATAGATATTCATAAGATAAATATAGAATTGACTATGATATCGGCACAAAGCAGGCTAAAATAAAGTAAAAGTCAGCAGGCTATCTACAGGAGGGCCCATGAAAGAAAAAATGCGTATATTCTCGGGATCATCAAGTCCTGAACTGAGTGCACAGATTGCAGAACGTCTGGGTGTACCGCTCGGTAAAATCAAGCTGTCCCAGTTCAAAAGTGGAGAGACTTATGTACACTACGAAGAATCGATTCGTAATATGGATGTATTTCTGGTCCAGTCGCTGTCTCATCCGATCAATGAATTGTTTGTAGAGTTGATGGTTATGATTGATGCTGCCAAAAGAGCTTCGGCAGGAACAATAAATTTGATAATTCCCTATTATGGATATGCCCGACAGGAGCGCAAGTCTGCACCTCGGGAACCGATCTCTGCCAAAATGGTCGCTGATGTACTTACGACAGTGGGTGCAGACCGGATCATTACGATTGATCTGCATGCTTCGGCTATTCAGGGTTTCTTTAATATACCGGTGGATCATTTGACAGCGCTTGATCTGATCAGCGGGTATTTGCGTGATAAACAAATAGAAGATGCAGTGGTAGTGTCTCCGGATGCCGGACGTGCTTACATGGCGGAGAAACTCGCCAATCGTCTGGATACCCCATTTGCCATGATGATCAAAAAAAGACCTGCCCATAATGAATCGGTCATTACTCATGTAATCGGTGATGTGGAAGGCAAGACTCCGATTATTATCGAGGATCTGATCGATACCGGTACAACCATCGTCAATGTGGTTGAAAGTCTCAAAGAACGTGGGGCCCGTGAAGCAATCGTTTGCGCAACCCATGGTTTATTTTCCGGTGCTGCCTTGCAGCGTCTGGATCACCCTTATATCCGCGAGCTGATTGTGACAGATTCGATCAGTCTGCCGCCAGGACATCTGGATCGGCTGACTGTATTATCCGTATCGCCGATGCTGGCACATGCTGTACGCATTATTATGGAAGGCGGTTCTATCGCCACCATGTTCAGTGATGCAGGTATTTGATCCAAATGAAATGAGCAAAGCCGCATTTGGGGATGTGGCTTTAGCAGATGAGCAGGATATGTTATACTGTTGGATGATGTTTTTCGTCGATAACTATATTTTTGTAGGTGGAACGTATTAAAGGAGGTGCCTTGGTCCGGTGAATGAATACAAGCGAAAAGTCGAAGATACCGAACGAAAAGTCATTACGCTTAAGCTGGATGCGAACTTCTTTTTTGAAAGGGCCGTTCGCTCATTAGACCATTATCGTTACGACAAGGCATTGAAATATTTTGAAAAGGCTGTGGAGTACGAGCCGGATAATCCTGTTAACCATTGCAATATGGCAGGGATATTATCGGAAATGGGCAAGTATGAAGCTTCCAATCAGGTGCTGCAGACCATTATGGACACCGTAGACCCTTCGATGGTCGAGTGTCATTTTTATAAAGCGAATAATTATGCGAATATGGAACAATTCGAGCAGGCAGAGCAGGAGCTGCTCACCTATCTGGACCAGGATCGTCATGGCCAGTTCGCTGGTGAAGCCGAAGAGATGATGGATCTGATCCGTCACGAAATGAAGCGACCGGCTGGCAGCAGTCCAGCTCTAACTGCGTCGGCTACAGCGACGGATCGCCTGGATCAGGCGCGCGAGCTGCTGGAACAAGGTGAAATGGAAGCAGCCTGTGCAATGCTTAACCAGCTGATTGAGGAGCAGCCGGATCTGTTTGCGGCACGCAACAATCTGGCTGTCGCCTATTATCAGCAGGGAATGCTGGAGCTGGCTGCCGAGCAGGTTGGCGAAGTGCTGAAGCAGGACCCGAGCAATCTTCATGCTCTGTGCAATCAGGCTATTCTGAGCTATTATCATGAAGACCCTGCACTGGATCAGCAGCTGGAGCAGCTCCGCCGTGTAACACCGCTGCATCAAGAACACCAGCTCAAGCTGGCGACGACGATGGCGATGCTCGGTGAGCATCAATGTGCGTATCATCATTTCCGGAGGCTGCTGCGACATGATGATTTGATGAAGCATTGGGAAATGTATCATTATACAGCGGCAGCAGCCTGTTATATGGGTAAATATGATGAAGCAGAAAAGCTATGGAAGCGAATTTTGCGCTTCGAGCCAGGCGCCGAGGTGCCGGCATTTTATCTGGATCATTTGCAGGAGGTACGCGAGGGTACATTAACCCCTTCTTACCGATATGGTGTACAGAAGATGTCTTATTTTTATACCAGAGAGCAGTCTGACGGCAGATCATCCGAGCCGAATGCGGCGCAATTCCTGCATGTTCTTCGTCATGGAAGCGAGAGCGAACAGCTCCATGCGCTCGAGTCGTATGTACTTGATGGAGATCACGAAGTACATACGGCACTGCGGCAGTATGTGAACCGTCCATTGATCTCCGAAGAGCTGCGTCATGCAGCAGAACGTCTGCTGCGGCAATGGGCTGCGAATCAGTCCCTGTCGCCGGATGAGCTGATCGAAGATATTGAAGCAGCACGCATGAGTCTGCCGCTCTGGGATGAACGCTGGCAGCAGATTATTGAGCAGGCGACCGTACAGTCGCACAAACGATATGACTCCAGATTTAACCATGATGTGGAAGCACTATGGATTGAATTTATAAAAAGGGTCTATCCCGAACTCCCACTGCTTCACCATCCGGAAGGCTGGGCAGCAGCGCTGGAATATCTGGTAGCCCGAATACATCGTCTCCCACTCACATATGATGAGGTGGCCCAGCATTACGGCGTATCTGTCTCCATTATTAGCAGATACGCGCGCCGGATCAACAGGGTATGCAGTGTACAGCAAAAAGTGCGTTATGCGCAAGCAAAAAGTACACAAGGATCGTAAATGACAGCTGTGATGGACAGATGTTCATTCAATACAAGGAGGTAGTTGGAAGTATGTACAAATCAATTATTATCGGAACCGGGCCTGCAGGCCTTACAGCAGCAATTTATCTGGCGCGCGCAAATATGCAGCCGCTTGTTATCGAAGGACTGCAGCCAGGTGGCCAACTGACGACAACAACCGAAATCGAGAACTTCCCGGGCTTTCCTGAAGGCATTATGGGACCGGAACTGATGGACAATATGCGCAAGCAGGCCGAGCGTTTTGGAGCGGAATTCAAGTCCGGTTGGGTAGAACAGGTCGACTTTTCCGAGCGTCCATTCAAAGTTAAAGTAGAAGGCATGGGCGAACTGGAAGCGGAGAGTATTATCATTTCCACCGGTGCTTCGGCCAGATACCTGGGAATTCCGGGTGAGCAGGACAACGTAGGTCGCGGTGTAAGTACATGTGCAACATGTGACGGCTTCTTTTTCCGTAACAAAAAGATTATTGTGGTTGGTGGCGGCGATTCCGCAATGGAAGAAGCGAGCTTCCTGACACGATTTGCTACAGATGTAACCGTAGTAAACCGCCGCGAAGAACTGCGTGCTTCTAAAATCATGCAGGATCGTGCCAAAGATAACCCGAAAATCAGCTGGGCACTGAACCGCAAGCCGGTTGAAGTCGTAGCAGGAGATATGGGTGTTAAAGGACTGAAAGTACTGAACAACGAGACGGGTCAGGAAGAACTGCTTGAAGCGGATGGTGTATTCGTAGCAATTGGTCATACACCAAATACCGATTTCCTCAAAGGTCATGTACATCTGGATGGACACGGTTATGTTCTGGTAACGCCAGGTACAACAGAAACCAATATCCCGGGCGTATTCGCCTGCGGTGACGTTCAGGATACACGCTATCGTCAGGCAATTACAGCTGCAGGCAGCGGTTGTATGGCAGCGATGGATTGCGAGAAATATCTGGAAGGCCATATGATCCACGACTGGAGCGAAGCGCTCGACAAGTAATGAACAATGAATACGGAGGGAGCCGTCATGGCTCCCTTTTTGGCGGGCAGGATCAAGACAACAGACCCGCGGGTACCGCTTGACCTGATGAGTCCATTCGCTTATAGTTGGATACGAACGTTCACATTGGAATATGGCTTCTCCTCTAGGGAGTGAGCACGGTGAAATATCGCTTTTTTACAAGAAGAACAGTGCATTTCCGTACTATAAATTAGTGTATAATCGCATTTTGTCCAATCTTTGCAACAGTGGAAGTGATACAATGGGAGTGGAGCGTAAGCATTCTGCTCATTCATGTATACCGATCTGAATAATTCACTACAATGGATGCGGATGAGACGATGCAGAGAAAGTGCGTATCGATATATATTAAATTTCGAGTAGAAAAGGTGGATCGGTCATATGTCTGAGAAAATTTATGTCGGCGTCGATCTTGGCGGTACTGCAATCAAGGTTGGGATTTGCAACCAGGAAGGTGAACTGCTTCATACGTACGAGGGCCCTACCGAGAAAGAAAAGGGTACCGACGCAGTAATCGAAAATATCGAGAAGTATGTACGTCTTATTGTGGAGCAATCACCTTATACCTGGGACCAGCTGGTTGGAGTAGGAGCAGGTGTAGCCGGATTTACGGATCTGCGTGCCGGTGTGATCCTGTTGGCGCCGAATATTGGTTTCCGCAATGTACCGATCCGCGCCATTCTGGAAGAACGTATCGGTAAAACGATAGTGATTGATAATGATGCCAATGTGGCTGCACTGGGTGAAGCCTGGAGTGGTGCCGGCAAAGGTGTAACCGATTGCGTCTGCTATACACTCGGTACGGGTGTTGGCGGCGGAATTATTATTAACGGCAAGATTTATCAAGGCTTCGCCGGACTTGCTGGTGAAATTGGCCATATCTCTGTCGTACCGGACCTGGAGGCTATTCAGTGCGGCTGCGGTAAAATGGGTTGTCTGGAGACCGTTTCTTCTGCTACAGGTATTATCCGTATGGCTGTTGAAGCGGTAGAGCGTGGCGATGCTACCAGTCTCTCTACGATCGAAAGCAAGCTTACAGCCAAGGATATTTTTGATGCAGCCAAAGCGGGCGACGAAGTGAGCATCCGGATTGTGAACCGTGCTGCTTTTTATCTGGGCAAATCGATGGCATCTGTAGCAGCGACACTGAATCCGGAACGGTTTATCGTAGGTGGAGGTGTCTCCAAAGCCGGAGATATCCTGTTTGACAAGATTCGTGAAGTGTTCATGGAATGTACGCCTGCACCACTTCAGCAGGGCGTGGAGATTATTCCTGCCAAGCTGGGCAATGATGCAGGTATCGTAGGTGCAGCAGGTCTGCTGCTGCGCTGAACCATATAAGAATCATCGATCTATGCCAATTTCCGGTTGTATCATTGGATCGGATAATAATATCTAACAGGGAGGGGACTTACGAATGAGCAATACTGAGAATTCATCGACATCAACCATGGTTATCATTACAGGAATGTCCGGTGCAGGCAAGACCATTGCAGTACAAAGCCTGGAGGATCTTGGCTTTTTCTGTGTAGACAATTTGCCGCCCGTTCTGATTCCCAAATTTGCCGAGCTGATCGAGCAATCGAATGGTAAAATCGGCAAAGTGGCACTCGTAATCGACCTACGTGGTCGTGAATTTTTCCCTGCTCTTTCCGAGTCCCTGAGCTATATGAAAAATCATTATACGATCCATACGGAGATCCTATTCCTGGATGCCAGTGATGCCGTACTGGTTCAGCGCTACAAGGAAAGTCGGCGCCGGCATCCGCTTGCACCGGATGGCATGCCGCTTGACGGTATCCGGCTGGAACGCAAAATGTTGGATGAGCTGAAGACATCGGCGACCCAGGTCATCGATACCAGCACCAGCAAACCGGCCAAACTCAAAGAGAAAATTATTTCCCGTTTCTCTCATCTGGAGAGCAATCGGTTATCGGTCAATGTCACTTCATTTGGATTCAAATATGGTATTCCCATCGATGCAGATCTGATTTTTGATGTACGTTTTCTGCCCAACCCTCACTATGTGGACCATCTGAGGCCGCATACCGGTCAGGACAGTGACGTGTATGAATACGTAATGAAATGGCCGGAGACACAGGCGTTTCTGACCAAATTGCTGGATATGCTGCATTTTCTCATTCCCCATTATCGCAATGAAGGCAAAAGTCAGGTCATTATCGGTATCGGTTGTACAGGAGGCAAACACCGCTCTGTAGCCATTTCCGAATATCTGGGTCGTATGCTGGGAGCGAGTGAGACAGAAACCGTTCGTGTCAGTCATCGTGATGCTGATCGTGATCGGCATTAAGGAGTGGAACATATGTCAATTTCACAACCGGGTCTGCCGGTGCTTCGTCCCCGTATTGTAGTTATGGGGGGCGGCACCGGTCTGTCCGTTATGCTCAGGGGCCTCAAGGAGAAGCCACTTGATATTACCGCTATTGTTACTGTAGCGGATGATGGAGGGAGCTCCGGAATTCTGAGGGATGAGCTGAAGATGCCACCGCCGGGAGATATACGCAACGTACTCACTGCGCTGGCGGATGTGGAGCCGCTGATGTCGGAAATGCTCAAGTACCGGTTTCAAAAAGGAGAAGGCTTGGCTGGTCACAGCCTGGGTAATCTGATCCTTGCGGCAATGACAGATATCTCCGGAGACTTTGTTACGGCAGTGCGGGAACTGAGCCGTGTATTCGCGGTCAGAGGTGCTGTTCTACCGGCAGCGGAACAAGCCGTTATTTTGCACGCAGAGATGGAAGATGGAACGATTGTCACCGGGGAATCCAAGATCCCCGAAGCAGGCAAGCGGATCAAACGTCTGTTTCTTGAACCGGACCACGTGGAGCCGTTGCCAGAGGCTGTACGTGCTATTCAGGAAGCCGATGCTATTCTGATCGGTCCAGGCAGTCTGTATACCAGTCTGCTTCCGAATCTGCTCGTGCCCAAGCTGGTAGAAGCGATTTTGGCGTCCAAGGCACCACGTCTATTTGTGTGTAATGTCATGACCCAGCCGGGAGAGACGGATAATTACACAGTCAGTGATCATCTGGAAGCGATCTATGAGCATGTAGGTCACCGGTTGTTCGACTATGTGCTTGTTAATAACGAACCGATTCCAGTCAAAGTGCAAAACCGCTACGCTGAAAAAGGCGCCAAGCCGGTCAAACTCGATGCGGATAAAGTTGAAAGTATGGGATACAAAATTATTGCGGATAAACTGGTCATGTATGGAACCTATCTGCGTCATGATGCAGAGCAGCTAAGCCATCATATTTATGAACAGGTGAAGAAACATATTTTAGCGAAAGGGTGAGTCCATTGTCATTTGCGGCGCAAACGAAAAAGGAACTAACGATGGTTGAAGCCGACGACTGCTGTGAACTGGCGGAGCTGGCGGCGCTGATCCGGATGAACGGATCGGTCCAGGTATCCAACAAAAAAGTGATACTGGATATTTCCACCGAAAATGCCGCAATCGCAAGACGGATTTATTCCTTGATCAAAAAGCATTTTGCTGTGCACACCGAGCTTCTCGTGCGCAAAAAAATGCGGCTCAAAAAGAATAACGTATATATCGTTCGTATCCCTGCCGGTGTCCAGGCGATTCTGAGCAAGCTCACAATCGTCTCGGAAGGCTTTATGTTTACCCCGGGTATCAACAAGGATATGGTTAGCAAAACTTGCTGTAAACGGGCTTATCTGCGTGGCGCTTTTATGGCTGGAGGGTCGGTTAACAATCCGGAAGGTTCATCCTACCATCTGGAGATTGCTTCGATGTATGAGGAGCAGTGTCAGGCCCTGGTTGATCTGGCGAATGAATTCGAGCTGAATGCGCGCTGTATCGAGCGTAAAAAAGGCTTTATTTTATATATCAAAGAGGGCGAGAAGATTATCGAGTTCCTCAGCATCATTGGTGCACACCAGGCGCTGTTCAAGTTTGAAGATGTCCGGATTATGCGGGATATGCGCAACTCCGTGAATCGGATCGTCAACTGCGAGACCGCTAATCTAAACAAAACGATCGGCGCTGCTGTGCGTCAGATCGATAATATTCGTCTGATCCAGCGCCATCTGGGACTGGAACAGCTGCCGGACAAGCTGCGCGAAGTAGCAGAGATTCGTCTGGCCCATCCGGATATGAACCTCAAGGAAGTTGGCGAAATGCTCAAGGGTGGCGTCAGCAAATCCGGGGTCAATCATCGGCTTCGCAAAATTGACGAGCTTGCTGATAGAGTACGCAATGAGCACCTGGTCTAAAATTTGTACCGACCAGGTAAGCTTTATTTTTTTCTGCTAAAGCGCATGTTATAATAATGTAGTATGATGTATACAGTGTTCATAAAATGGGCTTCAGTGTAGTGAACAAATAAATCGTAATGAATATGTATTATAGGGGGTAATAATCACATGATAAAACACCCGGTAGTGGTTCGTCTGAAAACGGGATTACACGCACGACCTGCAGCATTGTTTGTACAGGAAGCGAATAAATACTCCGCGGAAATTTTCGTGGAAAAAGACGATAAAAAAGTAAATGCCAAAAGCATCATGGGAATCATGAGTCTGGCAATCAGCTCGGGTACTGAAGTATACATCAGTGCAGAGGGTGCGGATGCAGAATCAGCTGTAAACGCTTTAGTAGGATTAGTCAGCAAAGAAGAACTGGAAAACCAATAAAACCCCTCATCCCAGGATGAGAGGTCAGCCGTCACAGAATACTGTGGCGGTTTTTTGGTATGTTGGTCAGGATTACCTTATTCAGCAGGCAGCCGTCTCAATTCTGGGAAATCTATTCGAAAAAGACTCCCTTTTTGGCAAAGTTCAATTTGAGCTGTACCGCATTCCATGAACTCTGATATCCAAACCCATCACGCAGTACGGTAAATGGAATATACATTCGTCCATTCACGATCTGGGCACTTGGTCCATTCCACTGATGATTATTCAGCCGCATGGTAACACCGGAAGCGGTCATTACCATATCCAGCTGATCATCATTTTGCAGCAGTGTATATGTTTTAACGGCGGGCTCGTACCGCAGGGTGACTCCAAGTGAATCACGCAGGAGCACCACCGGAATCATAGTATTTCCATCAATGAGCAGTCCGTTCTCCGGAAGGCGTGTGCCATTCCATTCCAGCTTCACCTGGCGCGGTGGTGCAGCAGCAGAAGCAGTAACAGGCTGGATCAGGGCACTCAGCACCAGGATACCTGCCAGCAGCAAAATGGAATTCCGTCGAAACTTGTTTTTGAACATGGTGACTCTCCCCTCTTTCTGATAATCCCTATCTCTCCAAACCCCTGTTGTTATGCAGGATTTCGAGGGTGGGATTATATGAGATTATAAGTAAAATAACAGCAGTTGTCACGATGAAGCTGCAGCTCTTTCAAATCTTTTGCCGAATGAAATAGCCATATACATAAAGAAAGCGTTAACGAGTGGTTAAAGAGCCTCTCGCCATATCCATTGATCGTTGTTTTAGTCACCAAGCTCTCTTCTATCCTTTACCCAATGCAACATTCGATTCAAAACATTCGTTTAGTAAGTAGAACCAAGAAAGGGTGAATATTTATGAAACGAAATCACTATATGGCTTCATTGCTATTGGCTGGAGCTGTGTTTACAAGCGTAGGTATGGGCGTGAGTCTGCCGGGAGTATCTACAGCATATGCTGCAGAGACGACATCAATGACTACAATGGCGGGTACAATTAACGTCAGCGGCAATGGCAAGTTATCTGTCAAACCGGATGTGGCTTACCTCTCTATAGGCGTACAGACCACTGCAGCTACAGCTTCCAAAGCACAAGCTGCCAATGCTCAGAAGATGAGCAAACTGAACAATCTGTTGAAAAACAAATGGTCTATTGCAGACAAGGATATCGAGAGCGTGCAATTTTATGTACAGCCGAACTATAGTTATAACGAAAAGGATCAGCAAAAAGTTACAGGCTATACGGCTTATCATACTCTGCAGGTGACCTACCGCAACATGGAGAAGATCGGCGCACTGCTGGATGCAGCTTCCACTGTAGGTGCCAACAATGTAGGATCTGTAAGCTTTAACGTAGAGAATACCAAAACCTATGAAGATCAAGTCATTCAAAAAGCAATGGCAGATGCAGCAGCCAAAGCAGGCTCTATCGCCAAAGCGGCTAATCGTACACTGGGGGATCTGGTATCTGTAAGTGAAGCAGGCGTCGAGGCTCCACCGGTATATGTATCCCAGAGCACTGCAATGGAATCGGCACGTGCAGACAAATCGACTGAGATTGAACCGGGGATGGTAGAGTTGAACATTAGTCTTAACGTACAGTATGCTATGAAGTAAGCTGAAAAGGTGAATAGGGTAAAATCGTCAGTATTGTAACTATTATACGGGATAACCCCTTTATCGTTTCAGTATAACGGAAGTTTATTAAACCAGCGATATGCCAAATATAGAAACTTTCCTGAAGGTCTTATGCATGACGCCGACAGGAAAGTTTGTTTACACTTTTATTACTTTTGATTCATCGGGCATGACTATGTTGTAAATCCTTGTTAAGTTCTTTGTAAATCTAAAGGACAAGTTTATCGTTATACTAAAAATTGTGGCAATTGACCTATTCGAAGGAGAGATTAATTATGGACAAGCACCAGAACATGAAGAACACAACCTATCTCAAAAAACTATCAGCAATCGTACTCGCGACCAGCCTGACAGCTGCAGGTACAGCAGCAACGCTGCCTTTGGTACAATCCTCTGCTTATGCAGCAAGCACTTCTTCATCTGCCAAATCCGTAATCAATGTACAAGTGGAAGGCAAAGCGATCTCGGCCAAGGGAATGCTGAGCAAATCCGGCAGCATGTTGCTTCCTCTCAAAGACATAGCAAAAACAGTAGGCGCAACAGTTACCTACAATTCCAAAGAACATACGGCAACTATCACTAAAGGCAAAAATAAAGTGAGCTATGACCTTAATCAGAAAGACATGGTATTTGTGCGTCTGAATGGCAGTGCAGTCGGTGACAGCTATGATGCCAGCGTAGTCAAAGGGACAACTTATGTAGCAATCAAGGCAGTAACCGAGCCGTTTGGCTATCGTGCGCTGTGGAATAATGCTACACGTACTGTCAATGTAACAGCTGCAGGCATGAACGATGTAGAAGTAACAGGCAATAAACTGGAATCTTCTACTCAAAATAAATACACTAACTTCAATATTGTATACCCAGTTGTATCCGGTCTGGAAAATGAAGCTGCACAAACCAAGATCAATAAAGCTCTCAAAGCACATTCTGACCAGTTCCTGACGACCATGCAAAAACAGGTCAAAGAAGCCGGAGCGCCTGCTAACAAAGATATTACTTACGAAATTGATGGCGGCTACAAAGTCACTTATAACCGTAATGGGGTTATCAGCTTCCTGTTGACTGATTATCAATATCTGGGCGGGGCACATGGTGACGATATCCTGACCAGCATGACGTTCTCACTGAAAGATGGCAAAGCTATTCAGTTGTCCGATCTGCTCAAGTCCAACAGCAACTACAGCCAGGATATCAAAAAGCTGATCCAGACACATATCAAGAAAAACGCAGATACTGAGGGGCTATCGCTGGAGCAGTTCAATGACCTGAGCAAAAACTCCAGCAAATACCTGGAGAATTACTATCTGACAGATAGCGGATTCACGATCTTCTTCCAGAAGTATGATATTGCTCCGGGAGCAGCAGGTAACCCGAAAATCGACTTTACCTTCAGCCAACTGCTGAAATCGGGTACCAACCCACTGTCCGCTTATCAATCCTAATTTTTTTTGAACATTGCTATGCAGAACATAAATAGATAGGAATATCCCAAGAACCTGTTCCATCGTGATCGTACGATGTTGAACAGGTTTTTTTTATTATGTATTTCTTTTTCGGCAGATGAGGAAAGGGGAGTTCAAAATCGCATAGGTAACAGGAGAATGAAAGGTAGCGAATAACAGCAGAACAAAAACACCTCCAGACATTAGTCTGGAGGTGTTTGGATAGGCTGGCAGTTGCCGGCTTATACTCCTTGCGGAGGTGTTTTTTCGATAACTTTATCGATCAGACCGTATTCCTGTGCATCTGCAGCAGTCATGAAATAGTCACGATCGGTATCTTTTTCGATACGTTCCAACGGCTGGCCTGTACGTTCAGCCAGGATTTTGTTCAGCTTGTCACGCATTTTGAGGATACGACGTGCACGGATTTCGATATCCGTTGCCTGACCTTGAGCACCACCCAGTGGTTGGTGAATCATAACTTCACTGTTTGGCAGCGCAAAACGCTTGCCTTTGGCACCTGCATTCAACAGGAACGCGCCCATACTCGCAGCCATACCTACGCAGATCGTAGATACATCGGCTTTGATAAATTGCATTGTATCGTAAATAGCCATACCTGCAGTAATGGAACCGCCTGGGCTGTTAATGTAGAGGTGAATATCTTTCTCAGGGTCTTCGGCTTCCAGGAACAGCATCTGTGCAATAATTGCATTCGCTACCATATCGTTAACCTCAGAACCAAGGAAAATGATACGGTCTTTCAGCAGACGGGAGTAAATGTCATACGCACGTTCACCACGGCTGCTCTGTTCAACGACCATTGGGATATAACTCACTAGAAACCCTCCTTAGATTACAATCATAATAAGTGTGATTATATAGTGGATCATTACTTCAAACAATATCAGGAACTCAATTGTTCTTACCACATTATAGGATAATTCAAACTAAAAGTCAAAGATAGTCAAACTATTGACTGTAAAACTGCCTGAACTGCTAAAAAATGGGTTAATGATGAAGAGGAACATTTGCTGTTCTCTATGGACACAATATGTCCCGTCTATAAGATAGAGACTGGATCACGGATCCGACAAGTCTTATCTTGAAATGCAGATCTGGCCGCGTATATATAATTGCTACTATAGGAATACTATTATATGCAGATACAAAAATAACCAGCCTGGGCTGGTTACGTCATTACTATTTCATCGAAGAAAAGATTATGTAATTAATCATGCGATAATATATACGTGCTACGATCAAGCTCTGAGCATCTGCTGCAAGAAAAGTAAAGTGGCGCGCCCGCCAAGAATCGAACTTGGATCTCAGGCTTCGGAGGCCTACGTCATATCCATTGGACCACGGGCGCATATCAGCAACAGCAAGAATTAGTATAGATGAAATAAAGTCAAAAAGCAAGCAACGCTTCCATAATAGTTATAACATGCATCTTCCATAATTAGTTGTCGCAAAGACTTGCTTCCCACGCAAAAATTGGTTAATATAGACGTGGGACTTAAAAAGTTATGCCGGGACATTTTGAGTCCATTATACGTAGCCTGAGTTACTGGGTATCCAATTACACTGAGCGAGACAAGTTGCAGGAGTGGAAAGCATGCGAAAATTACTTGAAATACAACAGCAGCTTCTGCCCGATCTCACCGATGTATTGAAGAAAAGATATGCTATTTTACATCAGGTCATGCTGACCGGAATTGTCGGGCGTAGATCGCTTGCCGTTTCCCTCAATATGACAGAGCGGGTACTGCGGGCTGAGACCGACCTGCTCAAAGCTCAGGGACTCCTTGAGATTGAGAGTACAGGAATGAGGATCAGCGAAGCAGGCAGGGAACTGCTGGAGGAACTTGAGCCTATTATGGAAGAGTTGCTCGGATTGTCCGTATTGGAAGATCGCATCCGTGATGTGTATGGACTAAGACAGGTTGTTATTGTACCTGGAGACAGTGACACATCAGCCAGTACCAAGCAGAATCTTGGCAGAGCTGGTGCCAAAGCTCTGCTCAGTGTGATTCGTGAGAATGATATTGTAGCTGTAACCGGCGGCTTTACGCTTGCCGAAGTAGCAGAACAACTTAGCCCAACTTTTCCAGCACCTCTAAAGGACGCCTGGTTCGTACCGGCAAGAGGCGGACTTGGCGAGAACATGGAGTATCAGGCTAACTCCATCGTTTCGACCATGGCTAAGCGTGTAGGCGCGCAGTACCGGCTGCTGCATGTGCCCGATCTGCTGCGCAGAGATGCTTACGAGCTGCTGTATCAGGATCAGAATGTCCGTGAGATTGTCGATTTTATCCGGCGTGCACGAATTATCATTCATGGCATCGGTGATGCGATGGAGATGGTGCGGCGCCGGAGACTGGACCCACAGACGGTAGAGGAGATCCGCAGTGCTGGAGCCGTAGCCGAATCATTCGGCCACTATTTTAATGAAGATGGTCAGACGGTGCACCATATGCTGACCCTCGGACTTCAGCTGGAGGATATTGCGAATGCCGAAGTCGTTATTGGAATAGCGGGCGGACGCAGCAAAGCCAAATCTATCCATTCTGTACTTAAATTCGGACAGGAAGATATCCTGGTCCTCGACGAAGCCGCTGCCAGAGAGATCGTCAAGGAGCTATAGTGGTTTCCTTGTATCAATCAATGTTATGCTTGTGACGGTGTCACGGCATGCATCACTGGCAGCAGACACACAAGCTTCATCTTATTATCGTTGTCTTGACAGGCTCGAGAGGGTCATGTCTTGATTGAATAAATCATAAACTTATTTCTAGGAGGAATTAACTCATGGTTAAAGTTGGTATTAACGGTTTTGGACGTATCGGACGTCTGGCTTTCCGTCGTATTCAAGACGTAGCAGGTATCGAAGTGGTAGCAATCAACGATCTGACAGACGCTAAAATGCTGGCGCATCTTTTGAAATATGATACTACTCAAGGTAAATTCAACGGCGAAGTTGAAGTACACGATGGTTTCTTCAAAGTAAACGGCAAAGAAGTTAAAGTTCTGGCTAACCGTAACCCTGAAGAACTGCCTTGGGGCGAGCTTGGCGTAGACATCGTACTGGAGTGCACAGGCTTCTTCACAACAAAAGAAAAAGCTGAGCTTCACCTGAAAGCAGGCGCTAAGCGTGTTGTTATCTCCGCTCCAGCAACTGGCGAAATGAAAACAATCGTTTACAACGTAAACCACGAAATCCTGGATGGTACTGAAACAGTTATCTCCGGCGCATCTTGCACAACAAACTGCCTGGCACCTATGGCAAAAACTCTGCAAGACAAATTCGGCGTTGTTGAAGGTCTGATGACTACAATCCACGCTTACACTGGCGACCAAAACACTCTGGATGCTCCACACGCCAAAGGTGACTTCCGTCGTGCTCGTGCAGCTGCTGAAAACATCATTCCTAACACAACTGGTGCTGCCAAAGCAATCGGTCTGGTTATCCCAGAACTGAAAGGTAAACTGGATGGCGGAGCACAACGTGTGCCTGTAGCTACTGGTTCCCTGACTGAGCTGGTAACTGTTCTGGAAAAATCCGTAACCGTTGAAGAAATCAACGCAGCTATGAAAGAAGCTTCCGATTCGGAAACTTATGGCTACACTGAAGATGAAATCGTATCTTCCGACATCAAAGGTATGACTTTCGGTTCCCTGTTCGATGCGACTCAAACTCGCGTTCTGACAGTTGGCGACAAGCAACTGGTTAAAACTGTAGCTTGGTACGACAACGAAATGTCCTATACAGCTCAACTGGTTCGTACTTTGGAGTACTTTGCAAACAAAGCCTAATACGAAGCAGCAGCTGGAATAAATATTAATTCCATAAAGCGGAAACAGATCTCATTTGTTTCCGCTTTTTCTAAGTTAACATCTGACAGATGCTGTCGGTGTTAGCGATAAGCTGTTCCTGATTTTACTATGGATGGATTGGATATGGACTGCCGGAGCAGAAGAAAACAGCGGGAATGATCCCGGGAAAATCATTTCGGTCTGTCCTTTCGGAAGGCAAAGCGCAGTAAAGAACAATCTGTTCAAAATACGGACATGGAGGAACGACGATGAATAAAAAAAGTGTGCGTGATGTAGAAGTAGCTGGCAAAGTGGTATTTGTACGTGTGGATTTTAACGTACCTATGGAAAACGGGAAAATTACGGATGACAAGCGTATCCGCGAGACGCTGCCAACAATCAACTACCTGATTGAAAAAGGTGCAAAAGTTCTGCTGGCAAGTCACTTGGGTCGTCCAAAAGGTGAAGTGGTTGAATCCATGCGCCTGACAGCTCCGGCTGAGCGTCTGTCCGAACTGCTGGGCAAACCGGTAGCCAAAGCTGACGAAGCTATCGGCGATAGCGTAAAAGCAAAAATCGCTGATATGAAAGAAGGAGACGTACTGGTTCTTGAAAACGTGCGTTTCTACCCTGGCGAAGAGAAAAATGATGCTGAACTGGCAAAATCGTTTGCCGAACTGGCTGATCTGTTCGTAAATGATGCATTCGGCGCGGCTCACCGTGCACATGCTTCTACAGAAGGTATCGCTCACCAACTGCCGGCTGTATCCGGTCTGCTGATGGAGAAAGAACTGGATGTACTGGGTAAAGCCCTGAACAATCCGGAGCGTCCTTTCACAGCAATCATCGGTGGTTCCAAAGTAAAAGACAAAATCGATGTAATCGACAACCTGCTGAACCTGGCAGACAACGTAATCATCGGTGGCGGTCTGTCCTATACTTTCATGAAAGCACAGGGTCATGAAGTTGGCCAATCTCTGCTGGATGAAAGCAAACTGGATGTAGCTCTGGGCTTTATCGAAAAAGCGAAAAACCTGGGCAAAAACTTCTACCTGCCGGTAGATATCGTAATCTCCGATGATTTCAGCGCAGATGCAAACACGAAAATCGTTGAAGTTGGCGACATTCCTGCAGATTGGGAAGGTATCGACATCGGACCGAAAACTCGTGAAATCTATGCAGATGTTATCAAAAACTCCAAGCTGGTTGTATGGAACGGACCTATGGGCGTGTTCGAAATCGAACCATTCTCCCATGGTACACGTGCAGTCGCAGAAGCTTGTGCAACAACTGACGCTTACACTGTAATCGGTGGCGGTGACTCCGCAGCAGCAGCTGAGAAGTTCCACCTGGCTGATAAAATGAACCATATTTCCACAGGCGGCGGCGCTTCCCTGGAATTCATGGAAGGTAAAGAGCTTCCAGGCGTTGTGGCACTGAACGATAAATAAGTTTACAATAGAGGCAGTATGCATGTTGCAAGCAGGGCATGCAAGTATGGAATAGAAGGAGTGATCAAGCAGTGAGAACACCAATCATTGCCGGTAACTGGAAAATGTTCAAAACCGTTCCGGAAGCCAAAGCATTCATCGAAGATATCAAGGGCAAAGCAGAAGTAGAAGGCGTAGAGAGCGTAATCTGTGCACCATTTACCAACCTGCCTGCACTGGTTGAAGCTGTAAAAGGCACTTCCATCAAAATCGGCGCACAAAACCTTCATTTCGAAGACAACGGCGCGTACACTGGTGAAATCAGTGGCGTTATGCTGAAAGACCTGGGTGTGGACTATGTAATCATCGGTCACTCCGAGCGTCGTCAATACTTTGCGGAGACAGACGAAATCGTCAACAAAAAAGTACTGGCAGCATTCCGTCATGGTCTGACTCCTATCGTGTGCGTGGGCGAGAAGCTTGAAGAACGCGAAGCGGATCAAACCAAAGACGTATGTAAAGTACAAACTGAAGGTGCATTTGCTGGTCTGAGCGCAGATCAAGCCAAAGCAACCGTTATCGCTTATGAGCCTATCTGGGCGATCGGAACAGGCAAATCTTCCACTTCTGCTGATGCGAATGAAGTTATCTCTTACATCCGCGGCGTAGTGAAAGACCTGTACAACGAAGAAGTGGCAAACGCAGTCCGTATCCAATACGGCGGTAGCGTGAAGCCTGAGAATGTGAAGGAGTACATGGGACAAAGCGACATCGACGGTGCACTCGTCGGCGGTGCCAGTCTTCAGCCTGATTCTTACATTCAGCTGGTTGAGGGGGCGAAGTAAATGTCAGCACCAAAACCGGTAGCTCTGATTATCATGGACGGATTCGGTCTTCGCGCAGAAATGGAAGGCAACGGTGTTGCCCAGGCCAAAAAGCCGAACTACGATCGTTACATGACTGAATATCCTCATACTACACTCACTGCTTGCGGTGAAGCGGTAGGTCTGCCGGAAGGGCAGATGGGTAACTCGGAAGTAGGTCACCTGAACATCGGTGCAGGCCGCATCGTATATCAGGATTTGACCCGCATTTCCAAGTCGATCCGTGACGGAGAATTCTTCCAAAATGAAGTGCTGAAGGGCGCATTCGAGAATGCTAAATCCGGCGGCAAAAAGCTTCATATCTTTACACTGCTGTCTGATGGCGGCGTACACAGTCATATTGACCATCTGTTCGCTACACTCGATATGGCAAAAGCAGAAAACTTTGAAGATGTACTGATCCATGTATTCCTGGACGGACGCGATGTATCGCCGGACAGCGGTAAAAAATACATGGAACAGCTGACTGAGAAAATCAGCAGCGTAGGCATTGGCAAAATTGCCAGCGTACAGGGACGTTACTATGCGATGGACCGTGACAAACGGTGGGAACGTGTAGAAAAAGCTTTCCGTGCGGTTGCTTACGGTGAAGGTCCTCAATTCAAAGATCCTCTGACTGTAGTAACTTCTTCGTATGCTCAGGAAGTCTATGACGAGTTCGTAGAACCTTCCGTGATCGTCGATGCAGATGGACAACCGGTAGGAACTGTAGGCGATGGAGATTCCGTAATCTTCCTGAACTTCCGTCCTGACCGTGCGATCCAGCTGTCCCAGGCGTTCACACAGCCTGAATTCGCAGGCTTTGAGCGTGGCGACTATCCGAAGAATCTGTATTATGTATGTCTCACCACATACAGCGATACCGTTCGCGGACATGTAGCTTACGGACCGAAGAGTCTCGACAACACACTGGGTGAAGTGCTCGTGAAAAACGGTAAAACCCAGCTGCGTATTGCCGAGACAGAGAAATACCCGCACGTAACCTTCTTCTTTAGCGGCGGACGTGATGTGGAACTGGAAGGCGAGACTCGTATTCTGATTAACTCTCCAAAAGTAGCCACTTATGATCTGCAGCCGGAGATGAGTGCGCGTGAAGTGGCTGATGCTTGTATCGCCGAGATCGAAGCGGAAAGACAGGATGCTATCATCCTGAACTTTGCCAACCCGGATATGGTAGGCCATTCCGGTAAGCTGGAGCCAACGATCAAAGCGGTAGAAACAACAGATGAATGTGTAGGTCGTGTCGTGGAAGCGATTCTGGCCAAAGGCGGCGTGGCGCTGATTACAGCTGACCATGGTAATGCCGAGACCGAGATTGATGAGAATGGACGTCCTCAGACTTCCCATACCACCAACCCGGTTCCATTTATCGTCACTGACAAAAATGTAGTACTGCGTGAAGGCGGAATCCTGGGCGATATCGCTCCAACGATTCTGGATCTGCTGCAAATCGCGAAGCCGGAAGAAATGACAGGCACGTCCATCATTTCCAGCCGCAAGTAAACGATAGGCAGTCTGACGTACCATTTGGAACCAACGGTTTATGGCAGGTGTCATGGATGTACGATTAGCAGACAGGATCAGCTGTGAATTGATCACTCGCAGCCGAGAGAAAGTCTGTGTACATCATGGCCGAGCTCATGTCATGAACCCGCATTTTCCGTAATGGACGCTGATAAATATCGCCTGCTGACCGGTTTGCAGGAAGTGGGCCTGTTTCTCGGCTTCATTTTATAAATCAAGGATCATCAAGATCCCAAATTACTTACCTAAAAAGGAGACTTTTTACTCATGACGATTATCTCTGATGTATACGCACGCGAAGTCCTTGACTCCCGTGGTAACCCAACTGTTGAAGTAGAAGTATATCTGGAATCCGGCGTAATGGGCCGCGCAATCGTACCATCCGGCGCATCCACTGGTGCTCACGAAGCTGTTGAGCTTCGCGATGGCGACAAATCCCGTTACCTGGGTAAAGGCGTACTGAACGCTGTTAAAAACGTAAACGAAGTTATCGCTCCAGAAGTTATCGGCATGGACGCTGTAGATCAACTGCTGATCGACCGTAAAATGATCGAACTGGACGGAACACCAAACAAAGGTAAACTGGGTGCTAACGCAATCCTGGCAGTATCCATGGCTGTAGCACGCGCTGCTGCAGAAGCTCTGGACCTGCCACTGTACATCTACCTGGGTGGATTCAACGCAAAACAACTGCCAGTACCAATGATGAACATCATCAATGGTGGTGAGCACGCTGATAACAACGTTGACGTACAAGAGTTCATGGTTATCCCTGCTGGCGCTACTAGCTTCAAAGAAGCTCTGCGTACAGGTGCTGAAATCTTCCACAACCTGAAATCCGTACTGAGCAGCAAAGGTCTGAACACTGCTGTAGGTGACGAGGGCGGTTTCGCTCCTAACTTCACTTCCAATGAAGAAGCACTGACTTCTATCATTGAAGCAATCGAAAAAGCGGGTTACAAACCAGGCGTTGACGTATTCCTGGGTATGGACGTAGCTTCCACTGAGTTCTACAAAAACGGTAAATACGAGCTGGCAGGCGAAGGTAAATCTTACACTTCCGCTGAGTTCGTAGACCTGCTGGCTTCATGGGTAGAAAAATACCCAATCATCAGCATCGAAGATGGTTGCTCCGAAGACGATTGGGAAGGTTGGAAACTGCTGACCGAACGTCTGGGAGAGAAAGTTCAACTGGTTGGTGACGATCTGTTCGTAACAAACACTGAACGTCTGGGCCGTGGTATCGAAGAAAACATCGGTAACTCCATCCTGATCAAAGTTAACCAAATCGGTACTCTGACAGAAACATTCGATGCAATCGAAATGGCGAAACGTGCTGGTTACACAGCAGTTATCTCTCACCGTTCCGGTGAATCCGAAGACAGCACAATCGCTGACATCGCTGTAGCGACTAACGCTGGTCAAATCAAAACAGGTGCTCCTTCCCGTACAGACCGTATCGCGAAGTACAACCAATTGCTTCGTATCGAAGATCAATTGGGTGAACTGGCGAAGTTCGATGGCCTAAAATCCTTCTACAACCTGACTGAGCACAGAGGTCTGACGAAGTAATTATTACTTCGCGATCGCAGCATTTTCCGGCTGACACCAGCCGGATATGACTGCACCATTGCTTGGTAGAACTGCATAAATAAAAATGTACAGGTTATGCTGCTCCCAAACGGTCTGGGCCGCTACTTAGCCGTCGAAAGGGCAGCATACCGATACATCCGCCAGTCATCTGCTTATGCAGGTGGCTGGTTTTTTATTACCAATTCAGACAGGTTCCGGCTTCCAGCCATTGCTATACAGCCGGAATTTGTGCTAAACTATAAATGCTGTTTCTATAACATGATTCGTGAATTTGTACATTTATAGATGTTCGGCGCATTCGCTCTAGGAGGTGGAATTCATGCAATTGACTTTGCAAATCTTGCTCACCATTTTTTCCATTGGTCTGATTCTTGTTGTATTACTCCAAAAAGGTAAAAGTGCGGGCCTGTCCGGTGCCATCTCTGGCGGCGCTGAGCAACTTTTCGGCAAAACCAAAGCACGCGGAATGGAACTCGTACTGCAGCGCGTAACAATCGGTCTGGCAGCAGGTTTCTTCATTTTGGCGATTCTGGTTGCTGTATTTAGATAAATAAGCCAGGTTCTTTATGACTGGCTCAGGCACGTCCTGAATAGCCCGTTGCCGGGAGAGAAATTCTCTTCTGCAGCGGGCTATTTTTATGTATTCTGTTCATAAAGAGTTCATAGAGCAGAGCTATACTTGGAATTGTTCCCGAGCTTGTCCATTATTCCCATGTAAGTTGAAGCAAGACCGAAGTCCATGATGTGCAAGACCCTTTACGGTCCATTTGTCACTCCTTACCAAGGAGAGAGTGACAGATGGATCGTCTTTTTTTATAAAGGATCTGTACAACCTATTTCATTGCGCTGATAGTAATGCGTTAATAGAACAGTACTAACTAGTATGGCGCTAATAGTGCTCTACTGATTGTACTCTGCTAATTTCAACTACTGTAATTGGAGGAAACTAATTTCAAATAGAATTCATTTAAACAAACACCTGCCTGCTCCATCCATAGTGAAAGAATACGATGTGCTATTTGTCTAACTACGTAAAATAGCAGGCAATTCCTGAATATTTCGGGCGAAATAAGGGGATTCGATTAATTTAGTGTATACTAGGGTATGTGTATACTAAATGAGGCATGACGGATCTGGCAGAAAAAGCCGTTGTCATGCGCACGGACTGCGTTTGACCTGTGTGTCATCGACACAGATCCGCTTGTATCGCATCGCAAACCAGGATTACATACGAACCGAATGCACATAATCACTGCTGACGGTTGGCCGAGGTGAAACCAATGATTACAGAAGAACAACTATTAACATTCATGCGCACTGACGCATATAAACCAATGACGTACCAGGAGCTGGAAGAGCATTTTCAGATTGAAGATGCCTCGGATTTCAAAGAACTGGTCAAACTGCTCAACAAGCTGGAAGATGCCGGCGATATTGTTGTAAATAATGCCAACGCTTACGGTGTGCCGGAGCGCATGGATCTGGTCCGTGGACGGATTCAGGCTCACGCCAAAGGCTTTGCTTTCCTGATTCCGGAAGACCGGGAGCATGGTGATGTATATATCAACGCCAATGATCTGAATACCGCCATGAACGGCGATACTGTATTCGTGAAGGTGACTTCCCGCAACACATCCGGTGGACGGATGGAGGGTGTGGTCGTTCGTGTAATCGTCCGCAAAAATACCCGTATCGTCGGCGTATTCCAGGCGCTGGACACGTATGCTTTTGTACTGCCGGATGACAAGCGGATCAACCGGGATATCTTTATTCCCAAGGAGTCGTTTGGTGGAGCGGTAGACGGCGAGAAAGTCGTTGCCGAGATTACCAACTATCCGGAAGGCCGTGCTGCGGCAGAAGGACGCGTTATCGAAGTACTTGGTCACAAGGATGATCCGGGTGTCGATATCATCTCCATTATCCGTAAGCATCAGTTGCCAGAAGCTTTCCCGGATGAAGTAATGGACGAGGCGCAGGCTGCGCCGGATGAAATTACCCAGGAAGAGATTATCCAGCAGGGACGCCGCGATCTGCGCGGTAAAAATATCGTTACGATCGATGGCGAGGATGCCAAGGATCTGGATGATGCGGTCAACGTGGAGCGTCTGGAGAACGGTAACTATCGTCTGGGCGTTCATATCGCCGATGTAGGCTATTATGTACGCGAAGGCTCTATGCTGGACAACGAAGCCTACAATCGCGGCTGCAGTGTGTATCTGGTCGATCGGGTTATTCCGATGCTGCCGCATCGCCTTTCCAACGGGATATGCAGTCTGAATCCGCAAGTGGATCGTCTGACCCTCTCCTGCGAGATGGAGTTCGACGAGAATATGAAGGTAGTGAACCACGATATCTTCACCAGCGTGATCAAGACCAAGGAACGGATGACATACAAAAACGTCCGCCGTATTCTGGAAGATGAAGATCCGGAACTGCTGGAACGCTATGCGCCACTCATCGACGACTTCAAGCTGATGCGCGAGCTGGCGATGCAGCTGCGTGACAAGCGGATTCGCCGCGGCGCGGTTGATTTTGACTTTGAAGAGTCCAAGATCATTCTGGATGAAAGCGGCAAGCCGATCGATATCGTAAAACGCGAGCGTTCGGTGGCCGAGCAGATTATCGAAGAATTCATGCTGGCAGCTAACGAGACGGTTGCCGAGCATTTCCACTGGCTTAAAGTGCCATTCCTGTATCGTATTCACGAGAACCCGGATCAGGAGAAACTACAGGGCTTCCTGGCCTTCGCTGCCAACTTTGGTCATGCAGTCAAAGGTACAGGCAATCTGATCCACCCGCGTGCACTTCAGCAGCTGCTGGAACAGATCAAGGGCGAGAAGGAAGAGACCGTGATTAGCACAATGATGCTGCGGTCGATGAAGCAGGCGAAATACTCTGCAGAGAGCACAGGCCACTTTGGTCTGGCAGCAGAGTACTACAGCCACTTCACTTCCCCGATTCGTCGTTATCCCGATCTGGTCATCCACCGGGTGATCCGCGAAGTGATCGAGAACGGCGGCAGCGGCCTCACACCGGAGCGTCAAGCGTATCTGGAGAGCCGCATGGCGGATATCGCCCAGCAGTCTTCCGAACGCGAGCGCGTCGCGGTAGATGCCGAGCGTGATACCGACCAGCTCAAGAAGGCCGAATATATGCTGGACAAAGTCGGTCAGGAATTCGAAGGGATCATTAGCAGTGTAACCGGCTTCGGTATGTTTATCGAGCTGGAGAATACGGTAGAGGGTCTGATCCGTCTTGGTATGCTGACAGATGACTATTACCATTTCGACGATCAGCATATGATTCTGCTTGGTGAGCGTACTTCACGTATCTTCCGTATCGGGGACAGCATCACGATCCGCGTGGCGAACGTCAATATGGACGATCATACAATCGACTTTGAACTGCCGGATATGCCGAAAAGTAATCGCCGTTCGGGTGGTGACCGTGGAGCGCGTGGAGATAATCGTGGTGGACGCGGAGCACAGGGTGCCCAAAATGGCGAGAAACGCGGCGGTGGCAGAGGCAAGAACAAAAATGCCAAAAAAGCCGAGCGCTTTGGTAAAGCAGCGAAAGCCGCCAAAACTGACATGCCTGCCAAAGCAGCCCCCGCTGCAGCTTCAACTCCGGCTACACCGGCAACAGGCGAAGCAGCTGCAGCCGGCAAGCGCAAGCGGAAAAAAGAAAAAGGGATCGGCTTCTCTTCATCGTCTTCATCCAGTGCACCAAGCCGCAGCTTTGGCTTTGGTTCCGGCAAGGGTGGATACGATAGCCCGGTCACTTCCTCCAAAAAAGGACAAGGACGCAAACGGCCAGCAGCCGATGCAGGTCCAGGATCCGCTGTCAGCCCGGCAGCTCCAAAGGGAGAAGCAGGATCAGGTGCAGGACGTCCGCGCCGCCGCAAGAAAAAGAATAAACCACAAAGTCCTGAATAAGCATCATCATCTGCTGACAATGTCTATTCGGTACGTCCCGGTACGATACATGCTACAAGAGCAGTACATCGGGCCGAGACAAATCGACAGACAGCATATAGATAGTGTTGCTTACAGGGTGAAATAAAGACGGGAGATGCGCGCTGAGCAAGCAAGCGTACATCATGGAACAGATCGCAAGCAGACAGTGCCGGGACCTGTATCATCGGCCCCGGCTTTGTTGCTTTGTCCCGGATCCCTTGCTACAATAAATGACCATAAGATCCGGCAATAACCGGCAAATCTCTGGAAAGGAGGAATCCAAGATGGCGACCAAAAAAGGCGAAAGCAAAGTACTGGCTCAGAACAAAAAAGCATCCCACGATTACTTTATCGAGGATACGTACGAAGCCGGTATGGTGTTGACCGGAACCGAGATCAAATCGCTGCGCCGCGCACGCGCGAATATCAGCGATGCCTTCTCCACGATTCGTAATGGTGAAGTGTTTCTGCACAATATGCACATTAGCCCGTTCGAAGAGGGGAACCGGAGCAATCCAACCGACCCGACCCGTACGCGCAAGCTGCTGCTGCACAAGGAGCAGATCAGCAAGCTAATCGGTGCATCCAAGCGGGACGGCTACACGCTGGTGCCGCTCAAAATTTATATCCGCAACGGCTATGCCAAACTGCTGATCGGCCTCGGTAAAGGTAAAAAGCAGCATGACAAGCGTGCTACAGCCGCCAAGCGAGATGCGCAGCGTGATATCCAGCGTGCAGTGCGGGATAGCCAGAAGATCGGCCGCTGATCGATAAGGCTGAGAAGCTGCAGGCAGGAGACAGTGTTAGATTTACCATGAATGAGGGTAATAACAGATATGGTAAATGGCTGTTTTGGTGAAGCGCCTGCAGCTACCCATTTGCAGGAAAATGTGGTATAATCAAAGTCTGTGGGAAACGAAAAAAGCGTTTGGTATTTATCAATCTGCTGCTGGATGTTCCCGGTGCGGTCCTTTCTATGGAGGGAAAGACTGCATGGATGATTGTTTTCGGATAACGAGACTCATGTGCTTGTATCCGTCTTAATCCAATCCCTTTTATCAAGGGGGCGTTTTTTGGATTCGACGGGGGTAGGTCGGGCATGAGTAGCGGGTAGTGGGGACGCGTCCGCTTTATCAACGCTAAAGCCTATTAAACGGCAAACAACAAACTAACTACGCTTTCGCAGCCTAAGAAACTGTGAAACGTGCTCTCGCCTCGCATCGCCCATGTGCCAGGATGAGGGCCCAACTCTTAGTGGGCTACGCTGTCACATCTCCGCCTGGGGTGTGCTGAAGAAGATAATCAGGCTGACCCAACGTAGAGCCGGTTACAGGGCGCTACTCGGGTGACATTAAATCTGTGACTACACCCGTAGAAGCTTGTGTAACGTTGCCTTCGGACAGGGGTTCGACTCCCCTCGCCTCCATATGTACGAAAAAGAGACACCATTAAATGGTGTCTCTTTCGTTTTTAAGCTTGTTTTGATTTTCAAGAAATGATTTTAAAATTTCTAAAGTAGAAGAGATTTCTGCCAAACTATCGATTTTGATATTAAGTGTACCTACATTGATAACCATCAAGTTCTGATTTGATTGTAAAGATTTAATACTAGTTCTTGTCATAGCTTCATCAACGGAATATCTTTCTAGAAGATCGTTGAGATTTGAAAGATCAATTTTTGACCATTCATTAACTTTTAAATCAGGAGGATTAATTTGATAATACAAAGGAACCCTTCCTTTTCTTTTCAGATATTGCTTTTAACTTTTAATCTTACTTTTATAATAGATAACTATTACTGTAGGTTCAATTTTTTTTGAAATAAAGAATTTCCAATGTGAGTATTTTGCCATAGCCTCACTCTATAACCAGATATGCCTTTTAAGCTTACGTAAAAACCATCCCCCTCGTGCTACAATCAAACTACTATAACCAAGCACAATCCACACCAAGGGGGATTTCAAATGAGTGATAAATTTCAAATCGTAGGCAGCCTGCTGCGTCCAGCGGAACTGCTAGAATATAAAACGCAAATCGAACACCGTGACGATATCCAATACCCGTTCTACCAGGAATTCGATGGTTATCAAGAGTGCGAACACCGCGCGATTCAGTCCGTTGTAGAAAAAGAAATCCAGCATGATCTGTCGATCATCACCGATGGTGAGTATTCCAAGTCGATGTGGCATCTGGACTTTGTCTGGGGGTTCCAGGGGATTGAGCGCTATATCGCAGATCATGGCTACTTTTTCCGTGATACAGACGGCAGTTCCAAGTACGAGACGCGTAAAGACATCGGGCTGCGCATCACCGGCGAACTGGGTGGTAAGAATCACCACTTTATCGAAGTATTCAAAAAGCTGAAAGACCAAGCAGGCGATCGGGAGACCAAGCTGTGCGTTCCTTCTCCATCCCACATTTTCGGAGAGCTGTCCTGGTCGGATAACATCGGTGGTACGGATGCGGTGTACCAGACGCAGCAGGAGCTAAAAGCTGGTCTAGTCAAAGCATACAAAGAATTCGTGGAGGAGTTTGCTGCTGCGGGCGGCAAAATTCTGCAATTCGACGATTGTCTGTGGGAGCTATTTGCAGATGACAATCCGAACTCTCCATACACTGGCGAGAATATTGATCAGGAGCAGGTACAGACGCTCGCAGCCGAGTTTATCGATATCAGCAATATTATCATCGACTACGGTCACATCCTTGGTCTGAAAATGTGGACGCATAACTGCCGTGGTAACTACGATTCCCGCAACATGGGCGGCGGCTCTTATGTGAAGATCGCCAACCTGTTCTTGAAGCAGCTGAAATACGATCGCTTCTTCCTGGAGTGGGATGACGAGCGTGCAGGTTCGCTGGAAGCACTGGCTGTATTCAAAGACAAGCCAGAGACGGAAGTGGTATTGGGGCTATTGTCGTCAAAAACGAGCACGCTGGATGATGAAGAGCGTGTGCTGCGCCTGCTGGATGAAGCGTCTACTATTATCGACAAGGATCGTTTGCTGTTGTCTCACCAGTGCGGCTTTGCTTCCTGCGATGGAGGCAATGAGCTGACAGAAGACGAGCAGTGGGCAAAAATTAATCAAGGGCAGCGGATCGCCAAGCAGTATTGGGCGAAGTAATCTCCGTTTCTCTATAAGCCATAACAGGAGCAGGCACCTCGAGGTGTCTGTTTTTTGTGGTCATTTCGTTCTGCTGATAGTATTGGTATAGTTACAGACTAATTCCTAGCGATAGTACAGACGTATCTAAATCAAGAGAAGTACCTTTGGTTGTTTGTTGCTGAGATTTTGTTATTTACTATCTAGTACTTAGAAATCACTGCTTCATTAAAGGAATTATCTAGCAGCCTGTGGAATACCCCAGTATATGGAGGATGATTACATGAATGTAGAAAAATGGATCGTTGAAGCAGATATTCAAACCTTACAGCAAGCCATGGAGTCAGGAGAAGCAAGTTCGGAAGAAATCGTTCAAGCGTACATAGAAAGAATTCATACTTTTGACGGTAAAATCAAATCTGTTCTAGAAATCAATCCGGAAGCAATAGAGATTGCCAGATCGCTGGATATAGAGAGAAAAGAAAAAGGCAGCAGAGGACCGCTGCATGGTATTCCTATCCTGCTCAAAGATAATATCGATACCGCTGACCAGATGCATACGAGTGCGGGATCAATAACGCTGGAGCATTCCTTTGCGCAGCAAGATGCTGTCGTTGCCGACAAGCTTCGGACTGCTGGTGCGGTTCTGCTGGGGAAAACGAATATGACGGAATGGGCTGGCTTTATGTCTGTCGATATCTGGGCGGGATACAGTTCACGTGGTGGACTGACGCTGAATCCGTATGGACCAGGTGAGCTGTTCGTGGGTGGCTCCAGCTCTGGATCGGCAGCAGCTGTTGCCGCGAATTTTGGCGCAGCAGCGATTGGTACGGAGACATCCGGGTCTATTATTAGTCCAGCCAGTCAGAATAGTGTAGTTGGTATCAAGCCTACTGTCGGTCTGATCCGCCAGGATGGAATCATCCCGATCGCCTTTAGCCAGGATTCGGCAGGGCCGATAACGCGCACAGTCACGGATGCGGCGATTTTGCTGGAGATGCTGGAGGATAGAGAGGTACAGCAGCAACATAGTACCCATGGTACCAAGGATATGGGTGGTAGCTATATCTCGTCTCTGGATACAGCCTTTCTGAAGCAGGCTCGAATCGGTATCCCCCGGTATTATTATCAGCATCTCGATAAAGACAGATTGGAAGTCATCGAAGCAGCTATACAAGTGCTCCGCCAGCAAGGAGCGACGATTATCGATCCGGTACATCTTCCCTGTGAAGATGCCCACTGGGATGCAAACGTAATGCGTTATGAATTCAAGTATGCACTGAATAGCTACTTAAGCCGGTTGCCTGAACATATTCCTATTCACTCTTTGGCCGAAGTGATTGCTTTTAATGAACAACATGCAGAGAAGACATTGAAGTACGGTCAGGGCACATTGATATGGGCGGAAGAAACCAGTGGTACCCTGACCGAGCAGGAATATCTGGACAGTCTGAGTTATAACAGAGAAATGGCTGGGGAAAAAGGAATTGATTATGCGCTGAATCAGCATAAGCTGGATGCCCTGCTTTTTCTAGGCGGTGAAGGTGGATCCGATCTGGCTGCCCGAGCAGGATATCCGATCATTACAGTTCCGGGTGGATATGCGGAAGAAGGAGTGATTGCGCCCGGTGGTTATATTACGAAGGGGCCGCAGGGAGTATCCTTTGTGGGTACAGCATGGAGTGAGTCGGTATTGATTCAGATTGCATATGGATTTGAGCAAGCTACCTGGCATCGAGTTGAACCTTGTTTGAAATAGGTTATGTATTTTGAGAGAAGCTTCGGTGAAGAGCAGGATATTTTTTATTATGACAGCATCTAATATAGTATTCAAAGGAGCTGAATAGGTGTTAAGCAGAGAACAACTACAGGAAGCATTGAAGAAAGCATATGAATATGCACGTAAACAGGCAAAAGAATCTGGTGCATCTATTTATTATATAAAAAATGATAAGCGAATCCGCGAAGATGCTAATGGTAATCAATTTGAACTAATTTATAATGCTGATGGAAAGAGACGAGAAATCGAATATCATGAATAAGTGAATGAATTACGCTTTTTTGTAAAGAGAAATAAGATGAAAAATTCGCTTTTACTGAACTTTGTTTCCCATCGCAAACTCCTTTATAATAGTAGGCTACTATGTACTGCGACAGGAGGAAGCAATGGAATTTATCAAACATCAACTGACAGGTCTTGGGTTAAACGGGCTTACTAATCTATATCTAGCGAATATACTTATGGTGCTTTTTATAGCTTTGCTCTGCATAGCAGCTAATTTCATCACCAAAAAAATCGTACTGCGTACGATTATTCATATCGTCAATAACAACCGGTACACCTGGGACAATATCATTGTGGAGAAAAGGGTATTTCACAATCTCTCCCATCTCGTGCCGGCCATCATCATTTACTTCTCTGCGCCGATTTTCCCGCTGTACCAAGTGCTAATCGAAAAAGCGGCCATGACGTATATGATCATTATTATGATCACTGTTGTGAATGCGCTGCTGAATGCATTTGAGACGATCTACCGCACGTTTGAGATTTCCAAGATCCGGCCGATCAAGGGCTACATTCAGGTAGTAAAAATCGTCATGTTCATCATCGGAGGGATTGTGGTAATCTCCAATCTGATCGGTCAGAATCCGCTCATTATTCTGAGTGGCCTGGGCGCACTATCCGCTGTGCTGATGCTGATCTTCAAGGACTCTATCCTCGGTCTGGTAGCGGGTATTCAGTTATCTTCCAATGATATGGTACGTGTCGGTGACTGGATCGAGATGCCTAAATACGATGCAGACGGAGACGTTATCGATATTACACTGAACACGGTCAAAGTCATGAATTTTGACAAGACGATTACGATGATTCCAAGCTATGCACTGATCTCGGATTCATTCAAAAACTGGCGGGGCATGCAGGTGTCAGGCGGACGCCGAATCAAGCGCAGCGTTCATATCGATACGAGCAGCATCCGTTTTTGCAGTGACGAGATGATTGCGGAATTCCGCAAGATTCATTATTTGGCGGATTATATTACTATCCGTTTGGAAGAGATTAATACTTATAACGCAGAGCACCAGATTAACAGGGACAGCAATGTGAATGGCAGACAGCTGACCAATATCGGCGTATTCCGGGAGTATATTCATCAGTACCTGAGGAACCATCCGCAGATACACAAGGATATGACCCTGATCGTCCGGCAGCTGGCTCCGGGAGATAATGGGCTCCCGCTGGAAATCTATGCTTTTAGTAATGATACGACCTGGAGCATTTACGAAAAGCTGCAGGCGGATATTTTCGACCATATCTTTGCGGTAGCGCCGACCTTTGGACTGCGTCCTTTCCAAAATCCGACGGGACATGATATTGTACAATTGAAGGAAAACAAGCTGCTGTCATGAGGATGAACAGACACCAGATAAGTGATGGATAATAGGTGTCTGTATATGCGTCTCAATTGTATAGAATGATCAACGCAATAGATCCAATCCCAAGGTACAGCATGATGATTCATGCTGTACTTTTTTTGTTCAGAGATTTATTTTGTTCAAAAATTTGTTTGTTGGGAAATTTACGGTTTGGGAAATGTACTCGTCTAAAAAATATACTGCACTCGAAAATATACTGTACTCAAAAATGTATTACTCTGTAAAATACAGTCGGCAGCGCTATTATTACCAGTGATATAAACAAATGAAGCTCTACCGCGGTCTACCAATTATGCTAAAATACACGCAGCAGGTTAACCCTTACAGGAGGAATCATCCTTATGAAAACAGATCGGCTTCTTGCTATTGTCATGCTGCTATTAAGCCGTAAACGTGTTAATGCGACGGAATTGGCGGAGCGATTTGAGATCTCGCTGCGCACGGTATACCGTGATCTGGATACAATCGGACAGGCGGGTATTCCGATCGTATCCCACGCTGGAGCAGCAGGTGGTTATGAGATTATGGAGCAGTTCCGGATTGACCGGCAGATGCTCACACTGGAAGAGTTGATGTCGATTGTCAGCGGCCTGCGAGGGGTACAAACTGGCCTAGGCGATCCGCAGCTGGAAGGGCTGCTGGATAAGGTCGGTGCACTAATTGCCAGAGGCAGTGCCGCGAGCGGACAGGCCGAAGAGAATCTGCTGATCGATTTGAATCCCTTTGGCACCAATAACGATATGAAAAGTATGCTTGCTCAAATACGCAGTGCGATCCGGTCCAGACAATTAATCCGGTTGACCTACCGTAATAACAAACAGGAACTGCAGGAGAGACTCGTAGAACCTCTGGTGATTGCGCTCAAAGGATTCACCTGGTACCTGTATGGCTACTGCAGATTACGCAGCGATTTTCGTACATTTCGTATTAGCCGGATCAGAGGGCTGGAGCAGCTGGAGGAACATTTTCCCTATCGGGAGCATTCCTTGTCCGAGCTGCAATATCCGTGGCAGCAGAAGCCGGAGACAGAGAGCACTTGCGACCGGATACAAATCACGCTGCGCATCGATCCTTCGATCCGTGTATACGCTGAAGATATGTTTGGGCCGGATACGGTCACTGAGCAAAAGGATGGAACACTGCATGTACAGGCGCAGTGGTATGATGAACCATGGCTGAAGTTCCAGCTGCTTGCTTTTGGATCGCGGGCGCAGATATTGGCACCGTCTGAATTGGCTGAAAAAGTCGCAGCAGAAGCTCGCAAGGTCGCTGCTTTGTATGATTCGGCGTCTCTGAAGTTATAATTTGAATCTATTTTTTGAAGTTTGGAGCAAGTCCTCTATTCGAGGGTACTCTCGTGTTCATAGCTGTTGTAGCAGTGTGCACAGACCGAAGCGTTATACATTTTAAAAACTATTTCCAAGTCTGACCTAACCCTGACAAACAGTTGTCAGGGTTATTTTTGTATGATGAAAACAGATCGGTAGACCAAAGCCGAACATAACCTACAACGGATTGCGGCTCGCTAAGCGAAAGGAAAAGAAACTGTAGAAGCGCTATTTGTTAGCTGCTGTCCATAAGAGTGCTGGAGAGAGACATATACTCTTGTACATACCGCCTGCATCAGAGAGAAATAGTAGGGAAGATTGGAGAGAGAAACGTGGAAAATAAAGAGATCGCTTATCGTCGCCTGCGCACTCAGCATATTACCGGGGCAAAGGAAAACACAGCTGCCGAGGTAGTGCAAAGGCTGGGTGCCGTACAGGCACAGGATTATGCCCAGGCGCTGTGGGCGATCGGATCACGTATGCACAATGCCGATGTCACAGCTGTGGAACAGGCTATAGCCAACCGGGAAATTGTACTGACATGGCCGATGCGCGGCACACTGCACTTTGTACCAGCCGCTGATATTCGCTGGATGCTTAGGCTGCTGGCGTCCCGTATTTACTCTAGACTCCGGGGCAAGCTAGAGCAGCAGGAGCTGAAATTTAAGCAAATGATGCTGGCCGAGAAAATCATCCTCGATGCGCTGAGAGAACACAAGCAGATGAGACGAGTGGATCTGATGAAATTACTGGAATATGAAGGCATTGCCACTGCAAATGGGCAGGGCTATAACGTGCTGTTGTATTTGGCTCATAGCGGGCTAATCTGTATGGGCCCGCTGGAGGGCAAGCAGCAGACCTTTGTGCTGCTGGATGACTGGCTGCCCAAAGTGCGGGATTGGAGTATGGAAGAGTCACTGAAAGAGCTGGCGACACGCTATTTTACAGGACATGGCCCGGCAACGGTGTATGATTTTGTATGGTGGTCGGGGCTGCCTATCAGGGAAGCCAGAAAAGGATTGGAAGCCGCTCGAACAAATCTGCTTTTGGAGAGGCAGGGAGGTACGGAATACTGGATGGGTGCAGAGCCGTCTACTGCAAGCATACCCGACTCTGCGGTTCATCTGCTGGCCGGATATGACGAATATTTGCTGGGCTACAAGGAAAGAAGCGCTATCGTAAAAAAAGAGTACGCGCCGTTGATTTCCGGGAAAAATGCCGTGTTTGCTCCCATGCTGGTAATAGATGGGGAGATCGTTGGGTTATGGAAACGGAAAATCCGGAAAGAAAAAGTCGATATTTCCGTGCATCCATTTACAACATTGAAAAGCGGCCAGCAAGAAATCATCGAGGCAGCACAGCGCTATAGCGAATTCATGAATATGACATTATCCCGGATAGATATAGACAACGTATAATCCCGTAATGACAAGGAGAATTTATCATGACCCAACCTACACACCGACAATCTACTACATTCGAAAAGTTAACAGTATCGGAGATCCAGCCGTTTCAGATTGCTATTCCACAGGCTGAGCTGGATGATCTGCAGGATCGGCTGGCACGTACACGCTGGACCGATGCCATTCCCGGCTCTGGCTGGAACGAGGGGATCAGTATGTCCCAAATGAAAGAAATGGCATATTATTGGCGAGAGGGCTTTGACTGGAGAAAGCAGGAGGAAAGACTCAACCGTTTTCCGCAATTTACCACCACGATCGATGGTCAGAACATTCACTTTATCCATGTTCGCTCCTCGGAACCCAATGCCCTGCCGCTTATTTTGACCCATGGCTGGCCAAGTACTTTCGCTGATTTTGCCGGAATGATCGGTTACCTGACGAATCCGCGCCAATATGGGGGCGACCCGGCGGATGCTTTTGACGTGGTCATCCCCTCGATTCCAGGCTTCGGGTTCTCCGGTCCCACACAGGCGCCGGGCTGGAACAGCGCACATATCGCCAGAGCATGGGATGCGCTGATGCATCATCTCGGATACACCCGGTATCTCGCGCATGGCGGGGATGCCGGTTCATTTATTACTCGTGAAATGGGTATCGCGCAGCCAGATGGGCTGCTGGGCATTCATATTCTGGAGACGTTCGCCTTTCCGACAGGGCAGCCGGGGGAACTGGATGATCTCACAGATGACGAGAAGCAGCAGATGAAGTTCATGGAGGGGTTCAACAAGCTCTCCTGTCACCAGCATGTTCAGCAGACAAGACCGTTGACGCTCGCTTATGGCCTTACAGATTCCCCGGTCGGGCAGCTGGCCTGGATCTGTGATCCTCTGATGGGCTTGGGGCGCTTCGCACCACCAGAGCCGCGAAATATGGATGAAGTGCTCACTAATGTATCGATTTACTGGTTTACCAAGACAGCGGGATCATCGGCTCGCTGGTATCTGGAAGATGCCCAATCCAGTGCAGGCAATCCTTACGTATTCAATCCTACTCCGACCGGCGTTGCTCTGTTCCCTTATAATCTGTACTCGGTACGCAAAGTCGCTGAACGGTCGAATTCTATTGTTCACTGGTCAAGCTTCGATCGTGGCGGGCACTTCGCTGCGATGGAAGTTCCGGAGCTGCTGGCAGGAGGTTTGCAGAAATTTGGCCGCTTGTTCCGCTAACCAGGAGTGTACGAGATGATTGGAATCCTGCCTGTAGGAAATAGATGCTATAGAAAGGATGGATCGTCCGGAGTTTGGAGTCTTGAGGGTACAGATCGTTGGAAGAAAAGAAGTATCCTGCTTGCTATACTCCTGCATGCTGACAAATAGATATCTTTTCTATGGAAAATGGTATTTGCGCAGGTAGCCTGCTTTTCTGTATCAAAAAGACTATAGAGGAAGCCAAGAAGTCACAGGTCGATCGGACAGGTGGCTTTTTGGCTTGGGCGGTTATAGCATGCTGATGCCGTAGACGATATTCTACTTTCTGTGATAAATGATATAGAGAGGGTCGCTCCAAATTTTAAATAATAAAATATACTGGAATGACTTCTGGGAAAATTAATAAGGGGGAATAGATATATGTCGATCAGTCGCGGATACGTGTCCCAGGATTATGTTATTCAGCAGGTGATAGCAAACTTTGTCTGTCGGGTATTATGGAGTGAAGGACGCCCTTGTCTGGAATATACCAGCCTGGAACAGCTTGAAGAGATCAACCACTATGTACGAAGCGAGTTCGATTGGGAATTGTATGATGTGTTTTTTACAGCGCTGGAAGTTCTTCAGGAAGAAGAATAAAGGATAAGAGCAGAACGGCTAACCAAAAAGGAGTGCCCTGTAGCATCGTACGCTTCTAATAAATGAAATCGGAGAAAGGGCCTTTACCATCGATCTGGTGGGCTTGTGCTGTTCTATTTCCCGTACGATTGAAACTTGTGCTCTATATTGGTGTAATATAGTGTAATTAGCTATTTTCTACAGGAGGCGACGGAGATGAGTGTATGGACCCGATTCAGAGACGTAATGAAAGCGAATGTAAACAGCTTATTGGAACGATCCAGTGATCCCGAGCGAGATGTTCAGACCTACATCCGTAATATGAACAGCGATCTCGGTCAGATCAAAGCAGAGACGGCAGCCGTTCTCGCCGAACAGAGCCGAACGCAGAGAGCGCTGAATGAGAGCAGCGCAGAGATCATCAAGCTCCAGCGTTACGCCGAGAAATCCGTGCAGGCAGGCGAGGAGCAGAATGCACTGCAATTTCTGCAAAAGAAAGCTGCACTCACCGCCAAGCATGCAGAGCTGCAGGCAGCCCATGAACGCGCCGCAGCCAAAGCCGATACGATGAAGCTCATGCAGGACAAGCTGGTCAGCGACCTGGCCCGGCTGCAAGAACGTTATACCGAACTCCAGAGCCGAATGGCCCAGGCTGATAGCCTGCAGCAGCATAATGAACAACAAAATGCTGCCCGCAGTGCCGAGGAGTCCCTGCAAGCCATGGAGAATAAGGCAGCGATGGCCCTAAATGAAGCGGAAGCACTCGCCGAACTGCGCGGCGGTAAACAGGAGGAAGACCTGGATGTACTCATTGCCCGTCTGGAAAAAGGCATGAGTTCCCAACCAGATGCGAACAATCAAGCGCCAGCTCCCGAGCAGGAACTAGCTTCCCTAAAGCAGCAAAATGCCAGCAGTCAGTAATTTATCTATTTCTTTCATTTGTCCGATACAGAAATAGGTAGAGTACGCATGATGACTGTATTGCAGGTAGGTATATTGACGTACGCGAACACAACAAACTGATTTTGATATGGAGGTGAGCCTATGCCGGTTATTGATTACAAATGCCCCAACTGTGGCAGTAGCATGATGTTTGACAGTTCTACTGGAACATTATCTTGTCCCAGCTGCGGCAGACAGGATAATATTGAACAACTGCCTGATCCGCTCAAAAAACAGGTATTCACGCCGGATGAGATCAAGCAGTATCACTGTCCAAACTGTGGTGCAGACATTGTTACAGAACCAGAGACCAGTGCGACCACTTGCAGTTTTTGCGGATCTGCTGTTGTACTTAGTGATCGTTTAAGCGGAGAGTTGGCACCTCAGAGTGTGCTTCCGTTTGCGATCAGCAAGAAGCAGGCAGAAGAAGCTTTTGTAAAATGGTGCCGTAAAGGGTTACTTACGCCATCTGGCTTTATGACTGCGGATCGGATTAAAAGTTTAACCGGAATTTACGTACCTTTTTGGATATATGACCTACATAATATGGTAGAGGCACATGGGCGAGCGACCAAAGTCAGAAGTTATACGCAAGGGGATTACCAGTATACAGAAACGTCTCATTATGAGTTTTATCGTAAGATGCGTCTTAACTATGTGAATCTGCCACTGGATGCTTCGGAAAAGATGGATGATAAGCTGATGGATCGATTGGAGCCATTTCCGCATACGCAGTTAAAAGAATTCAAGACACCGTATCTGGCTGGCTATATCGCCGAAAAATACAGTTTTGACGATCAAGAACTGTTCTCACGAGCTAAAAATAAGATTCTTCCTTATATCGATTCAGCAGTCGCTTCGACCGTCACAGGTTACAGCAGTGTGAGTTATTCGGGAAAACAAGTAGACACGACAGTGCAGCGGGCAGATTATGCGTTATTCCCCGTATGGATGGTAAACTATGATTATAACGGGAAAGAGTATATGTTTGCGATGAATGGACAGACTGGTAAAGTCGTAGGCAGACCACCGATCAGCAAATTAAAAGTAAGTAGCTGGTTTGCTGGTGTAACGGCTGTATCGCTGCTCGCTGTGAAGCTGGTTGCCTGGGGGATGGGAGGTGGCTTCCTATGAAGCGTTTAACATCCAGATGTATCCCATTATTGATTATGCTGCTTGTCTTTGTATCTGTTCCTTTTCTAGACGCTCATACTGCAGCTGCATCTTCCAGCACCGGTAAAAATTATGTCTATGATGATGCGGGTCTGCTGACTGCGAAGGAAAAGAATCACCTAAATCGGCTTGCAGCAGAATATAGTGCCAAGCGACAGACTGATTTTATTATTTATACAACCAATAACCCGAATAACAAGGATGTACAGATCCTGAACGAAGATTTGTATGATGACAAAGGGTTTGGATATAACCAAAAATTTGGCGATGCTGTCGTGCTCGTCATGGATATGCGTAACCGCGATATTTACCTGGCTGGTTATGGCGAAGCTCAGTATACACTGGACAGCCAGAAGCTGGACGCTATACGCGAACAAATCACCGGCAATCTGTCTTCGGGTGATTACGCCAGTGCTTTTGAACAATATATAAAACTGTCTGCCCGGTATATCGTAGCTGATTCAGCAGGAAACAGTGCAGGTTATAGTGATTACTCCTCGGGAGGAACGTCTAATAACTATAATAATTATGATAACTATCATACAGACAGGGATTCAGATAATCTGCTATTCAAATTCTGGTTCCAGCTGCTCATCGCTGTAGTGATCGGTATTATCGTAGTTTGGATTATGCTGGCAGGTGCTGGCGGCAGAGTCACTGTCAACCGTTCCACATATGAAGAGGCCGAAACTTCAAGCTTGTTGGACCAACAGGATCGTTATCTGCATACGACCGTAACCAAGACCAAGATTGAGCGCAACAACAGCAGTGGTGGAGGCGGGGGAACCAGCAGCGGAGGTAATTCGCACAGTGGAAGCAGAGGTTCTTTTTAATTATACAAGCTACATATAGAAGGGGTGCGGAAATATGGGATTTTTCAAAAATCAATTTGCCAATGTAGTGGAATGGGAAGAGTTCAGAGACGATATGATCTTCTGGAAATGGAACAATCGGGAGATCAAAAAAGGCAGTAAGCTGATTATTCGCTCCGGTCAGGATGCTATTTTTCTGAATAACGGCAAGGTAGAAGGTATTTTTGAGGATGAAGGTTCTTTTGATGTGGATTCGGATATTATTCCGTTCCTGTCGACACTCAAAGGGTTCAAATTCGGATTCAACAGCGGCATGCGGGTGGAAGTGCTCTTCGTCAATACCAAGGAATTTACCGTGAGATGGGGAACGCAGAGTCCGGTCCTGATCCCAGCTCCGCAGCTGCCGGGCGGAATGCCGATTCGTGCGAACGGTACGTTTACTTTCAAAGTCAGTGATTATGTCGCCCTGATCGACAAGGTTGCCGGGATCAAGCAAAGCTATGTCGTCGAGGATGTGAAAATCCGCATTACGGCTGTACTGGATCAGCTGCTGATGAAGTGGATCAGCCGCGAAGGCAAGGACATGTTCAACCTGCAGGCCAATGCATCGGATATCGCGAACGGTATTCGTGAAGATCTCGATATGCAGATGATGAGCATCGGAATCGGGATTACCGGCTTCCAGGTGATGAGCTTCAATTATCCGCAGGAAATTCAGGATATGATCACCAAGACCGCTTCCCACGAGATGATCGGGAATATGCAGAAGTACCAGCAGGTCAGCATGACCGACGGCATCGCTTCGGGCAAAGTGCAAAGCGGCGGTACAGCAGCCGACATGGCAGGGATGATGATGGGCATGAACATAGCCAACGAGATGATGAAGAATATGAACGCAACTAATCCAAATGCCAACAATGCTAGTCAGGGAGCGAATCCTGCTGCCGGTCAGCCAGCGAATAACGGGCAAAATGATGCCTCTGCGCCAGCATCCGGCGAAAGTGGAATCACGCCGAAATTCTGCCCTAACTGCGGTACCAAGAACGAAGGCTCCAAGTTCTGTCCGAACTGCGGCTACAAGCTCGCCTAAATAGACGGAGGGCCTGATCCCCACGGTTAATTGATGTGGTTGAAAGTATCCATATTACTCATATCGTCGGAGTTGAGTTATACGTTCTGGACAGATGGATCTGCGAACAAATAAAAAGCCCCCCTATGCATGAACATTATTGAACCTTCAGGGTTGGTCAATGTTCATGCAAGGGGTGCTTTTTGGTATAGCTATATTCGTCAGCGAACCTGTAATCTCTATAGTCTACAGATCCGTATACCGATTCATTCCGGTTATTCGGCTCAAGCTTCTGTAAAATAATGTCCCTGCTTCAAGTCTGCAATCAGTCCGTGGTGTACAGGTGTCCAATCCATCCATTCCCGGGTGAGCGTGCTGGATACAGGTGCATCTGCAGCGACGGCAAAATGAATCCAGCCAAAATGCTCTGCTGCTTCATCCGCGCTGATGCTGGCTGCCGGCAATCCCAGCTCTTGCCCGATCACTTCGGCAATCTCGCGGAAGGGAATGGCTTCTTCATCGATACCATGCAGCATCTTGCCTGCTGCTGCATGCTCCAGAGCTTTGCGGAACAGTATGGCGGCATCCAGACGATGTACAGCACACCAGCGGTTGGTGCCATCGCCGATATAAGCAGATACACCTTTGCTGTGTGCAATATGAATCAGCGTATGCATAAATCCATGATCGCCCACATCATGCACAGAAGGGGCCAGGCGTATAACAGAAGCATGTACTCCGCGCTGTACCAGTGCACGTGCAGCAGTCTCCGAGTGCCGGATGGAATGTGCGGATGCTTCGTCTTCTTCAGTGCCGATACGTCCCGGCGCCACCATCAAGGCACCAGAAGTTAGCACAATCGGCTTATCCGTGCCTTCCAGCTCGCTGCCCATCGCTTCGATCGCCAGTCGGTCAATCTCGGCGGCTGCTTCATAGTTGGAGAAATCATGAATAAAGCCAAGATGAATAATACCGTCTGCTTCCCGCGCAGCCTGGCGCAGACTATCGGTATCTTCCAGCGAGCCTCTATGTACGGCTACACCAGCTTCAGTCAGCAGGTTGGCTGCTTTGTCCGAACGTGCGAGACCGGTGACTTCATGGCCTGCCTGGAGTAATTCCTTCAACACTGCTGATCCTACAAATCCTGTTGCTCCTGTAACAAATACTTTCATCGATAAATCCTCCTCGTCGAGTTGATATCTACTTACCGGTTCAGCATAAAGTATAGAGTTCACTCTATAGCAATACCCCAAATGCGAGAGTATACTAAAAAAATGGAGACTACCTTTTCAAGTAAACAAGTTGCCGAGCAGACAGGACTAAGTGTGCATACCCTGCGCTATTATGAGCAGATGGGATTGGTGTACGGAATACAGCGCGATGCTAACGGATACCGGCAGTATTCGGAATCGGATATCAAATGGTTTCAGGTGATCAAGCATTTCCGGGATATGGGCCTGCCTATACGTGAAATGCAGCAGTTCAGCGCCATGAATAACAGCGCAGCCGACTCGGCCCGGGTGCGCCGCGAATTTATGGAGACCTATCGCGCCAAAATTGTAGAGCAGCAGCAGGAACTGGAGCGCGCACTACGGAAAGTGGATGATAAAATCGAATTTTTCAGAAACCGGGAAAGGATCGAGAGCGAGAAGCAGCAGACCAGCACAGTGAAGTTGTAGTATCAAGCACAGAGCGCAGAAAAGAGAATTCTACCAACGACCGACATTTAAGAATGGATATTTACCGCAATCAGCGGTATGTCAAAATATCCATTCTTAACCGGAGGGAGTGGTAGAATCGCTTTTCGGAGCGGTGTTACTTCATACGAGCATCTACACGTCCAAACACGTTCATTTTAGACCACATGCTACAAAAATTTTGGATCCAGCAGATTTTGAAGAAAAACACAACATAAATGTGATATAATGGAATGATTCGGTCAGGAAACGATTTTGGATGCGAATAGGAAGGGTTGCCCATCTATGCAGGTATTCAAGGACTGGAATCTGAAAGTGAAAGAAACCTTTAACGCAACCAGCAATGAAGTCGTATTAACCGTCTCGGAAGCTGGAGCTCTACTGGGCATGTCCAAAGATCAAATGAAGGTCTACGTCGATAAAAACAAGCTGACCAAGGTGCCGATCATGCGAAGTGTGCATCGTTACCTTTTACTCAAAAGTGAACTAGATGAGATTGTTAAGCAAGCCTAGCTGTTATCGTTACCCTATACCATCATCAGACCATCAGCCGCAATCCGGTTGGTGGTTTTGTTGATTTAATGCTTGTTTCTTTGCGCATTCCTCACGATATAAGGAGAAAGAGCATATTTCGTAACCCGGCTCCTGTTGTCCCGTATTACCCTGTACATATGAACGGCCAAGTTCTACTACATGATGTGAACCATACGAATCGATACAGGATCAGATATCTGTATGCCCACGTATCTTAATCGCTGACTATAACCCATAAAGCTTATCTGATAGGTTATTTCGGATATGTACCGGATGACGACTAAATCGAATTTGAGGGATTTCTGATGAATGAAAAATTTGTAAATCATGCAGACACCGGCTACCAGCTGGCTGAGCAAAAAGCGGCTGGTTATTTTGCAGAGTTGTATACACAGGTACGTGCACAGACGTATATCCTGGCGTTAACCAGCGATTTTCGTCTCTGGCAAAAGAATCATATTCCGCTCCATTCCTGGCTGTCCCGCTTCTCCCGCAAAAAGGCACCGGATACCGGAGACTATCATCGGTATATCCAGTGGCTGAACCTGACAGGCAAACTGGATAATTATCTGAACCGCAGCGTCTCGTATATTTATATGAGGGATCTGGGACGGGCACTGGATGCACCCGAGACAGAGGCACGGATTCAGGAAGTGATTGCCAGCCTGCGCAAGCGTCTTGTGAATCCGGATACAGGTCCACAGAGCGATATTACGATGTTCATGAGCATGGATGGCGTCTACCGCTGGGCGCAAAAGGAAGGCATTGAGTCCGCTATTATCTGGGTAATGGACAAGCTGCAGGGCGTAACCAACCATATTCCGGAAGAGCTGAGTGCCGAACAGGCCCAGCGCAAGTTGATCAAAATTATTGTCGGCGTGGTGCTGCATGCCATGGAGGAAATGGAGGATACCCTATCTGCGACGGAGCGTGCCCGCCGACTGGATGAAGCGGTGCGTCTGGGCTACTCCTACGGACTGACCTATCCTTTTGTGGACGATATTCTCGATTCGACACTGCTCAATGTGCAGGAGAAAGAGCAGTATTCCCGCCTGATCCGTACTGCATTGTTGACCGGTACGGTTCCCAAGCTGGGTGACTGGTCGGGAAATCATATGGAGCTAATTCGGTATATTCATGCCGAACTGCGTGAGGCGTTCGAATATATCAAAAGTAGACAGCAGCCGGGAACCCAGCAGGTGTTTTTTGAACAGTCCTATGTATTTTTCCAATCCCAGGATATCGACCGGACGCGGGATCTGAGTCATGATCACTATACGAATGAAGAGCTGTATATTCCGGTAATTCTCAAATCCTCCTGTTCCCGGCTGGTCGCGCGCTCGATTATCGGTGCACCGGAAGATGAAGGATTCGATCATCGTACATTCTGTTATGGTATCTATAACCAACTGGCAGATGATTTCGCCGATATGTTCGATGATAGGAGAGCGGGCTCGGTAACGCCGTATACGTATTATCTCAAATACCACCGCCAGCGCAGCGATCTGGTGAACCCATTTGAGCTGTACTGGGCGGTAATCGCTCATCTGATCCACAATGTATACGGCAGTGATTACCGGACTCGCGAAGTTATTTTGGACCGGGCCATTAATGGTCTCAAGCGTGCCCGTGTCCGTCTGGGGAATGCCAAATACGATGAGATAATGGATACTCTCACAGCAGGCATGCCTCAGTTCAACCAACTGATCCAGCAGATGGTTCGCAAAGCGGAAGATGTGGATTTCCTGGACAAGCTGCTGCGTGATCAGATGCTAAATAGTCTGAGACAGGATCGGGAAGAGCAGGAGCAATTCCGGCAGACGCTGCATGAGGTAAGGCAGCAGATCAATGATACGCTACTATTGGATAATAAGGAAAATCTGCTGCCAATGAACAAACGGCTGATCGAAGCAGCCAATTACAGCCTCGAAGGCTCCGGCAAAAGGTTGCGTCCGATTCTCGCCTGGGTGATGGGGGTGCATCATTACGGTCTGGATGCACAGGCGCTCATGCCCCTGCTGCGATCACTCGAATATATGCATACCGCTTCGCTGATCTTCGACGATCTGCCTTCCCAGGACAACGCGTCTACCCGTCGTGGACGAGCTACCCTTCATGAAGTGCATGACAGCGCGACGGCCGAACTGAGTGGATTGTTCCTGATCCAGAAAAGTATCCGCGAACAGTCTTCCATGGAAGACTTCGATGCCCGAGCCGTACTAAAGTTGATGCAGTATTCTGCCGAAAAGGCCGAACAGCTGTGCACTGGCCAGGCGATGGATCTGGATGCCCGCGGTCAGGCGCTAACGCTGGAACAGCTGAATACGATCTGCTTTTACAAAACAGGCGTTGCCTTCGAAGCTTCGCTTGTGATGCCAGCCTTGCTCGCACAAGCAGGTGAAAAGGAAATCGAGGCACTTCAAACGTTCGCTTACCACGCCGGTATTGCTTTTCAGATCAAAGACGACCTGCTCGATCTGGGCGGCGACGTGCTGGTCATCGGCAAGCCGGTCGGTCAGGATGTACAGAACAACAATTCCACCTTCGTCTCCATTCTCGGGGAAGAAGGGGCACGCAAAGAAATGTGGAACCACTACTGCTGCGCCATCGAAGCACTGCGTAGCCTGCCGCAGGATGTTCCTTTTCTGAAGCATCTGCTGGATTACATCGTGCATCGGGATCGGTAAGCACCATTTTCATTGAAGTATGCTGCTGAACAGGAAATCGTCTATATACTGTGAACTGGATGGTTATGGGAGTTGCATCGTTGTCCAATGCAAGGCGCCGTTATTGCTACGGTGCCTTTTTTGTTTGGAGTCTGAAATGGTAAGGGGGGGATATGTGTGGCAGATCGGGGGATGCTTCATCCACTCCAGAAAGGAATAAGGGAATGTCCTCCGGTTAAGCCTGGAGATCTTTGATAGTAGGAGCAAAGGGAGATCTCCAGGCTTAAATGTCGTCCATTTCCCTTATTTCCTTTCTTCCGTTCTATGCGTATGCATTCTGTGCAAGGTGGTGTATCATTTTATACGGCATACGGCATACGGCATACGGCATACGGCATACGGCATACGGCATACGGCATACGGCATACGGCATACGGCATACGGCACATAAAAATAAAATATGAAATATGAAATGTGCATACATAAGAATGCAATAAAACGCACGGAGCGCAGGAAGGGAATCATACCATAGGCCGACATTTAAGAATGGATATTTACCGCGATAAGCGGTATTTCAAAATATCCATTCTTAACCGGAGGCCGCCGGTATGATCCCTTCCCGGAGCGGTGACCATCCATCAGACACAATTACAAAACACTCCCTTATTGTTATTCCTGCCAGAATAATGAACAGCAAACCACAAACAGCACACAGCAAACCACCAAAAGCATATCAACAGTGTCCCGTTTGGAAGTAGGCACTCACCAACCGAGCACCAAGAGCTAAATGAATACCGGATATCTACTGCTGACTTCTGCAAACGACCTGCATACCCGTGTATCTCACAAATCAGCCACAACTGGATGGTCATTTACCGCGCAGGCCTTTGCTTTTTCCAGTTCGTTACGTACATAATGGTAGAAGAGAGTATGCAGATTGTAACTATGGACATCGTGTGTATCACCAGACTATTTACGATTCAGGAGGGAATACATTGACTACACCAACTACTTCACAAATCGGAGTCCCGCTCGAGGGCTTTGCTGAATTTAGCCGTAAGGTTGCTGCCGAAGGTGCAGTACTATTGCAAAATAACAACCAGGTTCTGCCGATCCGGAAAAATGAAAGCGTTTCGATTTTTGGGCGCGTACAGGTCGATTATTACCGCAGTGGTACAGGTTCTGGCGGTAGTGTACACGTAGCGTATACCACCAATCTACTGGATGGATTGCGCAGCAAGACGGATATTCGTGTCAATGAACAGCTGGCACAAGTGTACGAGCAGTGGATTCAAGAGAATCCGTTCGATAACGGAGGCGGAGGCTGGGCGGCTGAACCATGGCACCAGCAGGAGATGACGCTGACAGACGAGCTGGTCGCAGAGGCAAGGCAGCAGTCGGATAAAGCAATTATCGTAATTGGACGTACCGCCGGTGAGGACAAGGATAATGCGGATGCGCCGGGTAGTTACCGTCTGACTGATGATGAGCTGAATATGCTGAAGCAGGTTACGGCTCATTTTGAACAGACGGTTGTCGTTCTTAATGTATCCAACATCGTGGACATGAGCTGGGTGCAGGACAAGAGTCATATTCATCCAATCTCGGCGGTCATCTATTCCTGGCATGGCGGCATGGAGGGCGGTAATGCAATTGCAGACGTACTGGTCGGCGAAGTGACGCCAAGCGGCAAACTGCCGGATACAATCGCCTATTCCATTGACGATTATCCATCTACCAAGAATTATGGCAATGAGCACCAGAGTCTGTATGAAGAGGATATTTACGTAGGTTATCGTTACTTTGAGACATTTGCGCCGGAGAAGGTACAATATGCGTTTGGTTATGGATTATCCTATACTTCCTTTGAAGTGAAGCCGGAGGAAGCGCAGCGGACAAGCCATGAAGGACAGGAGTACATTGAGATCGGTGTGCAGGTTACGAATACCGGTACAGTCTATGCAGGCAAGGAAGTCGTACAAGTGTACTACGAAGCGCCACAGGGACAACTGGGTCAGCCGGCACGTTCGCTTGCTGCTTTTGGCAAAACCGGACTGCTGCAGCCGGGCGAATCGGAGCGTCTCGTGATTACTTTCCCGGTACATAGCATGGCTTCCTACGATGACAGTGGGATTACCGGACATGCGCATGCCTATGTGCTCGAAGAGGGAATATATCGTTTCTATGCAGGCAACAGTATTCGTCAGCTGGAGGCTGTAAAATATGCCGGTGGCGAAGGTTACGAGGTGACCGAGCTGCAGATTGTGGAACAGCTGCAGGAAGCGATGGCACCGACAGTAACGTTTAACCGGATCAAGCCGGGACAGAAACTGGATAATGGTACGTATGAAATCACATACACCGAAGTGCCGAAGCAGAAGGTTTCGCTGGCAGAACGGATTGAACAGCAAATGCCACCTCAGCTGGAACAGACGGGGGATCGCGGTTACAAGCTCAGAGATGTAGCGGAGCAAAAGGTCAGCATGGAGGAATTTATTGCCCAGCTGAGCGATGAGGATCTGGCTGCGATTGTACGTGGAGAAGGCATGAGCAGTCCGCTGGTTACACCTGGCACAGCATCGGCATTTGGCGGAGTTAGCGACAGTCTGCTGGGCTACGGCATTCCGGTAGGATGTACGGCAGATGGCCCGTCCGGTATCCGGATGGACAGCGGCGACAAGTCTACACAGGTCTCGATCGGTACATTGCTGGCATCCACCTGGAATGTAGAGCTGGTCGAAGAAATGTATGTACTGGAAGGACAAGAGCTGGTGCGTAACAATGTCGATGCACTGCTCGGACCGGGTATGAATATTCACCGCAGTCCGCTTAATGGACGGAACTTTGAATACTTTTCCGAAGATCCGCTCGTAACCGGACAGCTGGCAGCAGCCTGTGTACGCGGCATTATGCGCGGCGGTTCGAATGGTACATTGAAGCATTTTGCCTGCAATAACCAGGAGCAGTATCGCAGTAAAGTCGATGCCGTTGTATCCGAGCGTGCACTACGCGAGATTTATCTCAAAGGCTACGAGATTGCAGTCAAGCAAGGCGGTTCCAACTGTATCATGACTTCATACAATCCGGTCAACGGACACTGGGCAGCTTCCAATTATGATCTGAACACTACGATTCTGCGCGGTGAATGGGGCTTCCAGGGCATCGTGATGACCGACTGGTGGGCGATCATGAATGACGTTGTAAATGGCGGTCCAGCCGATCGCAAAAATACCAATGCCATGGTACGCGCCCAGAACGATCTGTACATGGTCGTCAGCAACTATGGCGCCGAGACGAATGTATGGGGCGACAATACGATTGAATCGCTGGCGAATGGCACACTTACCCGTGGCGAGCTGCAGCGCAGTGCGATTAATATCTGTAACTTCCTAATCCAGGCACCGGTATTTGCCCGCAACCAGGTGATTGAAGAGACGGTGAATGCTTATCCAGCCAATGATGCCCTTTCTGCCGAGCAGGCTCAGCCCGCGACAGAAGATCGCCAGATAACAGTGGATACAGCAGCAGCGACACTAATCCATGTCGAACAACCAGGCGTCTATCGTCTGTTCGCCCATGTGATGTCACCGGATACCGAACTGGCCCAGAGTGCCTGCAATCTGATGCTGAACGGCGAAGTTGTGACGACGATTCAGACGAACGGCACCGAAGGCAGATGGTTGCGCCAGAAGCTGGTCAAAGCCGAGCTGGCAAGTGGAGTCTATGAAGTGACATTTGAATTTGTGAAGCCGGGTATGCAGGTGGAATGGATCGAGTTCAAGCGCGTGTAATTATACGATAGTCCGTAATAAAGTGCAGATAGTGCTGCTATCAGGTTTATTCGCATCTTACTTCAATGAACAGAACAAAGCATTACATCATATCTGCTATCCATTTGGTAAAAAGCCCTTCGTATGATTAGCGAAGGGCTTTTTGCTGATGGAGTGAATGGATCCGTCATCCGGAGTGATTGAATAGTATAACTTGGCACCATCTATATTGCTGTCCAGTTTCTCGATATTCGTAATGATACCCGTGAAATAAAGCTGCCTGATTGAAGGTGTACCAGGGGAAGGAACATTCATATTCCTGCGATCATAAGAATACCTGCGAACAGAGTAATCCATATTTTATGTAATGTCTTCAGCTAAAGTTACTGCCTTCTCCTAAAGCAGTCGTTTTAATATACAGGTGGCATCCTCTAATAAGTTACCTCCCTTGTTACTCATCAGCAAATCTATAAACGACTATTTACCCAAAATCTACCGACGAACCGAAAAAGAGTTGAAAAACACCCTTCATATAGAGTAGTATGACTTTATAGAATATAATTACATTAATATATTAATATAAATATTAACAATAAAAGTATAGGAGTATTGCATATGACACATATCCAGGATCGACTCATTGCACAGTACAAATTCGACAATGCCGATCAGATCGGCAAAGACAGCTCCGGCAAAGATAATCATGCAACCGCTTCCGGTAAGAGTGCGCCTGTTGTTCAAGAAGTATACGGACGTCATGCAGCTTCCTTTACCGGTGGAGCAAACGGTTCTTCCTACATACAGCTGCCTACTGATTTACTCAAAGATGTAAGCGATAACACAGGGCTTACAGTAACGGCATGGGTGAATTTTGGTATGGGCGTGAGCATTTGGGAACGTATTTTTGACTTTGGTGCCGGAGAAGGCAAGCCCTCTATTTTCCTCACCCGTCAAATGCGTGGAACCCTGACAGCAGACGGCGATCTGGCTGTCGACCCTGGTAAGGGATTTGTCCGTGATGAGTGGATGCACGTCGCCATCTCTGTTAAAGGAACCGAAGGCGGAACACTGAGCAGCGCGGGTCCGGTCGTCTATGTAAATGGCGAAATTGCTGTAGATGGAACGATTAGCCAGACATCGAGCGGTAACTACGCACGCCTACGCGCCTGGTTTGCTACATTTACCGAAGAAGGCAATTACAATAGCAATTATATCGGACGTTCCCAGTTCGCAGCGGATGATGATTACACCGGAGCGATTGCAGACTTCCGGGTATATGAAGCAGGATTGTCCGAAGATGAAGTGATCGAAGTCATGTGCGACTCGCTGACAGATGAAGAGGTTACTCGTCTGGCACGGGACAAATATCTATCTTTCCCTACGACGATTATTACGCGTGATCTGACACTTCCCGAGTCTCTGATGGGCGGCCGGGTGCAGATCAGCTGGACATCGAGCCGACCGGAGATTCTGGCTCATGACGGCCGGATTCAGGAAGTCAGCCAAGCGGAAGGCGTGACGATTACAGCGAGCATGACCCGCGGCGGCAGCACACTGGAGAAAAGCTTTGACGTATCCGTACTGCCCAAGGATCTGCCGCCTTATACTCTGACGATTCATGGCAGCCGGGAAGTACTGGATGTCAGCGAAGTGATGTACGGACTGTTCTACGAAGATATCAACAATGCGGCCGATGGCGGAATCTATGCGGAAATGGTGCAGAACCGCTCCTTTGAATCGTTTGCTTTTGATACGTACTCCCATGCTTCCGGTGAATGCGGATGCTCGACAGGTCGTAATCGTGAGCCATTATTCGCTTGGTATGGCGATACCGACAAAATGACTCCGCAGAATAGCGGTGGACTGAATGAACATTTCGGTGTCAGTGATCCCGATGTGAACTCCTATTATGTAAAAGTAGCCAGCGGTGCAACGATTATCAACCGCGGATTTAACGATACCAATAACAATTGCGCCATGTTTATCCAGCGTGATGCCCGTTACGACTTTACGATCTGGGCCAAAGCAGAAGCAGCCGGAACGATTACGTTGCAGCTGCAGACAGCGGATGGACAGCCAGCCAGTGATACGGTGACCGTACAGGTGGAAGGTGACGGAACCTGGCGCAAATATGGTGTAGAGCCGAAGCTGACACTGACCGGATCTGCCGAAGTGCTGGGACAGCTGGCACTGACCTTTGACGGAGACATATCGATCGATATGGTATCTCTGTATCCGCAGGATGTATGGGGAGCAGGCGAAGAAGAAGGTTCTCCATCTGCCCATGCCAACTATACCGGCAACCCGAACTACCGTCTGCGCAAGGATCTGGTTAACGCACTAGTGAACATGCATCCGACGTTCCTGCGTTTCCCGGGTGGATGTATCTCGGAAGGCTCCTTTATCTGGGAGAATGTGTATGACTGGAAAGAATCGGTCGGCGATATCGAGCTGCGCAAAGAAAACTTCAACGTCTGGGGCTACATGATGACGATGGGACTCGGCTATATGGAGTATTTCCAGCTGGCCGAAGATCTGAATGCAGTACCATTGCCAGTTATGGCTTGCGGCGTACTCTGTCAGGCACGTTCCGATTATGCGCATCCAGCCGGTGGCGAGCTGCGTGACTACTATATCAAGAACTTTACCGATCTGATCGACTTTGCGATCAGTATGGACTTTGAACATAACGAATGGGCAGCAATGCGCAAGCATATGGGTCATGAAGCACCATTTGATCTGCGTTATCTGGGCGTGGGTAACGAGAACTGGGGTACCGAGTTCTTTGCCAACTTTGAGGTGTTCAAGACCTCGATCGACGAGTACATGGCCAAGCATTATCCGGATCATGAACTGAATATTATCTCGACCGTTGGCGCACAGGCCGATGATGATGCGTATCAACAAGGCTGGAAATTCCTGAGTGGTAATCTGGAAGGAACAGCCGAAGTTGCCTTTGCCGACCGGGACAAAGTCATCGAAGAAACGATTACCTGGTACGCCAAGGAAGACAATTACATGGATACGATTGCGGATGAGCACTACTATCGCTCCAATGAGTACCTGCTCAACAATGCCGATCGCTACAACTATTATTACAGAGCCTATAATGCCGATGGCAGCATCAACTGGAAAGAAACATCCAAAGTATTCGTTGGTGAATATGCATCGACTGACAAAAATACGCTGGCAGGCGCGATTGGTGAAGCGGCTGTGATGACCGGATTCGAGAATAATGCCGATGTGGTTCGTCTGGCTGCCTACGCGCCGCTGTTCAACAAAGTGCTGACGGATGGCACATACCGCTGGACGCCGGACTGTATCTGGTTCGACGATGAGACCGTATGGTATACGCCGAACTATTATGTACAGCATCTATTCGCCAAATATCTGGGACACAAAGTGCTGGATACATCATTCTCGACCTACAAGCATGGTCGCCAGCTGGATCTGATCCCGCGTGGTGGGATCGAGATCGCTACAGGCAATGCCGAGATCGCAGTGAAGCATGTCAAAGTCACTTCCAATGTCGATGGCAGTGTACTGCTGGAACAGGACTTTACCGCCGAGCTGAATCCGGCATGGCAGGTTATCCCGGGATCAGCCGGTTACACGGTCGATGAGGAGCGTGGTCTGGTACTTGCTGCACAGGGCAGCGGAATGAATGGTCTGTACATTCTGAATGATGAATGGACCAACTACAAAGTGGAAGTAACCGCTACCCGCCTGACAGGTCCCGAAGGGTTCTATATTGGTGCCGGACTGACGGATATTCATCCGGATACCAAAGATGTGACCGAATACGCGATCAACTACAACGGCAATGCTACCGGCGTCAAAGTGTACAAGCAGGGCATTGAAGGCTATACGCTGGGCGATTATTCCTCCAGTACGGCAGCAGGAAACCTGCGGGCAGCCAGCTATGAACCGCTTGCGGACGGTACGGAATATAGTATTACGGTCAATTATGGCGGCGAGACCGGACGCAATCTGATCTGCTCCTATACCGATGGCCAGACAGAGAGCAAAGTGCTGGATTACAAGCTCGAAGCCTATAACCGTGAAGTATTCCATTCTGTAACTCGTGATGAGCAGCATGTCTATGTGAAGCTGGTCAATGCCGATGCTGCAGACAAGGCGACCCGTCTGAATCTGGAAGAACTGAATGTACAGGCAGAAGCACAGCTGATTACGCTGACTGGCGATGCATCGCTCCTGCATACACCGAATGTGAACAAGAAAAACAATGAGCAGGTGGTTCCATCCGAGCAGACTATTCAGCTGGAAGGTACTACAGTCGTACTGGATCTGCCGGCAAGCTCGGTCAATGTACTTATTCTGCGTCTGAACAACTGATCATCACCTGATTCAAGGTAGTTATGTACATGACTGCCTTCATAAGCTTCGAGTATGAGAAGAATAGATTCTATTTCGATCATTTAGAGTTATGGAGGCAGTTCATTTCATAATCTGCAGGAACACATTATAGATTACCATTCATGAGCAAGACGAGAGGGGATTACCTGATGCGCAAAAATGTAACCAAAAAGCTCGCTGTCGCGACGCTGGCATTCTCACTGGCGGTATCTGCCGCAGGTGTAACAAGTGAACAGGCTTCCGCAGCCAAAGCGGATAATACACCGGCTGAACCGACATTTTCCAATGCTACCGTACACGATCCTTCCATTATCAAAACAGGCAATACTTTCTATGTATTCGGCTCCCATATCTCGGCAGCCAAGTCTCCGGATCTGATGCATTGGTCGAATTTTGCAAACGGTTACACTACTCCGGGTAACACACTGTACGGTGATCTGTCCAAAACACTGGCAGGTTCTTTCAAATGGGCGGGAGAGAATGATTCGGATAGCAAAGGCGGGTTCGCTGTATGGGCACCCGACGTGATCTGGAATTCCAAATATGTCAACAAAGACGGCTCCAAAGGCGCGTATACACTGTATTATTCCACCTCGTCTACGTATATCCGCTCCGCGATCGGCATGGCCGTATCCCAGAAGATCGAAGGACCGTATGAATACACAGATACCTTCATTTATACCGGATTCACCAAAGACAAGGCATTCGATGCCAACAGTCAGGTAGACAAGAAGTGGACCAATACCAATATCAAGACGCTGATTGACCAGAAAAAAATCAGCGCGGAGAATCCGGCATGGTTTAACGAAAATGGATCATATGCCAACCAGCAGTATCCGAATGCGATCGATCCTACCATTTTCCAGGATGCCAAAGGCAAAATGTGGATGACCTATGGTTCATGGTCCGGTGGTATCTTCGTACTGGAAGTGGACCAGAAGACAGGCAAACCGATCTATCCGGGTAAAGATGGCAAAACCAAGGACGGCCGCATGATCGACCGCTACTTTGGCACGAAAATCGCCGGTGGCTACGGCAAATCTGGTGAAGGCCCATATATCCAGTACAACAAGGATACCGGCTATTTCTACCTGTACATGACTTATGGTGGACTCGCAGCTAACGGCGGGTACAATATGCGTGTATTCCGCTCCAAGTCTGCAGATGGCCCTTATGTAGACGCTAGAGGGCATCAGGCAACATGGCCGGCAGATACCAGTAATGATGAATACGGCAACAAGCTGATCGGCAACTTCCTGTTCGACAGCAAAGTAGGCGATCCGGGCAAAGAGCAGGATTACGGTTATGTGTCTCCGGGACACAACTCCGTCTATACCGATCCGAAGACCGGCCAGCTGTTCCTCGTCTTCCATACCCGTTTCCCGGGACGTGGAGAAGAGCATGAACTGCGTATCCACCAGATGTTTATCAATAAAGAAGGCTGGCCAGTTGTCTCGCCATACCGTTATGCAGGCGAGCAGGAAGCCAAAGTCAGCGACAAAATGATCACCGGTGATTATCAGTTTGTCGATCATGGTAGCGATTCTTCACCAACAATCAAAAAAGCGAGTTATATCCGTCTGAATGAAGACCATACCATTACAGGCGAATTGCAGGGTACCTGGAAGAAAAAAGGCACCAATGATGCAGAATTGACCATTAACGGCAAAAGGTATACTGGCGTATTCGTAAAAGACTGGGACCCAATGTCCAAACAGTATGTAATGACCTTTACGGCATTGTCCGACCAGGCAACCATGGGCTGGGGCAGTCGTCTGCCGGATGCTCCCGATAAACAGGTAATCGAAGATGTATATGGCGAACTGGAACTGAGCGGCACGAGTGGCATTACAGCCAATCTGGAACTACCAACTATTGGAAGCCGTGGTACAACCATCAGCTGGACGTCTTCCAACGAACAGATTATTGCTGCAAATGGACAGGTAACCCGTCCGGAATCCGGTAGTACGGCAGTACCGGTGACACTGACGGCGCGTATTGCTCATGGCAGCGAGACACGTACCAAAACATTCGATGTAACCGTAATGCCTTATGTAAATGCCGAGCTGACCGCCCGTTACAGCTTCGACCAGAATCTGAACGACAGCACTGGCCAGCATGGCGCAGGTGAACTGACCGGCGATCGTCTGGATCGTCCGGCAACCGTGGGTAGCATTACGTATGGCACAGGTGTACACGGACAATCGGCTGTATTGGATGGTACAACAGGTATCCGTCTGCCAAATGGACTTATTCACAGTAATTCGTATTCCGTCTCCATGTGGGTGAAGCCGGAGCAGCTGAGTGTCTACTCACCGGCATTCTTTGGTGCAGCAGACAGTGATCACTGGATCAGCCTGCTACCGCGCGGAACAGACAGCGATAATACGATGCTATGGGCAGGCAGCACACCATGGTATGATGCCAGCACCGGCATGAAGATTCCGGCAGGAGAGTGGAGCCATCTGGCGTTTACCGTGGATCAGGGCACCGTTACCGTCTATGTAAACGGCAAAGCAACCTTTACAGGTAGCGGATTCCCGGATCGCTTCTCGGCTGCGGACAATGCCAGCTTTGGCCTGGGCGTGAACTATTGGGATGCTCCATTCAAAGGCGAACTGGATGAACTGCAGGTATTCGAAGGCGGACTGACTCCAGCCCAACTGGCGGAGCTGTCTTCCAAATAATCAGTACCCTGCGAGACTATTTCTGGATAGCTATACGATAGAAATTGAGCAAAAGATGTGGCAAATATCATAAACCGAGAGACAACGATCTGTTAGTGGATCGTTGTCTCTTTTTGTATTTCAACAGCAATAATGTTCAACTCATCTAAAAATTGTTCAATCCCGGCAGAAGACTCTGCATTCTATACTGAATACAGAAGGAATGTTCATTACAGCATAGTAGATCTATACAAATGAGCCAGGAGCCTTGTCGTTCAGTATTGTTCGTCAATCCACATAGAGAACAGGAGCAGCATAATGAGATCAAGCCAGGAATCCGATCAAATCGTACCCAAAGGTCTAAAAGCCATGCAGCAGTTCGAACAGCTGCCGTTGCTGCGTGAAGGAGTACAGGTTCACTATGAAGGCAGTATAGACAAGCAGGGAGGCAATGCCGACTGGGACTGGTGGTTGTACCAGGAAGGATCGGAATGGGTGATCTTCGATGTGGATGGTCCGGGCTGTATCTATAACTTTGTGCAGCACCGGTATCCTGACAGTGAAGAGCCGACGTTTTCGTTTTATTTTGATGGAGAAGCCGAGCCGAGATTCCGTATCCGGCATTCGGAGTTTGGTCGCAAGGCTCCCTTTGTAGCACCACTGGCGGATGCTTATATGGGTCCGGATGATAACGGCAGAGGGCCGATCCGGGTGGTACGGAGCTTTGTACCAATGGAGTATGAGCTTTCCTGCCGTATCACATCGGATATCCGGCTCAAAGGAGCCGCCAAAGGCGATGGAGGCTGGGGGCATGTCATTTACCACTCTTACCAGGATGCGAGCGGAATAACAACATTTACAGGCAATGAACATCTGGATGCTCTGCTGAACACCTGGAACCATACAGGAGAAGATCCCAAGCCGGATGTGTCTGTACAATCAGCGGTTAGCCAGCAGCTAACGCTGCGCGGTGGAGAGCATGTGGTTCTGCTGGATGAGCAGGGAGCAGGCAGTATTACCGCGATACTCGCTGAAATGAATACTTCTCTGTCAGCTGCAGACTCTGGTGCGCCGCTGAACGATTTTCCGCATCCGGAGCTGCAGCAGATCTGGATACGAGCGACATGGGATAACCATGAGCGGCCGGATGTGGAATGTCCATTGGGTGCTTTTTTTGGTAATGAACTGGGGTACAACCGTATTGGACTGTTGTCTCACGGACAAACGGAAGCGGGCATGCTGTATCAATACTTTCCGATGCCGTATTGGGAGCGTGCGCACATTGAGCTGATCAATCGGGGAGCGGCGGAAGTTACCTTTGCCTATTGGGAGATCCGTTATACGACGGAATATAATGATCTGTATCCTCAAGAGCAGACCGGTTACTTCCGTTCTTCGGCCTACTATCCATCACAGGCTGCGCAAGGAACAGACAGCATTATCGGCCGTATCACCGGACGCGGACATCTGGTAGCCGGACAGGTGACAGCCTTCAGCCGGACTACGGGGCAGATCAGCTGTGAAGGAGATGTGCGTGTTCATATCGATGGCAAATTAACCCCGCAGGTGGAGAGCGACGGTTCCGAGAGCTGGGTGAATTACGGCTGGGGATTCCCTACGCCGCCGGAGATGAATCCATCCAGCGCATATGACGGCCTGCCAGATAGTCCGTGGTCGATGGTGCGGCTGTGCAGTGGAGATGTGTATCCTTTTCGGCAGGAACTGGTCTTCGGCATCGAGTCCGGCGAGTATAATAATCAATATCTGCGCCACTCGGGTATTCTGTTCTACTATGGCGTGGATGAGCCGGGCATGGAGCTGACCGATGTACTGGATATCGGTAACAAGGCTTCGGAAGGTATCCATCATTATCGTACATTCGGCAGCCGGGGATACTATACCCTGTGTGCGTGTTATGAAGGGGATCAGGATCATGTGCTGATTACAGACACCGGACACGAGACAGAGGGATGGAGTGAATTTGTCGTATCGATCGATCCTGATAACCGAGGAGTGCGTCTGCGGCGAAGATCCGACCAGATGACCGGCCGGCAAAAGGCGAGAGTGTATGTGGATAATGTGCTGGTACAGGAGCGCAGCTGGTATGTGGCTGATCGTAATCCGTATCAGCGCTGGCTGGATGATGAATATGAGATTCCAGCTGGATATACATCAGGCAAAGATCATGTGACGATTCGGCTCGAATATGTGCAGGCCGGTGAGACGCGGGCATGGAACGAATTTGAATATAAAGTGTATAGTCTGCACGGGTACAATACGTGAAATAGATCAGAGAGATTGGGATACAGAGCTGCGTTAAAATATTTTGTGGAAAAGCTTGTACTTTTCGAAATGTCATGATATATTATTCCTTGTGATTGCGTAATGCAGCTCACTAACTCATTTGCGGTCGTGGCGGAATTGGCAGACGCGCACGGTTCAGGTCCGTGTGGGCTTACCCCCGTGGAGGTTCGAGTCCTCTCGACCGCATTCTTATTTATTTCTAACGTGAATATTCATACAGTCAATTACGTCCTTCAGTTATTTTAACCTGGAGGGCGTTTTTATTATGAGTTTCACTGGAATCTTGTAGAGATTCCGGTATAATGTGGAGAATGTAAACCGTCGGACAGGCCATGAATCCAGTTATAAAGAAGGTAATCACATGGGAGACCCCAGCATAAGATGGAGCAGAGCTCATAATCTGCTGGAAAAGTATTTTTCCGGAGCAACAATGAATTACCGCCAGATGATCGCGCTGTTTATTCCGATCCTGATCGATCAGGCGTTTGTGATGGGACTGAATCTGATCAATACCGCCATGATCAGTTCGGCAGGCGTAGCGGCTGTCAGTGCGGTTAATATGGTGGATTCGCTGAATATTTTCCTGCTGAGCGTATTTATCGCGGTCGCTACAGGCGGGACCGTTGTTGTCGCCCAGTACAAGGGTAATGGCAATGAACTGAAAGTATCACAGGCGACTGCAGGAGCGGTCTCGTCCGTGTCTGCGCTGGCACTGGCTATAGCATTGATCGGTATTGTCTTTCACGGGCCGCTGCTCAGTCTGCTGTTCGGCTCGGCAGAGGCGGAAGTTATGAATCATGCACGTACATACCTGATCGGGAGCTGTATTTCCTTTGTCGGGATTGCGATTGTGGAAGCGGTCTGCGGTGCGCTGCGCGGTGTTGGCAGCACGAGAGCTTCGCTGATGCTGTCATTGATTATGAATCTGCTGTATGTATTGCTGAATTTTGTCTTTATCAATGGACTGGATATGGGTGTGCTCGGCATGACGCTGTCCGTCAATATTGCCCGGTATGGCGGCGCTGCATGTGCGCTGTATTATTTATTCAAAATGGACGTTAACCTGAAGGTACGTGTACGCGAGCTGTTTGAGGTCAAATGGGAGATGTTCAAAAAGATCCTGTTTATCGGCTTTCCGTTTGCGACCGAGCAGATGTTTTTTAACGGCGGAAAAATACTGACCCAGATCTTCATTGTCGGCATGGGGACGTATGCGATTGCAGTCAATGCGATCTGTTCCGCACTGGCAGGCGCGATGCAGATTCCAGCCAATGCACTGTCACTGACGATTATTACCGTGGTCGGCATGTGTATCGGTAGCGGCAATATCGACGAAGCACGCAAGTTCACCAAGTCGTTCCTGGTGCTGGCGTCCATGTCGTTTGTATTGATGGGGCTGATTATTCTGCCATTGTTCCATCCGCTGATCTCGCTATTCGATCCGCCGGCAGAGATTGTGGATGAAATCTTCTGGGTGCTGCTCATTAATACGCTGGCTCAGATTCCGCTGTGGGCGATTGGGTTTATCACACCGTCTGCGCTGCGGGCGGCCGGGGATGCCAAGTTTACCTCGATGGTATCGATGCTGTCGATGTGGCTGTTCCGGGTGGTGCTCGGGTATGTACTGGGTGTTACACTCGGCTGGGGTGTCCTCGGGGTATGGATCGCAATGGACTGCGAATGGGCGGTACGTGGTGTTATTTTCATGAAACGATTTTATGGGAAAAAGTGGCTGCAGCACCGGATTATTTAGCGGATGGAGTGGAACATGTAAAGCGGTATGGAGCGTTGTGCAATGAAGAACGGGAATGCGTTGTATCCTTCGCATTGTACATCATGCACTCCAGAAAAGAATAAGAGCACGTCCTCCGGTTAAGCCTGGAGATCCCTGAATTGGTATAGGTAATGGGGATCTCCAGGCTTAAATGTCGTCCTTTGCTCTTATTTCTTTTCTTACGTTCTGTGCGAGTGCATGTACAATCTTGTATTTATGTATTCCACAAATTGTAAAATGGAATGGTATACTGGACAGATCCCAATATGGAGGAGGTCTTTTTTATGGGTACCATTTATATGATAGGGCTTATTCTGGTTCTAGCGCTGCTCGTCGCAGTATTGGGTCATGTAATGTATCGCTGGTCCAGGCGCCATCTCACCGGTATGTTGACTATGATTGTCGCTGTCGTGTGGGTTATGCTGATGTTTGGCTCTTTCGGGGTATTATGGGTGATCATTCCGTCGCTGGTTTTGTACGGTCTATTGGCGCGCTATCCCTATCTACTAAAAGCCAAGTAAAAGAATACAACTGATCGTTATTCATTCAAGCTTGATTCTGTCGATACTTGCCTCGTATACCAATAATCGATAACACGATAAAAAAGAGCAGACCGATCAGCGGCTGTATACCCAGTGATTGATGCAGAGCAAGCGGCAGTGCAATAAATAACAGACACATTGCCAGCAGGTTCCACCAGAGCTCTCTACGGGCAAATTGCAGGATTGCTTGTTTCATGAAGATTCCTCCCGAGTGTGAATTCCAATAAAGGAATGCTATGATCGCTTAGGAATCGGAATGGTTACATGATCACTGTCCCCTCCAGAGCTATTGCAGCATATATTTCATTGTATATACAAATCGAATGAAAAGTAAATATTTGTTAAAAGAGAGGGTGCCGCTTCTTGTATCATTATTTTAAAAAAACAGCCGGTCTGCTCGTTGTACTCCTTCTGGGTGCCGGAAGTATAGCTTGTTCCTCTCAAGAACATCGAAAAGATGCACAGGCAGCTGCAGCGGACAGCCAGAAAGCAGTATATTATGTCTCGCCTGACGGCCGGGATAGCCAGTCTGGTAGTCAAAATTCTCCGTGGCGAACGATACAGCATGCTGCCGATCAGGCGGTACCTGGCAGTACGATCTATATTCGTGCTGGCGTGTATCATGAGCAAGTGACAATCCGCCGTTCTGGCTCGGCAGCGGCAGGTTTTATTACCTTTGCCAGTTATCCGGGAGAGCAGGCAATACTGGATGGCAACGGGGTAAAAGTGAGTGGTCTGCAGGGATTGATCGATATTACTGATGCCAGTTATGTGCGCGTTCAGGATCTGGAAGTGCGTAATTATACAACAAAATCCCGTGATGCCGTACCGATTGGTATCTATGTACATGGGAGCGGGCGGCAGATCCAGCTAACCGGCAATCATGTGCATCATATTGCCAATACGGCGACTCCATCCGGACCGGATCTGACGGGGCGTGATGCGCACGGTATTGCCGTGTATGGCGATCAGGCACCGGCTGCGCTCAAGCAGGTGACGATCGATCATAACGAGCTGCATGATCTGGTCTTGGGCAGCAGCGAGTCACTGGTCATCAATGGCAATGTGGACGGATTCGCTGTAACGAACAACCGGATCTACAATAATGATAATATTGGTATTGATCTGATCGGCTTCGAAGGTATATCGCCAGATGAACAATACGACCAGGCGCGTAATGGTCTGGTTCGCAGCAACCGAATCTATCAGGTTTCTTCCAATCACAATCCTTCATATGGCAAAAAGCTGCCCAACCACAGCAACTCGGCAGGCGGCATCTATGTGGATGGAGGCAAAAACAGTGTGATCGAGCGTAATTATAGCTACGATAACGATATCGGCATCGAGATTGCTTCCGAGCATAAAGGGAGAAGCACGAGCGGTATGATCGTACGCAGTAATCTCATTTATCATAATCGGCAGACGGGAATCGCCATGGGCGGTTATGATGAGCAGCGCGGTTCTACGACAGATTCCCGGATCGTGAATAATACGCTGTACCATAATGATACCCTCGGGGCAGGCAATGGACAGCTGCTGATCCAGTATGATACCCGTCGCAATGTAATCCGCAATAATATAATGGTTGCCGGAGATGGCGGTGTGCTTATCTACAATCAATACACCCGTAATTCCGGTAATAAGGTAGATCATAATTTATATTTCTCGCAGGGAGGCAGTGCCGATTCCAGTTGGATCTGGAAAGGCAAGGAATATAGTGGTCTGCAAGCCTATCGTAAAGGCAGCGGCAATGATGCTCATTCGCTTTTTGCCAATCCGCAATTTGTCGATGCCGGGACTAACGATTACCATCTGCAATCTTCCTCTCCGGCAGTAGACACTGGGTATACCGATCCTGGATTACGTAATAGCAAGGACATGGATGGACAACCCAGAACCTCCGGTTCCGCTGTAAATATGGGAGCCTATGAATAAATGAAGTACAACCGAAAAAGCCTGCTGTCTGTTCCTTGTGCTGAATACTTTTGCACGTGGAGCAGTCGGCAGGCTTTTTGTTGATAGTACCTATACTGTGAGCGGAATATGCAATAGAGCTGCTCACTATACATAATCAGTAATCTACTCTACATATACCAAACCTAAACAAACGCTCTGACGATCTGGGCATATCGTATGCTTAATGCAATCAACAGGCATTCTAATGCTCCATGAGCTGATTAATACCCCAGCCAGAGCAGCAGCAAAGCGATCAGGGCAGGCAGACCCTGCATAAGCCAAATGGACTTTTTGACACTCCATCCGCCGTACAGCGCAGCTACCAGAACACAGCCGAGAAAAAAGAAAGCAATCTGTCTGCCTATGCTGCCATCCGGGTGCAGCAGCGACCAGATCAGACCTGCAGCCAGAAAGCCATTATACAGCCCCTGATTCGCCGCCATCGGGCGGGTTCTTTGTGCCTGCTCGGATGTTGTGCCAAACGTCTTCATTACACGAGGTGTTGTCCAGAGGAACATTTCCATAACCAGAATATACAGGTGTTCCAGGGCGACCAATGCAATCATAATACTGCCAAGCATTGCTATTCACTCCTTTTCAAATACAATCATTCATAGAGGAATGGACTAAGATGAACTTTCAGTATGTATACACAAAATAGCCATCCTCATTTAAAAATTATCATACGCTGTTCTAAGTGCTCTCATTCATATTGCATATTCCCTGTTAGCTGAATTACATCTATCAGTGTAGCATACAGGTTGCAGCAGGCGAATAGCGGAATTGCATTTTCTCCTTTGGCAGCAGGGCTGTTGGCTATTTTGAATACATCGTATTATGTAAAAAAATACCTTCAAAGCTCATTAAAAAAGTCCAAAATAGTGTAATAAAATAGAGGAGTCAAATATAGATCACATAGGCAGGTGTTTTGCTTGAAATCAATTGAGGATGGAGTAAGCGTAGCAGAAAGCTGGTTGGACCTCCATGAAGAACTGTTTAACTTTCCTCCTCATCCTGAACATGGCCGCTTTCATTCTCCATATGCCTACCGGGGAATGGATAGTGCTTCTTTTGATCTGAGTACCAGTCTGATGAGGATTGAAAATACAGGGATGGAATCTCACCTTTTGCGTAATTTTAAAAAGTTCGCCCGTGCTTCACTCAAAGACGAGCGCAATGACTGGGAGCTGCTGGCAGTCGCCCAGCACCATGGACTGCCGACGCGTATGCTGGATTGGTCATTTTCGCCCTACGTGGCGCTGCATTTTGCCACGTCCGACCTGACCCGCTACCATGAAGATGGAGCTGTCTGGTGTCTGGATACGGATCAGGTCCACGCACACTTGCCACCAAGCCTCAAGCATCGGCTGAATGATGACGACCTGCTCGTATTTACTGTCGAACTGCTGGATGAGCTGTTCAAGAATATGAACGATTTTGAACAATTAAAAGGCGATGATGACTTTGTCATCTGCCTGGACCCCCCATCGATTGATGAACGGATTGTGAATCAGTACGCCATGTTCACGATCATGAGTAACCGGGATCGCGGACTGGACGACTGGCTCAAGCAATACCCGGGACTGTACAAAAAGATTATTATCCCGGCGGAATTAAAGCTGGAGGTAAGGGACAAGCTGGATCAGGCCAATGTGAATGAACGGATCATTTATCCTGGGCTGCAAGGAATTAGTGCCTGGCTGAAGCGTCACTGTACCAATACACGTCTGATGCGGTAGGGCGTAGATCTATCCCTTTTTCGCCTGCCGGTGGTGGGGAGTATTACCAATATCTCCATTGTCTTTATGCATCTCATCGATAGTCACATGTATGAATAGGCATAAGATACAGATTATTCTATAACATCTATATACCAATAAAGCCGGATCACTGCTGTCTGTTCGTTGAACAGATCACAATGATCCGGCTTTTAATTGACCCATTAAAAGATCGCTTACTATGAGGTTAATCCAGTATTTAAAAAGAGATAATCATAGCATGAATGCCTTCTCACGACGAGAGAGCCGTCAGGATTGAGCATAATGACCAATAATCCTGAGTGGCCGGCGAAGCAATAAAAACGATCTTGCTTTGAATTTATCTCTTCGGCTGTTCCGCCAGTACCTTGTTTACCAGATCACTCATGCCTTCCCACGAATCCTTCATCAGAAAGTCCTGCTGCAGCGGCAGATTCCATGGACGCGGGATACCGATCGTACGCTTGCCGGCTTCACGAGCTGCCAGTAGATTATGCGGTCCATCGTCGATCAGTACATCGAACTCCAGCAGATATTTACGTTTGGCTACAAAGAAATTCTCATACGAAATAAATGGCAAATGCTGCTGCAGCCATCTCCATTTCTCCGGCACCGAAGAAGGACGGGCAGCAGTAACGACGATCAGGTCATGCTGTTCATGAATCCGGCGCATCTCCTCCACTGTATGTTCGTCGAAAATCTCCAACTCTTCATACAGCCCGGGTCTGCCGAAAAAGACTTCTTCCGAACATTCATGATGCCAGATCCGGCTCAGATCGAAGTTAATAATCTGCTCCATCGTCAGCGGCAGATCGGGATAGAGTGCATTATGATAATGAATAGCTTTGGGAAGAAGATGGCAGATCGTATCATCCATGTCGACAGCTACAATTTTACGGTTCATTTATCAATTTCCTCTCCTTATGCAAAAAGCTGCCGGGACATCGCCCGGGCAGCTTTTATACGTTATGCAGTCCATTTGTGTTACAGCGTGCCCCATTTGCGGTCGCCGTTCAGGTATTTCTCGGTCAGAATCGACAGCAGCTGAATACCTACTTCATTATGTCCGCCCTCCGGAATGATCAGATCGGCGTATTTTTTGGAAGGTTCAATAAAAGCTTCGTGCATCGGTTTGACAGTCGTCATGTACTGCTGGTGGATCGATTGAATACTGCGTCCGCGCTCTTCGATATCGCGCAGTACGCGGCGCAAAATGCGTACATCCGGATCGGTATCCACGAATACCTTGATATCCAATTGTTCACGCAGTTTCTCGTCGGACAGTACATGAAGTCCTTCGATAATTACAATATTGTTGGGCTGAAGTTCCAGCGTCTGGTCGGTAAAACGGGCATGCATCGTAAAATTATAGACCGGCGCATATGCCGTTTTGCCTTGCTTGAGTTCTTCCAGGTGCTGGATCAGCAGTTCGTTATCAAAAGCGAAAGGGTGATCGTAATTGATCAGTGCCCGTTCTTCCAGATTCAGATGCGTGTGATCTTTATAATAATTGTCCTGAGAGATGAAAGTAACTGCTTTTCTCGTTCCCATACGTTCGATGACGGAGCGGGCGACGGTTGTTTTGCCTGAGCCGGTACCACCGGCAATACCAATAATGAGCATGGCGTTTGAATAAACCTCCCTAAAGTTAGAAACACAGTATAATTCAGCGTCAGAACCAACGCATTATGAAATCAAAATATTTGTACAGGACGAACATGAAGTTTGCACAGCAAAATGGGTGTATCTTTCACCACCCGACAAGTATCCGTGTCATACCAACAACATTCATATAGGCTTAACAAAATCAATGATCTCTTCTAATATTTTAGGATAGCATAGCTCTGAAAAATTTTCACCTGATTTCATAGAGTTGACGCATGAAATATGCGAAAAATATAAATTTAGGCAGGATGCATTTACAATTCATTCCAAAATGTATTGAGTATTTCGAATTTTAGGTTAAATTAATCTTATAAGAAACGGATTGAATAGAAGATATTATAGTAGAACGCTGTCTACCAACCTCCAGGAAGGAACATGCATATGACAGAACTGCAGGGAACCTATAATATTCCGCTTGTTCTACTTTCGTTGTTTATTTCCTTTTTTGCTTCTTATTGCGCATTGTATATATATGAACGCGTGCTGATGCTTCATGGACGCTCGCGTCTGATCTGGATTCTGTTCGGCTCGGTCATTATGGGACTGGGCATTTGGTCGATGCATTTTATCGGTATTCTCTCCTATAATCTGCCGACGGATGTTCATTATAATCCACTCTGGCTGACCGTCTCTATGCTGCTGCCCATCATTGCCGTACTGGCTGCATTTTGGATGATCAGTGTGGACTTTATGAAAACAAGTAGTCTGCTTATGGGTTCGTTATGGATGGGATTCGCGATTGTGGCCATGCATTTTACCGGGATGGCAGCGATGGATATGCCATTTGAGCAGCACTATGATTGGTGGATGGTCTGTCTGTCGGTATTGATCGCCTGGAGTGCCTCGTTTGCTGCGCTCAAAATCTCGGCGCGACACCGTCATCTGGAACAGGCGATCAGCCGCAAAGCCAAGCTGCTCATGTCCCTGCTGCTGGGCAGTGCGATTGCCGGCATGCACTATACCGGGATGAACGCTCTGCATATTCATAATATGCACAATCTGCCGATAGAAAGCCCGGCCTATGAGACAAATAAGTATACGCTTGCGATCATGATTGGCGGCGCGATGCTGCTTATTTTGCTATTGCTGATGATCAGCCAGATTCTCGACAAACGTTTTGCACTTCGGCAGGCACAGATCAATCAGCGCCGGTATGATTCGATTTTTGAGCATAATCCGGATGTGGTGCTGTTGTTCAATCGCAGTGGGCAGCTGCTGCGTGCCAATCCGGCAGCAGAGAAGATTATGGGTTATTCGATGGATGAATTGAAAAGGCTTTCCTTTGTCGAGATGATTATGGAACCCTATGCGGATATCATCCGGGATTGCTTCCGCGATGCAATAGACGGGATCTCCCATACTGTCGAATTTATGCTTCGTCATCGGGATGGCCGGGAGATGTGGATGAGTTCTACCATGGTTCCCTGGGTGGAGAGTGACGGGGTCAAAGATATTTATACCATTTCCAAGGATATTACCAGCCGCAAGCGGGCAGAGCGCGATCTGCTGCAGACCAAGCAGGAGCTGGAAGAAGCACTTCGTGTCAAAGGCGACTTTCTGGCGATGATGAGTCATGAGCTGCGCACTCCGCTGAATGGAGTACTCGGTATGAGTGATGTGCTGCTGGAGATGGATCTGAATGAAGAGCAAAAGGAATTTGTCGGTCATATTCATCATAGTGGAACCGTGTTGCTGCATGTCATCAATGAAGTGCTGGATTATTCCAAACTGGAAGCCGGCAAAATGAGTCTGGTACGTGAACCATTCAGTATCCGGCAGCTGCTCGAAGAAACATCGGGTCTGTTCAAGGCGCAGGTTCGGCAGAAGAATCTGGAGCTGCATTTCTCTTCGGATGATGCGATCCCCGATATCGTACTCGGCGATGAGCAGCGTATTCGTCAGGTACTGATCAATCTGATCAGCAATGCGGTGAAGTTTACTTTCCAGGGCGATATTCATATTGCCGTTCAGGCAGCACCTGATTCATCAGTCTCTGCAGAAGAGCCGGTCTGGCAGTTTAACTTTACTGTACAGGATACCGGGATCGGGATTAGTGAGGAAGACCAGCGGCAGCTGTTCCAGCCTTTTTACCAGATTGATTCCAAGATTAATCGTACCTATGAAGGAACCGGCCTGGGACTCGCTATCTGCAAAAATCTGATTGAACTGATGGATGGAGAAATCGGCGTCCGTTCTGCGGAAGGTACCGGTTCGCTGTTCTATTTTATTATTCCAATGAACCGGTATGGAGATCGTCATAATGATCTGCTATGGGCAGAGAATCTGGGATAATCCACATGATCCAAAGGAGAATAAATACATGAAAAAAGATTCCTATGCAGGCACTCCGGCTGCAACAAGTGGGCTTTCGGAACAGTTCCGTGCGGCCCGGTATTCACTATCCGGACATGGTAAACGCGAGATCGGAGTGCTTCAGCAGGCAATGGCTGAGATCGATGCACAGACAGCCAGCGATATGTACGGTAATGGACCTGTTATCAATGACTTTGAACACAAGATGGCGCAGGAACTGGGTATGCCGGCGGCAGTGTTTTTCCCGAGCGGCACGATGGCACAGCAGATTGCTCTGCGAATCTGGTGTGATCACCAAGGCAGCAGGAAAGTAGCCTATCATCCGCTCTGTCATCTGGAGATTCACGAGCAGGATGGATTACGGGAGCTGCATCATCTGGAGCCGCAGCTGATCGCTGAGCGGGATCGTGTGATCACTCTGGAAGATGTCCAAAAGATGGACCCGACTACTGCCTGTCTGCTGTTGGAACTGCCACAGCGCGAGATTGGAGGTCAGCTGCCTGCTTTTGAAGAGTTGGAGCAGATTTCGGCGTATTGCCGTAAGCAGCGAATCCGGCTGCATCTGGATGGAGCGCGATTATTCGAGATTCTCCCGTACTATGAGAAAACGGCTGCGGAAGTATGTGCATTATTTGATAGTGTGTATATTTCCTTTTATAAAGGGATTGGCGGGGTTGCCGGAGCGATTCTGGCAGGACCGGAGGGCTTTGCAGCAGAATCCAAAGTATGGAAAAGACGCCATGGTGGCGATTTGATCAGCCTGTATCCGTATATCATTAGCTCGGATTACTATTATGAGCAGCGCAAAGGCCGAATGAAGGAGTATTACGAAGGAGCCGTAGAGCTGGCAGGATATTTCCGGGCATGCCGCGGAATTACCGTTTATCCGTCGGTACCGGTATCGAATATGTTTCATGTGCATTTTGATCTGTCACGTGAGCAGGCGGAACACCTATTGGCCGAAGTAACCGAGGCGACAGGAGTAGGCTTTGCGCTTGCGCTTCGGAATAACGAACAGGGTGGAAGCTATTACGAGGTGAGTATCGGAGACAATTATCTCCATGTACCGAAGGAGAAACTGCAGAAGGCATTCACCATGCTGGCTGAACGGTGCAGCGCAGCCGGCTAGGCAGGATGATTGTCCAGTACTGTGAAACTGTTAATACCAAGCATCAGAAGAAGGCCATACCCAGTACGGCAGAACCGGCAATAACGAGCAGTGGATGGGTTTTGTATTTTACAATCGCTATAAAGGCAACTGCCCCGATCAATAGAACCAGCCAGTTCGACGGCTGCAGCAAGGACGACCAGCCGCTGGCGAATCCGAAATGAAGTGCTGCGTAGATAATGAGGCCGGTAATAATCGGCCGCAGTCCATAAAAGGATGATTTGACCGCTGGACTGCTGTTGATTTTGTAGAAAAAGCTGGCGATGAGTACCACCAGCGCCAGCGAAGGCAGCACAATACCAGCAGTAGCGGCAAATGCACCGCCGATCCCGGCTGCCTGATAACCGATCAATGTTGCACTATTGGTCGCAATCGGACCGGGAGACATGCCTGCCAGCGATACCGTCTGCTGGAAATGCTCCGGTGTCAGCCAGCCATAACGCTGGGATTCATGCTGGATCATCGGGATGACCGCATAACCACCGCCAAAAGAAACAAAGCCTATTTTGAGAAAAGAGATAAACAGCTGCCACAGAATCACCGGAGCACCTCCTTAAATATAATATTCAATCTGTGCCTGTCGATCCTGGTCGGCAGGTCTTTCTTTTTCGGTTCGTGTGTTCAGTCCCAGATGCTTTTTGACACGGATAATCAGAATGCCCAGCAGCAGACCACACAGAATGAGAATGACTGGATTCAGCCCGGTCACCAGCAGCAGGATTAGCGCTCCAGCGGCTACTGCAATCGTCGTCCGGTCGAACAGTGCATTTTTGCCCATTCGATAGGCAGCGACTGCGATCAGGCCGATCACGGCGCCTTTAATTCCCTGAAAAGCCGCTTGTACCTTATGCAGATCACCGAATCGGGAATAGAACATACTAATCGCGAAAACAATAAAAAAGGTAGGGAAAGTAATGCCGAGCAGCGCTGCAACAGCGCCGGGAATACGCCCCATCCGATAACCGATAAAGGTAGAAGCATTTACGCCCACACCACCTGGTGCCGAGCCTGCAAGTGACAGCAGCTCATCCAGCTCCTGTTCACTGATCCAGCTGCGCTTGTGGACGATCTCGCGTTCAATCATCGGAATCATGGCATAGCCACCGCCAAAAGTGGCAGGGCCTATTTTAAAAAAGACCAGAAATAACTCCAGCAATGTCTTAAGTTGATATCTATAGGATGTTTTCATAACCGTCTCCTTTGTTCACTCTTTCCAGTATATCATCTTTTAACCAAAATGAAATTAACTTTGGATGATACGATAAATATAGATGGTGAAAAGGAGAGGGATATCTAATTTATTCATTCATATGACGTAAATCATACAGAAATAGCAAAGAGAACAGAAAAATTAGCATTCATTTATACAAATAGACCCTAAATCATACAAATAGCTGATGACTTTATGCTATTTTGGTGAAAAGAAGATAAAGGCTGGAATGTCTTGTATCCAGCTATTCATTTGAAGCAGCATAAAGTAAAATACATTCCATTCTATAGCTCGTTTGACAGAGCGATTGTCCCCCTTATATGATTATTGATACCAGCGCCTGTCATATATATAGAGACACAGGCTGCCATGGATCGGTACACTCGTACTGTTGTGAGAGGACACTCATGATCCGGCACAAAACAAGGAGGTAGTACACCATGCTGTCATTTTTCAAAAAAAACAAGACACAAAACATAGACATTCCTGCTCCTATTACAGGGAACGCAGTCGATCTGTCCAATGTACCGGACCCGGCTTTTGCCCAGAAAATGATGGGTCAGGGAATCGCTATTGAGCCATCCGAAGGCAAAGTATATGCTCCTTTCGATGGAAATGTAGCGCAAATGTTCAAAACCAAACATGCCCTCATGCTGGAACACAGCTCTGGTGTGCAGATGCTGATTCATGTTGGTGTTGATACCGTCTCCCTCAAGGGTGAAGGCTTCCAGGCGCATGTAGCTACAGGCGATCAGGTCAAAAAAGGCCAGCTGCTGCTGGAATTCGATATTGCCCAGATCCAGGCGGCAGGCTATCCGGTCATCACACCGGTTATTATTCCTGACGGTCAGGATGCACTTCAGGGTGTGGAAGAATACACTGGCAGTGTGACAGCTCCGCAGGACAAGGTACTGACTATCACCGTCTCCTGATCCTGTATAACGACTGAGCACCACTACAAATCAACGCAAGCAAAGAGCAAGTGCTGCTTCCTGATAAAGGCACACTTGCTCTTTTTGTATAACCAATTAGGTAGAACGATCCGCAGACTGGTTGATATCGATAGGAAGGAGGGATAGCTATGCCTGTCCATAACGATGGTACTGAAAAAAGGCAAGGCAGCCAAGCAGTCGATACAGAGATACTCACGCTGGGAATGGGCTGCTTTTGGGGACCCGAAGCGTTGTTTGGTCATCTGCCTGGTGTGCTGCATACCCGAACTGGTTACGCTGGCGGTACAACTCCAGCGCCTGTATACCGTCAGCTGGGAGACCATTCCGAGACAGTAGAGATCGAATTCGATCCATCCATTATTACACTGGAGCAGTTATTGGAGCTGTTCTGGAATCATCATAATCCCTCTGTAATCAACGGATACAAAGGACGACAGTACCAGTCGCTGCTATTTTACCGGAATGAACAGCAGCATCGTAAAATGAAGCAGATGCAACAGATGCAACAGATGCAACAGATGCAACAGATGCAACAGATGAAGCGGACGACAGCTAAGACTGATGAATTTTCTTTGCAAAAGGACAGGTCTTATACTGCTGATTCCGCAGAAGCCGGAAATGCTGAAACGATCGATCCTGCTGTCCTGGAGAGAAGAAGACTGACGGAAATCCAGCCTTATCAGGCATGGTATCTGGCTGAAGCAAGGCATCAGAAGTATTATTTGCAGCGTCAGCATCAGCTGATGGAGCGACTGTATGAGTTGTATCCGGATCAGAACGATTTATTTCATTCTACCCTTGCCGCCCGGCTGAATGGTTTTAGCCGAGGTCATATCACACTGGCACAAATTCGGCAGGAGATTCCTGACTGGCCCATATCCAAGACCATGCAGCAACGAATCGATCAATGGCTGACAGATCAGCAGAATGAACGATAAATATTCATTATCATTAATCAGCAGTAGCAGTAGCAGTAGCAGTAGCAGTAGCATTTAGTATAAAAAGTTCCAGGTGGTTTGAAATCACGATTCAGACAAGGTGAAAATAACAGCGGCTAAATTCGAAAAGGAATTTGGCCTTTTCTAATGTAAGCGTATTCATTATGAGGGTGAAGTTAGTACTCTTGTTATTTGAAGTTCAAAGCCAAGCCAATCAGGCGATTAGCCGTAGGTTGTAACTGGAAGCATGGCTTTGCCTTTTGGATATACAGCATAGTATTTATCCTGAACAGGATAATCAATATAATAGGATGAAAATAATTTATATAACTATTTATGATAAATAATATAACATAAAAGAACTATTTTTGAATTAATAATGGTATATCAGTCAAATATACTGACATAAAAATGCGAAAAAATGAAAAATAGTATTGTAATTGGCAAAAAGATCATCTATGATAAATCCAATTAAAAGTTATAACGCTTTAACTTTTGAAAAGGTAATAGCTTGCAGAAGTATGATTATCACCCATACAGAAAGAACGTAAAAAAGTAATCACAAGTGTTTTCTCCTGCTGTCCGTTAATTGTCTTTTATTTGCTTACTGTAAAGTATTAAATTGATCTTATCAAAGGAGGCTTACTGTTACACACGCAAAGGATGGATTTATCCTTTTTGGAAATAGCAGACCCTATACATCCAACTCTAAAGTTAAAGCGTTATAACTTTATTCAAATTTAGCAGTAGGGAAGTGATAAAATGCTGACTCGTGAGATGAGACGTGAGACGTTGTTGATGTACGCTTTTATATCTCCGTGGGTGATTGGCTTTGTGGTTTTTGCCCTGTTTCCGATTCTGGCCTCGCTCTATTACAGCTTCACTGATTATGACATTATTCATTCTCCTCAGTGGATCGGGCTGGGCAATTACAAGGAGATGTTCGCCGATGATCTGTACTGGAATTCGGTAATGGTCACGCTCAAGTATACCTTTATCAGTGTGCCACTTCAGCTGCTGCTGGCGATGGGCTTCGCGCTGCTGCTGAATCAGAAGCTGCCGTTCAAAGGCTTTTTCCGTACAGCGATGTACTTTCCGAGTATGGTATCGGGGGTAGCCATGTCCTTACTCTGGTACTGGGCGTTCAATCCACAGATTGGATTGTTCAACTACATGCTGTCCTGGTTCGGTGTCAAAGGACCTGCCTGGCTGATGGACCCAAACACAGCGCTCTATTCCCTTATTATTATGTCATTCTGGGGCGTGGGCGGTGCGATGATTATTTTTCTCGCTGGTCTGCAGGGGGTGCCGACGAGTCTGCTGGAAGCAGCAAGGCTGGATGGAGCGGGACGATTATCGATTTTCTGGCATGTGACGCTGCCGATGATCTCACCGGTTCTGTTATTTCAACTGATTCTTGGTGTTATTGAGTCGTTCCAAGTGTTTACACAGGCTTTTGTTATGACACATGGAGGACCCAACTATTCGACCTGGTTCTATGTATACGGTCTGTATACGAGTGCTTTCAAGGAGTACCGTGCAGGCTATTCCTCAGCGATGGCCTGGGTGCTGCTCATTGTCGTTCTCATCGTTACCTATATCATCATGAAGCTGTCGAATCGGTATGTATATTATGAAGGAGGGAAAAGCCGATGATTACGTCCAACCGAATGCAGGAATCGGGCGTATGGACAGCAGCTCGTTCACGGCGCAGAGTAGATCTGACGAGAATAGTCAGCTTTATCCTGTTGGTGATCATTACGCTGATCATGCTGATGCCGCTGGCTTTTATGGTAACGACTTCGTTCAAGTCCCAGCGGGAGACGATGCAGTATCCGCCGACCCTTTTCCCGGACAGTCTGCAGTTCAGTAATTATACGGAAATTTTCTCCCGGTTGCAGTTCGGTACGATGTATCAGAATAGTCTGATGATTGCTGTCATTACAGTTCTGGCTACGCTGTTATCTTCCTCCCTCGTTGCTTATGGATTTGCCCGTTTTCGTGGCAAGGGTCGCAATCTGATGTTTATGCTGCTGCTCAGTACGATGATGCTGCCGTATCCGGCGATTATGATTCCGCAGTTTGTATTGTTCAGCAAGCTGGGCTGGGTGGATACCTTTTTGCCTCTGATCGTGCCTGCCTTTTTCGGATCTGCGTATAACATCTTCTTACTGCGCCAATTTTTTGCGAATTTACCAGAGGAACTGTTCGATGCCGGACGGATGGACGGATGTACCGAGATCGGCATGTACTGGAAAATTGCGCTGCCGCTCTCCGGAGCCGCAATGGCGACAATCGCGATCTTTTCCTTCATTTATAGCTGGAACGATCTGCTGACACCTGTGCTCTATCTGAACTCTGCAGATAAATTCACACTGCCGGTCGGCATGGCTTCCCTAACCTCATCCAAATTCCGGGTCGCTCCGTGGCACCTACTAATGGTAGCCTCTGTGCTGGCGTTGCTCCCGATAGTTGTACTGTTTATCCTGGCCCAGAAGCGCTTTGTCGAAGGCATTGTGCTGACAGGTATCAAATAAAGGGGGAATGGTTCATGGTTAATATCAAAAGGAAATGGTATCAAAAAACGCTGACAGTCCTCAGTACCCTACTCGCTACTACAGTCATGCTGAGCGGCTGCGGGGGCGGTGGCAGCAGTGCAGGAGCCGATGGCGATGCAGTGACGATCACCTATTATACGATTGATTCGCCGGACCGTACCTTTGTCGAACAACTAATTCCGGACTTTGAGAAGCAGCATCCCAATATCAAGGTCAAAGTCGCAACCGCTCCCTACGAGCAGTTTGACAGCAAGCTGCAGACGATGATCGCGGGCGGCAATGCTCCGGATATCACCTCTCATTTTGGCTATGGAGGGTTTGCAGAGTATTACAACAAAGGCATGCTGCTGGATATGACCGACCTGCTCAAGGAATCCGGCTTTCAGGCAGACAAGTACAAGATTCCAAAGAACCTGATGGACATTTACCAGGTGGATGGTCATACGTACGGCATTCCTTTCAGCTCTTATGTGACGCTGCTGCTCTACAACAAGGATCTGTTCGATGCAGCAGGGGTAGCCTATCCACCGTCGGATTATAACGACAAGAGCTGGACGTTTGACAAAATGGTCGAAGACGCCAAAAAGCTGACTGTGATTTCGGACGATCCGAACAAGCAGCAATATGGCCTGCAGTTCGGATGGGGCGAGCTGGATAACCGTCCATTCTATTTTGGAGCCAAGATGTATTCCGATGATACGTGGACCAATGGTGGCGTACCGTCCGAATCCTATTTTGACTCCCCGGAATCTATTGCAGCGTACAAGAAAATTTTCGGGCTGGTATTCGATGACAAAGTCTCTCCACCTCCCGAATGGTCTGCCAGCGTAGCCGGACAGGGCGGCGATCCGTTTGTCACCGGTAAGGTGGCTATGTCGGTCGGCGGTTCCTGGAACCTGTCGGGTGCCAATGATTTTGGATTTAATGTAGGTGTGGCTGCTGTGCCTGCAGGCGGCAATGACAAGGTGCGCAGTACATTGTTTGTCGATCCGCTTTTTATTCTCAAGGATTCCAAGCATCCCAAAGAAGCACTGGCGTGGATTGAATATTTGCTGCAGACCGATATCCAGAAACAGTCGATTGAACTGAGCGGTGGTACACCTCCAGTGAACCAGGATGCAGCCGAAGAGTATTACTCTCATTTCCAGAGTATTGATCCCAAGGATCTGCGCAATGTATATGAAGGCGCTTATCAATATGGCTATGAATCTTTCAATCATCTGATTGTAAATTACTCCCAGATCAACGATATGATGATCAACGAAATGCAGCCGCTGCAAAATGGCACAGCACAGGTAGAGGATGTGATGCCGAAGGTTCAGCAAAAAATGGAAGAGATTCTCGCCCGTTCCAAAAAATAAAATTCTGTCATAAATACCTGCAATTGTAGTGGGTACTGTATTCCTTCCTGTATAATGAGCACAAAAACGGATGTCAGCTTTACTGCAGTGAAGGAAGCCATATTCAGTTCGCTGATACAGGAAAGACTGCATCAACTAGGAGAATACACAATGAAAGCCAGTATATTTGATGTTGCCAAACGTTCCGGTCTATCCGTCGTCACGGTCTCCCGTGTGCTGAACGGTGCGGATACCGTACGGGAGAAAAATCGCCAGAAAGTGCTGGACGCGATCAAAGAGCTTGATTATCGTCCCAGTGCAGCGGCACGCTCACTGGCTCGCGGCCGGACCGGAACAATCGGTCTGATCGTCACCACGCTGCACGATTCCTTTTTTGACTCGGTAGCCAAAGAGATTAATGATGCGCTTGCCCTGCAGGGATACTATCTGGCAATCTCGGTATCCAGTGGATTTGGTAATAAAGAGAGTCACTATCTGATTCAGGAAGATCGGGTAGATGGATTGATCCTGCTATCTCCACTCGAGGAAGACCGTTTTGTAGCCGAACTGAAAAAGCGCAATATTCCGTATGTATTGATCGACAATCAGCTGCAAGAGAACAATTCGGCTTCGATCAGTGTAGATAATTTTAGCGGAGGCTACGAAGCAACACGCCATCTGCTGGAGCTGGGTCACCGGGAGATTGCGCACCTGAGCGGTCAGGAAGTCTTCCTCAGTACCCGCGAGAGACGGCAAGGGTTCCTGTGGGCCATGAAAGAAGCGGGAATAGAACCTTTTGCAATGGAACAGGGTGTATATGGTGTGGAATTTGGCTATGAGACAGCACAGAGATGGCTGAAAAGCGGCAAGCTGCCAACAGCGCTATTCGCCGGGGATGATCATATGGCTATCGGATTTATCAACGCGCTTATGCGAGAAGGAATCCAGGTACCCAGAGACATGTCGGTGATCGGGTATGATGATCAGATGCTCGCTTCACAGCTGCATCCGCTGCTGACAACGATGCGTCAGCCTGCCGATCAGATCGGTCTGGCAGCTGTCGATATCCTGCTGCGCAAAATGGCGAATCAGAACAAGCGCATGAATGGAATCAAATTAAAACCGGAGCTGATTATACGACAATCGACTGCCGCTAGAGGTGAATAATGTGAACTATTACCTGGGTATTGATGCCGGTGGAACCAAGACACTGGCTTATGTCACCGACGAGTCTGGTCGTCTGCTCGGCCGCGGCCATGCGGGTAACGGCAATCATCAGATTGCCGGACAGCTGGCTGCAGACCATATCGGTCAGGCAGTCGATCAGGCGCTCAGGCAGGCTGGAATCGTGAGGGAGCAGCTGACGTTTAGCTGCTTTGGGTTGGCAGGAGCTGATCGGCAGGCCGATTATGATATCCTGCATCCGATGATTCGTGATCTTGGCTTTGTAGATTATGAAATTGTATGTGATACGATTATCGGCCTGCGTGCCGGCACCAATCGACCGTATGGTATATCGGTCATTTGCGGTACCGGCACCAACAGTGCTGGTGTCTCACCGGAAGGTGAGATTTTCCAGTGTGGTGGATTTGACTATATGTATGGAGATTTTGGAGGAGGGGGAATGCTCTGTACCGAGGTATTCCGTACGGTTATTCGTGCCTGGGATGGCAGGGAACAGCCTACTCTGTTGACTGGTTTGCTACTGGAAAAGCTCGGTTATCCGGATGTGTCTACGATGTTTAATGATTATCTGGATCATCAGCGGCAGGTCCCCCTTCAGGTAGCAGAGCTGTTATTTGTAGCAGCAGCGCAGGGCGATCAGGCGACACTGAATATTCTTGCTCATCAAGGGCGCGAGATCGGTCGATCGGTTACAGCGATTGTCCACCGGCTCGGTATGCAGCATGAGACTTTCGATGTAGTGATGGCAGGCAGTCTGCTGACCCGTGGAGACCGGGGCTGGATCAGCCCATGGATTGAACGGGCAATGCAGGAATGTGCTCCTTATGCTTCGCTGGTCCGACTGAATATGGAACCGGTAGTTGGGGCAGTCCTTCGAGCTATGGAACAGGCGGGCATCGTCGTTCATGATAGCGTATACAACCAGCTACGTGAACAGGGTAGCCTGTATCCGGTATCGGCAGAGACCATCGAACCCTAGAACAAATAACGACTCGAATGATGGGCAGATTATCCAGATTGATCCATGTGAATTTCCAGATTTGAACTATACGACAGGATGTGATTGAATATGCAAAATAAACTGAAAATTGCGGTGATCGGTGGAGGTTCCTCCTATACACCGGAGTTGGTGGAAGGATTTATCCGATATTACAGTGAGCTGCCGGTACAGGAGTTGTGGCTGGTCGATATTGAGCCAGGGCTGCACAAGCTGAATATTGTAGGCGAACTTGCCAAAAGAATGATATTGGCGTCGGGATTACCGATAGAAGTTCATCTAACAACAGACCGTAGAGCGGCAATCGAGGGCGCGGATTTTATCAGTACCCAGATGCGAGTGGGCATGCTGGATGCCCGGGCGCTGGATGAGAGTATTCCTCTGAAATATGGCGTTATCGGTCAGGAGACCACGGGACCAGGTGGCATGATGAAGGCGCTGCGTACGATTCCGGTACTATTGGATATTTGCCGGGATATTGAAGAGCTGGCACCAGACGCATGGCTGCTTAATTTTACCAATCCTGCCGGCATGGTAACCGAAGCGATTACCCGGCACAGCAAGGTACGCAGTGTCGGATTATGCAATGCACCGATCGGAATGATCAAATGGCTGACTTCCCAATATCAGGTCAGCCCGGATCGTGTATATGCCGAGTTTGTCGGACTGAATCATCTGCACTGGATCACCCGGATCGAGGTGGACGGTCAGGACAAACTAACCGAGCTGCTGGACAATCGACAGGAGTACGCGGCAGTCAATGTATCCCATCAGGATTGGGATGGAGATTTTCTGCACTCGCTTCGGTCACTTCCCTCTTATTATCTGAAATATTTCTATATGACTCCTGCGATGCTGGAAGATCAGATACAGGCGATGCAGGGCGAAGGAAGCCGCGCCGAAGTTGTGAAAAAGGTCGAAGAAGAATTATTCCAGCTGTACAGTGACCCGAATTTGCAGGAGAAGCCCAAACAGCTGGAACAGCGCGGAGGTGCTTATTATTCCGAAGCAGCTGTCAATCTGATGCGCTCTCTATATAATGGTACCGGCGACGTACAGACGCTGAATGTGCCCAATCGGGGGATTATCGATTTTCTGCCGGATGAAGCTTGTATCGAAGTGAACTGTGTGGTTACTGCGAACGGTCCACTGCCTGTTCAGCTCACGACGATTCCGCAGCATATCAAAGGACTGATCCACGCAGTGAAAACATATGAGCAGCTGACGATCGAAGCTGCGATTACAGGGGATCGGGACATTGCACTGCAAGCCATGGTGCATCATCCACTTGTTCCTTCAGTGGATATTGCCAAAGCACTTCTGCAAGAAATGCTGGAGGCCAACCGGCAGTACCTGCCTCAATTTTTCCAGAAAGAGACTCTTGCGGCAGATAAAGCGCTGGTCTAACAGCTCCCCAATTACATGCTCTGCCGTACACAAAAAAATAAAGGAGGAATCAGAAATATGCGACATCTTATCCGCAAAAGGAACATGGTAAGAGCACGTCTGACTCATCTCTCTCTTGTTTTGGCGATGGTTATTGCATCTATGGGGATGACCGGGATGCCAGGCACAATTCATGCTGCCGGAGAAAAGAAACCTTTTCCCCAGCAGGTGAATTATCCGGGGGTAATCAAGCCGAACCATATTACCCAGGCGCAGATGAACCGGGATGTATCCGGTTATTACGATTATTGGAAATCAACCTATCTAAAGCATGATCTGTCTTCGCTACCAGGCGGCTATTACGTACGGGGTGATATTACTGGTGATGCGGAAGGGTTTGAACCGCTGGGTACTTCGGAAGGGCAGGGCTATGGTATGGTTATTACCGTACTGATGGCTGGTCATGATACGAATGCACGCACGATCTACGATGGTTTATTCAAAACGGTCAGAGCCTACCACAGCAGTGGCAATCCTGCGCTAATGGGCTGGGTAGTAGCAGATGATCCTGGAGCTCAGGGCCACTTTGGTTCTGCAACCGATGGTGATCTGGATATTGCCTACTCACTGATTTTGGCAGATCGGCAGTGGGGCTCCAGCGGTGCGATCAATTATCTCGCCGAAGCCAAAAAGATGATCAGCGCGATCAAGTCCAGTTACATTACGAACAATAATGGCATCAATCTCGGTGACTGGGATTCCAAGTCCAGTTATGATACCCGTCCTTCCGACTGGATGCTCAGTCATCTGCGTGCTTATTATGATGTCACTGGCGACCAGACCTGGCTGAATGTCATTAATAATCTGTACAACAAATATGCCCAATTCAGTGCTGCCTATTCGCCAACGACCGGTCTGATCTCCGACTTTGTCGTTGGTAATCCGCCGAAGCCTGCGCCAGAATGGTTCCTGGACGAGTTCAAGGAGACCAATGAATACAATTACAATTCTTCCCGCGTACCCCTGCGAATCGTGATGGATTATGCACTCTATGGTGACACACGCGGCAAGAATATCGCGAGCAAAATGGCAACATGGATTCAAAAGAAAACCGGCGGTAATCCGGATAATATCAAGGATGGCTACCAGTTAAACGGTAACGATCGAGGCAGTTATGCGACCGCTGTATTTGTTGCCCCATTTATCTCGGCAGGGGTGACCGACAGCAGCAATCAAGCCTGGGTCAACAAAGGTTGGGGCTGGATGGTCACGCACAAGGAAAGTTATTTCAGTGATTCGTATAATATGCTGAACCTGCTGTTTATTTCCGGTAATTGGTGGAAGCCGTAACGGCTGGGCAGTATATAAATGCAGCGCAGCAATGAAGGCAAATAGTATCTGCTGCAGTACACTTATAATGAATATATTCAGACCAAAAACGCCGTTTTCCCAAAAGAAAGCGGCGTTTTTGGTCTGAATAACATTTAGCGGATCTATTTATTTAATCATATGATTTTGTTTAAATGTACATCTCTAATCAATACATACGCAGCCGTATGCTATAGTAAATAGAGATATGAAATAAACAGCGAGCGATTATAAAGGATAGGAGACCATCAATGAAGCTACTTACACTGAACACCCATGCTTGGCACGAAGAGAATCAGCTGGAGAAAATTGGCCAATTGGCGGATTTTATCAATGAGCAGCAGTTTGATGTGATTGCGATGCAGGAAGTCAATCAGCTGGCAGCCGAGGAGATCGTATCTCCGTCGGAATTGGGGCGCTATTATGAGGCCGATCCAGAAACGGTAATCCGCCAAAATAATTATGCATACGTACTGCTCCAGCAGCTGGAATATGATTATTACTGGACATGGATTCCTGTGCATTCCGCTTCCCGCAAAACACTGGATGAGGGACTGGCGATTCTGTCCAAAACACCACTGACTGCTCATATGCATGGACATGTGTCCCAGCTGCTGGACTATGACAATTCCAAGACACGCAAAATACTGGCAGTAGAGACCGAACATTCAGGGCAGCCAGTCTGGCTAGTCAACGGACATTTTGGTTGGTGGAATGATGAACTGGAGCCATTCCGTCAACAGTGGGATGAAGCCGAGAAGCTGCTTGAACCGTATCAGAAGCAGCTGATGTTCTTCCTGGGTGACTTCAACAATGTAGCCGAGATTCGCGGCGAAGGGTACGACTATATGATGAAGCAGATCTGGCAGGATACGTACACAGCTGCAGCGGTCAAAGACGCCGGTCATACCGTCGTCAAATCGATTGCCGGCTGGGAAGGTAATGCGCATAATCTGCGGATCGATTATATCTACGCCAATCGCCCGGTGCAGGTACAATCTTCCCAGGTAGCGCTAAATGGTGAGAATGGTGCAGTCGTGTCAGATCATTTTGGCGTAATGGCTGTAGTGGATATTTAATACTGCATAACGTTCTTAATCGAACTGCATGCATGAAAATCACAAAAAAGCGTGACCTGTTCTCCTGGACAGATCACGCTTTTTATGCTCTTTAACCTTGTAAATGTGCAGCCTACACTTCAGCCCATTCCCGCCGCAGACTGAACAGACTTTGCAGCTCGTCGTTGGACAGCTCGGTGATCCAGCCTTCCGAAGTGGAGATGATGTTGTTACTGAGCTGCTGTTTGCTTTCCAGCATCTCGTCGATGCGTTCTTCCAACGTACCGAGCGAAATGAATTTGTGTACCTGTACATCCCGGGTCTGCCCCATCCGGTAAGCCCGGTCAGTCGCCTGGTTCTCGACAGCCGGATTCCACCAGCGGTCGACGTGGAAGACATGATTGGCTGCCGTCAGATTGAGACCGACGCCGCCAGCCTTCAGGGACAGTATGAAAATATTGGGCTCGCCCGGAGACTGGAACTGCTCGATCATCCGGTCACGCGCTGTTTTGGACGTGCTGCCATTTAGATACAGGACCTGCTCATTCAGATCTTCACTGAGCACACGCTGAATGATCTGTCCCATCCCGATATACTGGGTGAAAATCAGACACTTCTCATCTTTGGAACGAAGCTCGCGTACCATTTCCAGCAGCCGTTCCATTTTGGCAGAGCGGCTGACCAGTGCTTCCAGATCCTCTGGTACATCCTGTATTTCGGTTTCTTCCGGATCAGGAGTCTGGGCACGGGTATGCAGCAATGCCGGATGGTCACAGATCTGCTTGAGCTGGGTCAGTGCAGACAGGATGGCTCCTTTGCGCTTCATCCCTTCCAGATCGTTCATATGCTGCATGAGCTGGTTAACAGCCTGATCATACATAACCCCTTGCTCCGGCGTCAGATTAATGTAGGTTTTCATTTCATTTTTCTCGGGCAAATTAAGCTGTATATTCGGATCTTTCTTCGTCCGGCGCAGCATGAACGGTTTGACCAGCTTTTGCAAATCGAGCGTACGCTGCTCGTCCTGCTCTTTTTCGATCGCCTGGGCGAACCGGTCCTGGAATCCTTTCATACTGCCCAGATAACCGGGCGTGATAAAGTCATAGATCGACCACAGCTCAGCCAAGCGATTCTCGATCGGCGTACCGGTCAGCGCGACGCGATGGAGAGCCGACAGGCTGCGTACCGTCTGGGACTGGCGGGTCTGGGCATTTTTGATATTTTGCGCTTCATCCAGACAGATTGTTGCCCATGTGACTTCCTGCAGCAACTCCTGATCGAGCGATGCGGTCGCGTATGAAGTAAGGATGACATCATGATCGCTGACCAATTGGTGAAAAGCCTCGCCGGATAATCGCTTGCTGCCATAATGCAGTGCTACCTTGAGCGAAGGCGCAAAGCGCAGGATTTCCTTTTGCCAGTTGCCAAGAACAGATGTCGGGCAGACGACCAATGAGGTCGGATTGGATACCGCCGGACTGACCTGCAGCATTGCTGCAGCTGCCTTGTCCGCATGTTCGTTCAGCTTCTGGTCATCCGTTGTGGTTGATCGGGCACTACCTGCTTGGGGAGCTGTATCCTGATGATCCATACTGCCAGGCAGTACATCCGCTGCTGCTGCCAACTGCGTATGCTGCATGTCTTCCTCTGCCGTTTCCAGGAGCAGACGGGACAGTCGCAGCGTTTCCGAAGCTGCATCTTCCTTGATATGAAGCAGATAGGTAATGAGCTGGATCGTTTTTCCGAGTCCCATGTCATCGGCCAGACAGGCACCGAGTCCAAATCGGCGCAAGAAGGATAGCCAGGAGAAGCCTTCCTGCTGATACGGACGCAGCTGGGCATTCAGACTGGCAGGAACCGGGATAAGCGGCATATCATTTTGCTGGCTGATCTGGCTGATCAGTCCGGCGAGATGCTCATTCAGCTCTACTTCAATCTCAATCCGCTGATTTTCCTCTTCTTCCGCTTCGTTTTCTTCTTCTTTGGCAGCACGGCTTTGTCGCATCAGATGCAGCTGTAACACATCCTGAAAAGAAAGCCCGCGTCGCCGGTCAATCCCGTTCATTGCGCGGCGAATCTGTTCCAACAGCTCCGGATCGAGCACAATCCACTGTCCGCGGAACAGGGCAAGTCGTTCCTGCTTTTCTGCGAGTTCAGCGAATTCTTCTTCGGTCAGCTCGGTCTCTCCAATCGATACCCGCCAGTCAAAGTCAATCAGTGCATCCAGTCCAAAGAAGGACTTGCCGGTGCGTTTTTCCTCTTCTTCGCTGACTTTGGCTTTGAGCTTCGGCCGCTTGCGGCGGGCCGCTTCCCACCAAGCTGGTAGCAGGACGAGCCAGCCGGATTGCAGTAGTCGATTGCTGTACTGGGACAGAAATTTCCATGCCTGCTCGTTGTTCAGCGTCCGGCCGATCATATCCTGTTCCGTAGCAAATTGGGTCACCGGCAGAACCGCGCGCAGCTGCTCCCGCCATCCGGCTGAGCGATCGCGTACATGATGCTCCCAACCGTCTGGCCAATCTCCTTCTGCATAGCCGTTCATTTCCAGCCGTACAGGTACCAGATGGGTCTCATCCGCTTTGTCCTGGAGCACCAGCCGCAGCCGCCATCCGCTGTTGGTATCTTCCGGTTCCAGCAGCTGCAGCGCCGGTCGGAAAGGAGCCATATCGCTTTTCCAGCCAATCGAGACAAGCCAGGTATTCTCATCCAGACCTGCGGTACTATTGTTACGGTCAAATAACTGCGGATATTCCCGGCGCAGATCCGCAGCTTCGGCTTCATCATTGTAGTAACGTTCGGATACCGCCGCCGAGTAAGCAGCCTGTAGTCCCTGCAGGAAGTCGCTGTCTGCTTCTTTCAGGAGGGCCTGTACTTCGGCTTTTTGCCGTTTGCGCCCGGCCGCTTTGATTACTTCTTCCGTATCCCATTTCCATTGCAGCTTGCCTCTACGATAGGCAGTCAGGCTGGGCATATATTTTTTGTTGTCCAGACTGGACAGTAGATAGGGAGCCAGCAGATGCAGCTGGGCGGCTTCACCTTCCCATTTCCAGTTCACATGATGCAGCAGCTTTTGATCGGCAAAAAAAGAAATTACCTGCTCTGCAGGCAGAATGATCAATTCTACCTCCGGTGTCTGCTCCACTTGCAGCTCTGTTCCATAAAAGGAAGGCTCATGCCAGGCAAATAGCAAATGCTTGAGATAGATCGCCGGGACGAATCCATAGGCTTCCTTGGAACCGTAAATCAGGGCATCGCCGTATTCGCTGATCCCTGCCTGAATCGTGATGTTTTGCAAATAGTGGCTCATGGAATCAGTTTTCCTTTCCGTAATTCTTCCTGAAGAGCGCGCAGACGGCTGTGTCGTCCGGTGAACTGCTCTATGAACTGTTCCCAGCGCTCTTCCTGTTTGAGTTTTTTATATAGTTTGGACAGACGTTTGAGTAGCCGTACGGCTGCTTTGTAGCCATCCCTGTTTTTGTGGGCCATATGACGCTCCACTGCTTGATGGTAAAAGGGAAGCAGCATCTCCGGTGCATTCATTTCCAGCGGTTTGAGCTCGGTCACTTTGTAACTGGCCGGATCTTTGCCGGAAGAGAGCTGATAATCCATCCACTGCTGCCATTTTCCATATTCCAATAATTTATCTTCATACAAACGTCCACCCAGCGGCAGCAGACTCTCCAGTGTAGTCCACATCTGTGCCTGCGCTTCCGGCTGATGACGGATTGCCTGTTCCCAGTGCTCGCCATAGCCTTGCAGATCCGAATACTGTCGGCGCAAAATGGGAGCGAGCTCCACGAGCCATCTTACCATCCGCGTCCACTGTTCTTTTTGCTCCAGCTGGGTCAGTATGTCCGGTAATCTTTCTGGGTAAAAGTCATGCCGCTCTGCGGCTGCATGCAGAATCTCCAGTGCCTGATCGTCCTGTTCCAACAGAAAGTCAATATAGCTTTGCGCAAGTAGAAGGGAAGCATAGGCAAAGGAATTGCCGGGTCTGCGTATGCCCGGCTGCAGCTCCTCCTCGGGTATTGCTTGCTGCAGCGCCATCGGTTCATCGCGCAGCAGCTGCTGTCCACGTTCCAGCGGGAGAATCCAGCTGTGCCAGAATGCATAATAACAGGACAGCAGGGCATAGGAATCTCTTACTTCAGCCAACATGTCTTGCCGGATATAGGCCAGCATATCGGTGAGCAGCTGCCATTCCTGTTCATTTTGCAAAGCAGGAAGAGACTGACTGAGCTCCAGGTTCAGCAGATTTTGCATCTCTGTTACAGCCATTCGGGTATGATATCCGAGCGAGAGAGGACTAGAGCCGGTGATTTTGTGGGTAGGCTGCATCACATGGTTATAGATCAACAGCAGTGCATTCAGCCGATAAATTATTTGTGCAGCCGGAGTCAGTCGGGGCTGATGATGCATCAGCATCTCCAGTGCCTGCTCGGTATATTGTACATTTCGGATACTGCCTTCCAGCGGAGCCAGCTGTTCGTTCATCTGCTGCTGCCAGGCAGGTATGGAATAGTTGGAAGGGTGCATATCTGCATCCATATACGTTTTATCTTTAGGTTCCATAAGTTTCAGTTCTCCTGCTATCAAGTCAGAATTGGTATCCCCTTATTATATCATTGGGAGGGCATCGAAATCGGCAAGATTCGATAAAAATATGAAATTACATCCCGTGAAACAGGCATATCCGATTGGTGTATAGCACGGATTGCCCTTTTTGGAAGAGAATAGGCTGGGTCTATTGTGATCCAATATAAAAAAATGCCGTAAACAGGCGCTATTCTCTTCATATTTGCGGTTTCAACCGATATATAAGGTAATGAACAAACAACACGGCATGATAGAGATTCAGCAGGATGTGCAATAGCGTTGCTATTTTCCTGTTTGCTATCTTATCTCATCCGAAAGGAGGACAACCTATGGATTTTCACCAGTCACTGCTTTCTAGCCTGAACGATCAGTCCCAGTTGCGTACACTGATTGATTTAATTCCCGAATTTATCGTATTAAAAGACGGTGATGGACGCTGGCTTGTATGCAACAAACTCGTTATGGATATGTATGGTCTGGAACTGGAAGATTATTTGTACCATACTGATCTGGAGATTGCGGCTTATCGGCCACATTATACGACGCTGTTTGAATATAATTACAAGACCGATGAACAGGCCTGGGAAAAGGGCTCTCCGCTGCTGGTCGAAAAATCATTTGTTGCTCCTGACGGTATTCACCGCACATGGGAAGTAATGAAAACGCCGATTTTTGACGAATACGGAGACCGCCATCGACTGGTCATTGTAAGCCGGGATGTAACCGAGCGCAAAAGAGCGGAAGAAGCACTACTCGCCAGCCAGGAGCAGTACAGGCTTATTGCCGAAAATATGTCAGACGTAATAACGATGATGACACCTGAACGGAAGCTTCAATATGTATCTCCTTCATTAGAGACGATGCTGGGTTACTCGCCCGAAGAATTCCGTGAAATGGAACGTTTCTCCCTGCTGCATCCTGACGATGTAGAGCATTTTATGGATGCTTTTGAACAGACGTTGGCTAATCACGCAGTCGGTTTCAAAGACGAATGCAGATACCAGCATGCGGAAGGTCATTATCTATGGTTCGAAATGAATATGACTTACGTAGTCCGCAGTGGCAGTGATACCGACTATATACTCATTGTCTCCCGTAATATCATGGAGCGCAAAAACCATGAGCAGCAACTGCGTTCACTCGCTTATATGGACCCGCTCACCGGCGTTCCCAATCGTCGCTATCTGATGAATCAGATGACTCAGGATATGCAGACCGCGATAGATAATGACACACTTCTTGGAGTACTGTATCTGGATATTGATCGATTCAAGGAAGTGAATGACACGCTGGGACACGATGCCGGCGATGAATTGCTGGTACAGATGGTCAAGCGGATATCCGGAGAACTGGGTCCCTTGGACACGATTGCCCGAATTGGCGGCGATGAATTTGTTATTATTTTACCGCTGATCACCACTCATAAACGTATTTCCGAAATAGCTGAACGGATATGCAGTCATCTCCAGCACCCTTGGAATCTTCAATCGCAATCGGTCATAACCGGGTCCTCTATCGGAGTATCCGTCTATCCGCATGATGGAATAGAGGCGGAACAACTGCTGAATTATGCAGATCAGGCTTTGTATACAGCCAAACGTCGCGGCCGGTCGCAAGTATGTTTTTACAAAGAACATGAATAAATAAAAAGGGCCGTCAGCTTATATTACGCTGGCGGTTTGTTATTGTAGTCCTGCATACTCCAATTTACAGCAGCATCAGAATGACCAGCATGATCAGTAGCAGCATAATGAATCCCAGCGCAGCTACGACAAACCAGATCAGTACGCCGGTGGATTCAAAGCTTCCATTATTGATCCCTTGTCTTTTGCGAAAATAGCTGCGTGTCGCCAGTCCAAACACACAACCGCCCATCAGCACTGCAGCGATTCCGCCGACCGAAGCGATCAGATGACCCGTATGCGCGAACATCTCTGATCGAAAGGTAAGCCCTGGCGCCAGAAAGCCAATCCCCAGAATAGCGAGACTGGTGCGAATCCATGCGAGATAAGTCCGTTCATTTGCAAGATGCTGTTGAGTATATTTTGATTCGTTTACCGGTTCGGTATGAGGTGAATCCGACATCGTCATCTCTCCTTATTTTAGACATAGCAGCGTGTTATTAGCACAGATAGTCTCTGCCGATGCTGTATACTTATTTATAGATAAGATTAACCGCAAAATGAATAAGCGCTGCAATCTACTTATAGAGGCTCAAGTAATTACCATGCGTTTCTATCTCCGCACATAAGGGGGAGAACAGCCGAATACATAAAACATTTTGTCCCGTAAATATGAATTATGTGATAGCATAAAAAGACAAAATCAGACATTTGGTATACAGCTATAATGTAAACGCTATCAATATAAATGAGTATAGACTGGGCTGCTACATCGTGAAGATTGCAGTCGTAGAGATATAGCCTGCTGCGAATAAAAGAACCATTTCCGGCATGCTCACAATTAACTTAAAACTGAGGCATCTGGTGATATAGGGAGTGTCTGAATGAAAGAATTATGCAAAATATTGATTGTAGATGATGAAGTGCTGGTTCGTCAGGGAATCAAGCATTATCTGGTGTGGGAACAATATGGATTTCAGATCATCGGTGAAGCATCCAATGGCCGGGAAGCGCTGGATCTGATCGATGAGCTTCAGCCTCATATCGTCATTACCGATATCGTAATGCCAGTTATGGATGGCGAAGAATTCACCCGAATCGTCAAGCAAAACTATCCCCAGATTGAAGTGATCGTGCTCAGCAGTTATGGAGAGTTCAGCTATGTGCGTTCAACTTTTCAGAGCGGCGTAGCAGATTATATTCTCAAGCCCAAGCTGGAGACACAGGAGCTGCTGCAGGTACTGCAAAATACTGCGCGGCGCATTCCTTCTCTTGCTTATGATGAAACATCCGGGGATGAGCAGATAACGGTCGATCATATTATGGAGAAACTGATTGCAGGTTATGAGATGGATTATGATCCGGAGATGGTGGCCGTTCATTTTCCATATGGGGAATATATACTGGTGGGAATTCAGCCTCACCAGCTACGTGCATCTGGTGGGGATCTTACCCTTCAGCAGAAAAGCAGCTACGTATCGGCGATTAGCAGCCGATTGGCAGAGTCCATAGAATCTGCTAGTGTGCCAGTCAGTTTCCGCCCGGTAGCTGCAGATCCCCAGCTGATTGTTTTTCTTTTAAATATGAACAGAGATGATGAGGCAGCTGTCATTGCACGGATACGCGAGCTTGCTTATGCAGGATCGGCAGAGGATCAGCAGACCTTATGGGCAATGAGCGAAGAATTTGCACGTATCGATCAATTGGGAGTCATCTACCAGCAAATGCTCAAACTGCTGGAATATCATTTTTATTTCCCTGATCGCCCATTCATGATAGAGGCAGAACTTGGTGAGCCGGCACATGTGCCGGGAGCGTTTAATCTGAAGCAGTTTGCCGAGGAAATGCGGCGCGAGAACTTTGATTCTGCTTTTACCGAGCTGGATACGTATGTCCATGCAATGGCAGGCAATTATCGGGCGACTCCTTTTGAGCTGAAGTCCTTTCTCGGCAATATCATTTTTAACATTATTACGCTACTGGGGAACCAGGATTATGATGTTCGGCAGCTGGATGAAGAAAAGTATGATTATTTTAGAGAAATCAATGATGCGGTTCATGTGCAGGACACCATAGCCGTACTGAACGAATTCCTGAGCAGGATTCATCTGCAGATCCAATCCCGTTCTTCCCAGAACGGTAGTACCAATATGAAGATGCTGCTGGAATATATAGAAGAACACTATGCCGAACCGCTGAGCCTGACTGGACTGGGGCAGCACTTTCATTTCAATCCATCCTATCTGTCCAGCTACTTCACGACACATAACAAGGAAGGATTCAGTGAGCACCTTAACAAGATCCGGGTGGAAAAGGCAGCCGAGATGCTGCGCACGGATCTGTACTCTATTTCCGAGATCAGCGGCAAGGTAGGGTATTCGGATCACAGCTACTTTACCAAAGTATTCAAAAAGTGGACCGGTCTATCGCCCAGTCAATACCGAAGACAGCATGTACGCGGCTAATTTGCCGTTTTGTATTTATAGAAGTTAGACATGTATGTGTTAGGACATCCCTGTGTTTTTACTGCAGGGATGTTGCTGGTTCATCATCCTTTTAGTTCATACATACTCAGCTGTCAGGCTGTTGTATGCTGATTTTAAGCAGGCGCCGGTCAGTCCGATCTCTTTATAACCCGAACAGAAAATGAGTGTGAAGTCCGATGAATTGGAAGAAGCATGCGCTCCGGTTTGAGCAGCAGGGTTTATTTTTTAAATTGTTCATTGTAATGGTTGTCAGTATTATCGCCGTCTGTCTGCTGACCTCACTAGTGACCATACGCATGTCAGAAAGGCTATTTACCGAGACATTCAGCATTACCAATTCCAAAGTGCTGAATCAGATCAAGAGCAGCATGGAATCTTTTAATGACTCTATTGTAAATGGAGTGAGTCACGCTTCCCAGAACGGTACGGTCAAAGATTATCTGACCAACGGCGAGAGTGATTCGATTACAATGTCCAGTTCCTACTTTGATATGGGTCAGCAGATGAAGCAGATCAAGTCGAATGTGGATGCTTATGATGTAGGTATTATTGTCAGCGGAGTGAATGGACGCAGCTATTCGTCAGACTGGTCATACTGGCCGGTCAATCCGGGACAGCTCGCCAAAAGCAAACTCACCGAACGTACCATAGCCGAACCGAAGCGTCTCATGTATCAATATGATGAAGAATCGGCTCGGTCCGGCGTGCTCAAAGACAAATATATCGTAGCTTCCAAAGCCTTAATGGAGCGTACCAGCGGTTTCCTGTACGGTACAATCTATATCGCCATCAAAGAGCAGGAATTCAAACGCTTCTATAGTAACTTTACGAGTACCGGCAGTGATGTGCTTATTCTGGATGCCAATGGACGTATTATTTCCAGTAACCAGGAACAGCTGATCGGCAGTTTCTCGCCGGACCTGCTGGGATATGCCAAAGAAATTAACGAGAAGCAGCTAAGCTATACCAATGCAGATGTTATGGGCAAAAATCATATTATCCTGTCCAACTATATCCCGTCCTATAATATCTACCTGGTCAATATGATCGATCGCGAATATGCGGTAGGACAGATTGTAAATGTGCGCGATATTGCGCTGATTTGTATCGGTATCGTAATGGCGGCACTACTGACCGTTTTCCTGATCTCCAGAAGACTAACTCAGTCCCTGACTCGGCTGGTGCGTCAGATGTCGACTATCACGGAAAAAGACTTCGGTAATTACGTGCATGTGACCGGTAGTTATGAAGTGCAGGAGTTGAGCCGTGCTTTTAATTATATGCTGGATGAATTGAATGATTACATTGCGCGTTTGCTTCAGACGCAGAAGGAACAGCGTAATGCAGAGCTGGCTGCTCTACAGCGGCAAATCAATCCCCATTTCCTGTACAATACGCTAGCTTCGATCAAAATGCTGGTGCAAAAAGGCAATAAGGATACCGCCGCAGAGACAATTAATGCCCTGATCTCGCTGCTCCAGAATACAATCAGCAATGTGAGCGAGACCATCACGATTGAGCAAGAACTCAATAATATGAAAAATTATGTATTTATCAACCATGTACGCTATGGCAACAAAGTTCAGGTCAATTATTTCGTTTCGCCGGACTGTATGGAATATCATGTGCCCAAGCTCATCATTCAGCCTTTTATCGAGAACGCCTTTTTCCATGCTTTTAATGAAAAAGGTGCAGGTGTGATCTACATTCTAGTTTCCAAGTTGGAAGATACGCTGGTCTGCGAAGTCGTCGATAATGGAGACGGCATGGATGGCCTGGAGCAGGGCGAGCAAAGCGTACTACCCAATCCCAAAAGCAAACGCCAGCTATTTACCGGTATTGGTATCCAGAATGTACATCACCGCATCACCCTTCTATATGGTGAGCAATACGGCGTAACCATCTCCAGTAAAAAAGGAGAAGGAACCAAAGTCAAAATCACCCTGCCCCTGATTGTCGAGCAGCAGGAACATACTATAGAAGATAACAGTTATATGAAATAAAGAGCCAACCAAGGAATAAAGAGTCATAGACCAGCATGACAGTTAATGATTAACGAAACCCCACTAAAAGGATAACGTCAAAGGAATAAGCTCTAAAACAGCAGAACAGCAACTATAGAAAAAAGTACACATTGGGATATATGAAGATCGAATATGCCAAAAGAATTAATGCTTAGAAAGATATGTTTGGAAATAAAGCTATCTATAGAAATAATAGATAGAGCTCCATTATAAAAATAGTAATACTACAGCCACCTCGTTTTGAAGATAAACAAGGTAGCTGTTATTATATAGCGTATCTTTAATAGAGGTCATTGAGTGCTGGTGATTAGCTGTCTGAAAATAATCTTATAATTACTATTAGTATCCATTAAGAGATCTGTACCTGCTAATGGATCCAGCTCCAATACCATAATCCAAAGCAGGACAATTACAGAGATAAAGCAGAGTACCCTGAAGATATAAACGATCGATAAATTTAATTCGAAAAAGGGGTTGCATCTAAATTGCTGGCATGCTATACTCTAATTCCGGCCAAGAA